>NZ_JAYMVV010000017.1:0-86805 GCF_048056635.1 Phaeobacter sp. JH20_08 | reverse complement strand
ATTGTTATAATTGGCCGGAGCCGGCGGGAGCACCCGGCCGACATTGGGACACCGCAGATCCTGCGTTCACCCTGCCAGCAGCCGCAGCCCCTGGGTCACGTCAGACCGGACCGCCAGCCGCAATCCCGGCTCATCCCCCGCCTTCAGCGCGGCAATGATCAGCTTGTGGTTCTGCGGCGGCTCGGTCCGCCGCAACCGCCCGTAGAGGGCCCGCATGGTCGGGCCCAGCTGCAGCCAGACGGTCTCTGCCATGGCCAGCATCGCTGGCGCCTGCGCCCGCAGATAAAGCGTCCGGTGAAACTCCAGATTGGTGCGGATATAGCCCACCGCATCGCGCTTGGAGATCATCTCGGCCACATTGGTATTTATGCTTTGCAGCCGGTCGATCAGGGCAATATGCGCACGCGGCAGCGCCCGGCTGGCCAGCTCCACCTCGATCAGCGCGCGCAGGGCCGCCAGTTCTTCGATCCGCTCGTTTGTCAGCTCCGGCGTCGACACCCGGCCCGAAGATGACAGGAACAGCGCCCCCTCAGCCACCAGCCGCCGTACCGATTCGCGGGCCGGCGTCATCGACACATCAAACTCGCGACCAATCCCCCGCAGGGTCAGCGCCTCCCCTGGCGTCATCTCGCCATGCATGATCCGCGTGCGCAAGGTACGGTAGACCCGATCATGGGCGGACCCTGTGGGCGGCTCGGCGGTGGGGCGAACGGGATTGGACATGAGGTTCTTGTGATCACAAAACCACGTCACGTCAACAGCTCTCACAGCGTGAGGCCCTGAGCCCTCCCCCGCGCGCGCCGGGGCCGTCAGAACCGGTAGCGATGCAGGTGGTTGCCTTCGCTGCGCAGCCAGCCACGCGCCCCATCATATGGCCCGTAAAGCTCTCGGACGATGGCCCAGAAGGCCGGTGAGTGATTCATCTCCGCCAGGTGGGCCACCTCATGCGCCGCGACGTAGCGCAGCACCTCCGGTGGCGCCAGGATCAGCCGCCAAGAGTACATCAGCGCGCCATCGGAGGAACAGGATCCCCATCGCGACCGCGTATCCCGCAGGCTGATCCGGCAATAGCTGCGGCCCAGCGCCGCCGCATATTGATCCGACGCCGCCGCCAGCCGGTCGCGGGCCAGCTCTTGCAGGTAGCGCTGGATGCGGCGCCCCGGCCCCGCCCCGTTCACCGCCCCCGGCACCGCCAGTTGTCCCGGCTGCAACAGCAGGCGACGCCCGGTTCCAGCCACCACCCGTCGCGGTTGCCCGTCAATGGGCAGCAGGCTGCCATAGCCTACCTCTATGGGATCCGGGTGCCGCGCCAGATGGCCGCGGATCCAGTCTTCCTTTTCCTGGGCAAAGGCCAGCGCCTCTCGCTCTGGCACCCGCGCCGGCAGCGTCAGCGTCACCCGCCCGTCCAGCCCGGAGATCCGCAAACTGATCCGCCGCGCCCGCGCCGAGCGGCGCAGCGTCAGCGGAACCGGCGGATCTCCGGGCAGGTGATGATCAGCCATGGCGACCTCCCCTTTTGGCAAAGGCTTTGACAGCACCCGGCGCATATGGCAAGGCACCTGAATCGTCGAACCGACTCAGCAGAAAATCAAGGGGATCCACATGCCCAATGAAGAATGGGGTGTAAAGCGCGTTTGCCCGACAACCGGCAAACGTTTTTATGACCTGAACAAGAACCCGATCATCAGCCCATACACTGGCGAGGTGGTCGAACTGAACAACGGCAAAAGCCGGATGATCGAAGCCGACGCCGAAGACGCGGCAAGCCGTAAGGCCAAGGAAAACACCGACGGCGATGACGCGGTGCTTGATGATGCAGATGACGTCGATCTGGATCTGGGCGACGATGTCCTGGATGACGATGACGACGAGGACAACGTCTCGCTTGAAGATATCGCCGACGTCGCCTCTGAAGACGACGACTCCTAAGGCCACACGGCCCTTGGGGGAGGTGCTGCCACCTCCCCCGGACAGCCAGAATTACAGCCGAAATTCAGCTGCCAAAAAAATCTCGGACGATGGTGCATTTTCCGCTTGCGGCCCGCGCCAGCCTCCCTTAAATCACCGTCACACACCGCGAGACGGAAACGAAACGCGGCGGTTTGGGGCCTTAGCTCAGCTGGGAGAGCGCCTGCATGGCATGCAGGAGGTCAGCGGTTCGATCCCGCTAGGCTCCACCAAACCCCCTATGAAATGAGTAAGATGGCGTGGCTCACCCCACAGCGTGAACTGGCTCATCTGTGCCGCACGGTGCTGTTTTCACTCAATAATCACTGCCGCATTGATCCGCACCCTTGGGCAGAAAGATCGCCTTGCAGTCCTTTCTCCTGTCAGAACGGGGGGCGGCAAATGGGCGACCATCTCCTCGTTTTGCATTTTTGGCAGCGCATAATAGACCCTGAGCCGAAGACCACGGCCACAGCACAACCACCATCCGCTCATGACGCCCGCCGCACGCGACGATGGCTTGAAAAGATGTGCTGCGAGCAGATATGCGGTCACGCGGCGTGGTCACCTTGCGGTCATGCCGATCCCCAGATCGGGCACCTCGCGTCGCGCGAGCGTCAGCACCCCATGCCCTCGCGCCGTGTCAGGCCGCGTGCAGATGCCCGATGTCGCGGCGCCTGAGGGATCGACGTGCAAGATCGCCATAGGCTCCGCGCACGCGGCTACGTCCGGGCTCGCCGGTCAACCCATGCACCGCAGCGAGGTCGGGGAACAAGGTCAGCAGCTCTCGCATATCATCGACCGAAAGGCCTCGGATGGCCTCGGGGCCGGGCCAGAAAGTTTCGGTCGCGATGCCTTCGGCAAAGATAACCTCATGTTGCTCGGTCATCAGATGCACATAGGTGACGGGTGCGTGATGCGCGATCTGGCAGGTGAAGTCTGGATCGGCTTCGGCCAGCAATTTCGACGAGATGAACTTTTCGTCGCGGGAATGATCCGGCATCAGGGCGCGATCACTGACAATCAGGCGATGCTGGGGTGACAGCAGCATCGGACGCTCCGGCGAGAGGATCCCACCGGGGCGCAGGCAATAGGGACGCAGATGCGGGCGCTGCAGCAGCTCGGCCGAGCTGAGATGACGCTTGCCGACCCAGATCACCGGCTGAAAGCCGTTGTCAGCGGTTTGCAGCAGATCGCCGACCCGGATCTGACCGGCCGGAACCGCCCCCCGCCGCGTTGCAAGCAGGACATTCGGGGTAAAACAGGGGATCCCCGCTGAATAGAGCTGATTGTGACTGCTCATCTGCGCGGGCGTAACCCCCTGCAGCACCAATTGTTCACCCCCCGGAAAGGTCAGCAGGGCATTGCCGAAACCATCGTCGGAAACGACAACATCGCTGGTCATGACCGCGCCGCCGACTCCGCTGCCACCGGTCAGCCCCGAAACATCCAGCTGATCGTTGTAGAAGCCATTGCCATCGTCATCGTTGAGATCGAAATCGCCGACGGTATCAACGCCGCCCGCCTGGGTGAGGATCAGCCGGTCATCGCCGGCGCCGCCGATGATCGAGTCCTGGCCGCTACCCAGCGTGATGGTGTCATCCCCGGCACCGGCATCAATATTGACACCGGCATTGTCAACCGAGGCATCAACCACATCGCCCTGGTTCGTCAGGGTCAGCCGTTCGATCTCGCTGAAGGTGACCGTATCGGCGCCGTCGGTGATCTGCCCCGCTTCAAACCCGGTATAGGTGACCGTGACACTGCTGGTGACTGCCGACATGTCGATGTGGTCGGAGTCATTGCCGGCCTCACCGCCCGAGATCGTGTCATTGCCAAAGCCGTCCGACATCTGGAACGTATCGGCATCCGCTTCGCCATACATCTTGTCAGCGCCGCTGCCCCCGACCAGCAGGTCGTTGTCATTGCCGCCGTACATCGTGTCGGCGCCATCGCCGCCTTCCAGCGTGTCGTTGCCATCGGTTGCGACGATGCTGTCATCGCCGGTCCCGCCCACCAGGCTGTCGTCACCGGCCGAGTTGCGCAGGGTATCATTGCCTGCACCCCCGATCAGCGTGTCATTCCCGAGGCCGGTGGTCAGGCTGTCGTCGCCATCGCCGCCATCAATGTAATCATCCCCGTCACCACCGGAGATGGTATCGGCCCCGAGACCACCCATCAACGTATCGT
The DNA here is from genome assembly GCF_048056635.1 of Phaeobacter sp. JH20_08. Classification (NCBI taxonomy): domain Bacteria; kingdom Pseudomonadati; phylum Pseudomonadota; class Alphaproteobacteria; order Rhodobacterales; family Roseobacteraceae; genus Phaeobacter; species Phaeobacter sp. JH20_08. The sequence continues at coordinate 82,668 of NZ_JAYMVV010000017.1, read as the reverse complement.
TGCCAATGCCGCCGTCCATGACGTCGTTGCCATCACCGCCGTCGAGGCTGTCGTTGCCGGACTCGCCATACATCAGGTCGTTGTCGGCGCCGCCAAGCAGGAGGTCGCCGTCATTGCCCCCGTACATGGTGTCGTCGCCATCGCCACCTTCCAGCGTGTCAAAACCGTCGGTCGCAACGATGCTGTCGTTGCCAACCCCGCCGACCAGGCTGTCATCGCCGGCCGAGTTGTTCAGGGTGTCATTGCCCTCGCCGCCGATCAGCGTGTCGTTGCCAATTCCGGTGGACAGCTGGTCATCACCAGCACCACCTTCGATATAGTCATCGCCGTCACCGCCGGAGAGGGTATCGCCCCCCTCGCCGCCAATCAGGGTATCCGCGCCGACGCCGCCATCCATGACGTCATCGCCATCACCGCCCTCCAGATGGTCGTCCCCCTCCTCGCCCATGATGGAGTCATTGCCGCCCTGACCATAGACAATATCATTGCCGTCGCCCGCCAGCACGGTATCGGCGCCCTGTTCGATGATCGTGGTGACCGGATCGTCCAAAATATCACCCGATAGGGTAAAACCCGACAATCCGACACGGGTCTGCAGGGTGAACTCGATCGACGAACGATCTTCAAAGGAGGCAGAGAACCAGGAATCCTGATCCGTATAATCGTTCAGTTCCGAACCGGTGGCCTTGACCACATTTCCGTCGATACCCGTGGTCAGCGAGGAATCGGAGGAAATACCAAAAGAGGTGAAACTGTTGCCATCGATGATCACCGCCTCGGCGTCGCCGGTTTGGCTGTTGTCATCAATGTCGTTGAAGGTCGCGGTCGAGTTCAGATAGACCGTTTCACCAGTTATGGGATCAAAAAACTCCAGCCGGAATTTGGCCTGATCCCCCGGCTGGTTCCCGGTCAAGAGGATTTCCGCGCCGGCGGTATAGCCGAATTCAACCGACATATTGGCGTTGGATTTTTCAAGCAGGATCAGCCTGCCGGAGATGCTGGTGCCATCCTCAAGCTTGGCGATATCCCTGAAAATCGCATAGTTCCCGACGGAGCCGGTGCTGCCGTCATGGACCACGCTCTGGATGTTGTTGATGTCGAGCGTCAGCGGTGATGCGTTTGCCCCCTGCGCAAAACCGTCCCCCATATCGCCATAGATGACGTCATTGCCGAGGCCCCCGTCGATGACATCGCTGCCCTCCTCACCGGCAACGGTATCGTCTCCCTCACCGGCATCCATGGTATCGTCACCGGTGGTGCCGCCCATTCTGTCATTACCCCGGCCACCGACAAGAGTAGCAAGGAGATCTTCGAGCCAACTTGGACGGGGCATGGCGGGTATCAATCCTTAGCTGATCAAAACGCAGTATTCATGACCAGTGGGAACGGACCCATGGCCAATGGTATCTACACATACCAAAGCCAATTTAGAGGTCTTGCGATAAAAAAGAGTAAACTGGCGCCGAAACGCGTGTTCCAGCCGTAAAACGGCCCGCCCGAACCGATATCCGGCCCGATCTCCCTGCGTCACTTTGCAACCGCTGAAAGCCAGCGCCGAAACCGTTGAAACTATGGTTTCATCAGCTCCTTGATGCCACCGATAAATGTGGCGTCATCCTGCTGATGCCGCTGATCCAGAAGCGCAACAGCATCTGGCCCGGCCCGAAAGCGCAGACGGTCGCCGCTGTCATTGGCGGCCTCCCAGATCACTTCGGCGACGGTTGCAGGGGCAGACGGGCTGGAGGCCAGCCTGCTGAACACCCGCCCCATGGCCTCAGCCGTGGGCGCATAGTCAGGCAGGCTGTCATCCAGTGCAAAATCAAAGGAGCTGCCACCGAAATTCGTTCTGATCATGCCCGGCTCGACAATCCGAACCCGGATGCCCAGCGGTTCCAGTTCGTAATGCAGCGCTTCCGAAAGACCTTCGACAGCGAATTTTGTGCCATGATAAAGCGTGCCGAGCGGGAATGTGATCTGTCCGCCGATGGAGGAGATATTGATGATCGTGCCTGACCGGTTCTCCCGCATATGCGTCAACACGGACTTGGTCACTTCCAGCAACCCGATCACATTGGTGTCGAACTGGCGCCGGATCCGCTCCATCGAAAACGCCTCAAGCGCGCCATAGGCGCCATAGCCTGCATTGTTGAGCAGCACATCAATTCGGCCAAAACGCTCAATGCCCTGTTTGACCGCCACTGCAATCGACGCCGGGTCGGTCACATCCAGCCGCGCCAGATGGACATTGTCGAGTGCCGCCAGCTCGCCCGTGCTGTCGGGGCTTCGCATGGTCGCGATGACATTCCAGCCCTGCGCCTGAAAGTGTCTGGCAGTGGCTTCGCCGATACCCGACGAGGCGCCCGTAATCAGAATGGTTTTCATAGTCGCTCTCCTTCAGGGGTTCTGCGTGAACATCTCTTCGATACCGACGCGCGTCGTGACATGGCGGGTGATGCGGTGAGGCACCGGCTCGTCGCCTTTTCCATCATAGTGCATCTCCCCTCTGTTGAAGTTCACAACCATCACTGATGCCACAATGCTCTCCGGCCCGCCGTTATTCTTTCTCGATTATCCAGAATACTTGCCTGATCCTCCGAAACTTGTGATTTCTGTTATGTAGAGACCTCACCGACTGCTATGTCCGAAGCAGCCCTTGAGGAAAAGCTGCATGGCCAAGCAGAGTCTATACGCACAGGTGACCGCGATACTGGATCGGTCGGGGGTCAGGGATGGCGCGATACACCACGACGCCAGCAACACGCATATGCTGCGCCTCCACGCCAGCACGGGGCTGGAGTCGACCGTCTACAGACCTTTGTTATGTCTGATTCTGCAGGGCGCAAAATCCGTCGGCTCAAACCACAGAAGCCTCACCGTCAGCGCGGGCCAGTCCCTCGTGGTCAGCCATACACTCCCGGTCATCTCGCGCATCACCCAGGCATCGGCCGAACACCCCTACACGGCACTTGTCTTCCCACTGGACCTGGATGTGCTGCGGTCTCTGGCATCTGCGGTGCCGCCCGCCTCGACATCCACTCCTTGCGACCCGTTTTCGATCTGCCTGTGTGATACCGATCCCGGCCTTGAGGACGCCCTCTCGCGCTATCTCAACCAATGCGAGGGGGCTGAGACAGCAAAAGTGCTGGCCCCGATCACCGCCCGCGAAGTCCACGCTAGGTTGCTGATCGGGCAGCACGCGGCTGGTCTGCAACGGCTGCTCTGGCACCAAAGCACAGCAAGCCGCATCCATCTCGCAACCCGTGACCTTCAGGCAAATCTCTCGCAGACAATCGCAATCGGCGAGCTTGCCGACCGGATCGGCATGAGCAACTCTGCCTTCTTCGAACAGTTCAAGGCCGTGACCGGCACATCCCCGCTGCAATACCAAAAGGATCTGCGCCTACTGAAAGCCCGCGACGCGCTCAGGTCAACCGATGCAAAAGTGTCGGAAATAGCTTTTTCCGTCGGCTATGAAAGCTCGGCGCAGTTCTCGCGCGAATACTCCCGCAAGTTTGGCAGATCTCCAAGGCAGGACCGCGATACCGCGACGCCGACCTAGCCCCCCCTGTCTCGCCGCGGGCTGTCGGACAACGATGGGAACACTGAAATGCCCATGCCGCCTGGATCAGATGATCTCATCCTCGTCGAACATGGGATCATCCGCGAGCTGTGATGAATGATCATCCATGGCATTCTCGGCCTGTTTCATGGATTGAACCCGCGCCAGATGGAACACGGCGTCACCTTCGTTCACCACCGGCAGTACCGCCCGCCCCACGATGATACCATCGAACGGCGCGACGACCTCGGTTTCTTCTTCGCCAAAGGGATCAGACACCACCCCCAGTACGTCGCCCTGGCGCACCGGATCGCCGTCTGCCTTCAGGCTGCGAAACAGGCCACCCATCGGCGCCCGAAGCCATTTGCTGGAGGGGCAGAACTGCGGGCGCGCCTTGGCGGGCGCCACGCCGCGGGCGGAAATCATCCCCAATGATTTCATCACCCTGAGAATGCCCGCCTGCCCGGCGCGCACCGAAACCTCATCAAATCGCAGACCCTCACCCGCCTCATAGAGCAGAACGGTCTTTCCCAGCTCCTTTGCCGAGTTTCGCAGGGATCCCTGTCGTATCGCCGATTCCATGATGATCGGGGCGCCGAAGACATCCGCCATCTCCCGTGCCACGGCATCCTCCGGCGACACGCGCACCTGCGGATAGTTGATCCGGTGGATCGCCGCCGAGTGGAGATCGATCCCGACGTCAGAGCGCGACACGATCTCCTTCAGGAACAGATGCGCAAGACGCGCAGCAAGCGATCCGCCCTCGTTCCCAGGGAAAGAGCGGTTCAGATCCCGCCTGTCCGGCAGATATCTGGACCGGTTAATGAACCCAAAGGAGTTCACAATCGGGACCACAATCAACGTGCCCTTGAGGCCCCGCAACGCAGGTGATTTCAGCAGTCGCCGTACGATTTCGATGCCAATCACCTCGTCGCCGTGCACCCCTGCGCTGACGAAGACAACTGGTCCCTCCGTTTTGCCATGAACGACATGGGCTGACATATTCACCGGCGTATGGTCTGACAGTGAACTGACAGGAAGATCAACGGTGCGCCGGGTGCCGGGCGGGATCAGCTCCCCGCCGATATCAAACCCCGGGCGTTTGATCATTAGCCCTTGCCCTTCGTTTTGGTTTTGCCGGGTTTAGCGTTCTTCTCGATGAACTCGATCATCTTGCCAGCAACATCAAGACCGGTCGCCTTTTCAACGCCTTCCAGTCCGGGGGAGGAATTCACCTCCATCACCACCGCCCCGTGATTTGCACGCAGCATGTCGACACCACAGGCATTCAGCCCCATGGATTTCGCAGCCCGCACGGCGGTTGAGCGCTCTTCCGGCGACAGTTTGATCAATTGCGCCGAGCCGCCACGATGCAGATTGGACCGGAATTCCCCCTCGGCCCCGGTACGCTTCATCGCCGCGATGACCCGTCCCCCGATCACGATCGCGCGGATGTCGGTCCCGCCGGCTTCCTTGATGAACTCCTGGATCAGGATATTCGTGTCGGTCGCACGAAACGCTTCAATGACCGATTTCGCGGAGCGATTCGTGTCGGCCAGAACAACGCCAAGCCCCTGTGTCCCCTCCAGCAGCTTGATCACCAGAGGCGCACCGCCCGCAAGCTCCAGCACCTCTTCGGTCTGCTTGGGATCATGGGCGAAGGTCGTCACCGGCAGGCCAACCCCGTCGCGCGCCAGAAGCTGCATTGAGCGCAGTTTGTCGCGCGATCGCCCGATCGCCACGCTCTCGTTCAATGGGTAGACACCCATCATCTCGAACTGGCGCAGAACCGCCATGCCATAGAAGGTGACAGAGGCCCCGATCCGCGGAATGACCGCATCGTAACCTTCCAGTTTTTCCCCGTTGTAATAAATCTCTGGGCGCCGCGACGCGATGTTCATGTAGCACCGCAGCGTATTGATGACGTGGATCTCGTGACCGCGTTCCTCGGCGGCTTCCACCAGCCGTTTGTGGGAATAGAGATTGGAGTTTCTGGCGAGCAACGCGATTTTCATGAGTTTTTCCTTCTGCCGACGATTGCGGCTGCTGGTTTCGGTGCCGTCAAATTGCGCTTGGCGGGGTTCACCAGGATGGAATGCCCGCGCAGGGCCGTGCGCCCCACGATCATGCGGAATTTCATCTCGGTACGCTCGGTCAGCGACAGATCGATCTTCCACAAGCGGTCCGATATCCGAAATCTGGTCCGGATGACGATCCTGGTTTCCGGAATGCCGCTGGTGTTCTTGATCTCGCGCTGATCATGGATCGGAGATTCCACATCGGTGTCGTGTGAATCATCGTCGAACCGTGTGTGAAAACGAACCCAGGGAACGCCATCGCGTTCGAACGTCACAATATCTGTAGCATGAAGCGCCGATGTGCGCGCACCTGTATCGATTTTCGCCTTCAGGTTCGTAAGTCCAAGAAGCGGGAGATCAACCCGTTCCTGCCAGCCGACAACGAGCATATGAATCGTCTCCTGTTTCCATAGCTGCCCCTGTTATGACAGCTCCCGAATGATTAGCCAATTGGGGTAGCGGACTGTCAGAACGGTCATTTGCAAATGAACAGCGAGGGTTATGAGATCCACAAGGGGTGTCTGCCCGATCCGCGGAAACCCCGCCGCCGGTCGCCTCAATAGCGACCGTGCGGCGGGGGCAGCTGAGCGGCGGGCCGGTTCTGCGCTACTGTCTGGTTATGAGGGCGCCAAAGAAATTGATCCCGCGCTCCAGGTTTGCAACCGACAGGCGTTCATTCGTTCCATGAAAACGCGCAATATCATCGTCTTCGACCAGGAACGGATTGATGCGATATGCGTTGTCCGAAGCCTGTGCGTAGTGGCGGGCATCCGTTCCCGCAATTGTCAGGCCGGGAACGGAAGCAATCTCCCCAAAAACCGACAGGATCGAACTCTCGATATCCTCGAACCCCTGCGCAGATGAGCTTGCAACAGGAGAGGCTTCGCGCACCGCCGCAGGATCAAAAACGATGTCAATCTCCGGGTCGTCAATGACCTTCGCGATATGCGCAATCACATGTTCGGCAGTATCCCGCGGATGAAGTCTGAAGTTGATCGTGGCGGTCGCCTCGGTCGGCAGAACATTGGCCTTGTTTGATCCGCTCAACATGGTTGGCGCTGTCGTCGTGCGCAGCATCGCATTGGTCGAGGCCGCATTCGAAAGCCCCGTTTCAAGCAGGGGGCTGAACAGCCATTGGTTCGCAAACAATGCGCGCTTGTCCAAGGTAAAGTGACGACCCAAAGCATCAAAGAACTCAGCCGTCACACCGTCAAGCCCACCTTCCAGCGGTGAATTCTGCACGCGATCAACCGCGCGGGCGATACGCCCGACAGCCGTCATCTTGGGTGGCAGAGCAGAATGCCCGCCCTCGGCCTCTGCCACCAGTTTCACTGTCAGAAAGCCTTTTTCGGACAGGTTGATACTTGCCACCGGCACATCGAGCCCGGGGATCACGTTGTCGAGTACAAAAGACCCTTCGTCCAATGTCCAGGCCAGTTGGATCCCCTGTTGGTTCAGATGTTTGGCGACAGACCGCGCGCCGTCCCCACCAACTTCCTCATCGCCACCGAAGCTGAAGTAGATAGACCGTTTGGGGGTGAAACCCTCTTGGATGAGATGCTCGGCCGCGCTGAGCATTGCGATCAGCGCGCCCTTGTTGTCCAACGTCCCGCGCCCCCAGATATAGCCGTCGGCAACCACACCGGCGAAAGGCGGATGATCCCAGCGATCCAATGATCCCGGTGCGATGGGCACGACGTCATAATGCGCCGCCAGAAGAACGGGGGCGAGGTCTGGGTCAGTTCCCTGCCACCTCAGGAGCGGCGTCTTCGCAGCCATCATCTCCAGATCCACAGCTGCAAAGACGCCCGGAAACGCCTGCTGAAGAAAATCCGTGAAGGCGCTGAAATCAGCTGCATCGGGTTTGGTGCTATCCGTCTCAAACTGAATAGCCCGAGACAGCAACTCCGTCGCCTGCCCAATATCCGCACCCAGGCTATAGGCTGCCACATCGGTCCGTATGTCGGCCCGATATCTCATCGTATTGATCGCAAGGACGGCGAGCATGACCATAAACACACCCAATAGCCCCAGCAGGCTCTTTCGAAAAATCGTCCGCATGTCTCCGCGCCCTCCCAACACGCCCTAACCGCCGAGCAGAGACACAGTTGGATAACCTGTCAAAGATGACCTTACGACAGCCATCCCGAATTTCTGAAAGCGGAGCCCGAAGTTTGCCACTCCATCTCGAGATGGCGACCGACCGCCACACCATTACGGGACGCTGTGGCATAATGTGAGCGCCACCTGCGGACCAGGGATCATGACTGAACCGCGCAGCACCCGTTCCGCCGCTTCTCAGGCTTCGCTTTTGGCGGCTATTTCGGATGGGCACCTGTCTCTTTGAACCGCACATCTCCATAGAAGATCACCCAGACCTTAAAGTCGTCAGTGAAGCTCTCAAAGCGATGCGGCACGTGGGCGGGAACGAAAAGCAGATCGCCTGGCCCGAATGGCACCAACTCGTCACCGCGCGAAAAAGTACCTGTACCGGTCGCGACAATATAGAGTTCATCCCGCTCATGCGGTTTCTGTTTGTCTATGCCGACAGGCGCGTAGAGTTCCACGGTCACCTCGGGCGTCTCGAACACGACGTCAAAGGGCGCAGCTTCGGTCAGCTGTCTAGCAACATCCGAAAAAGGGTGTCGCACCACGTCGCTTGATCTTGCCGATGCGGTTCGCGCAGCTGATGTCTGCGCGGATTTCGTGTTGTCTGTCTTACCGGTCATCGTTTCCCATCCCTTTGCATGGTCTTATCATCAATAGCAGGTATCCGCTTCAGCTTCGCCCAATCATCAGGCGCATACCGAAGACGATCCCCTTTGAATTGGACAGGTTGACGAGCGCACCGAGCCGCCGCGTGTCACGCCGCCCGGCGACAGCCCCCCGTAAAAGGTGCCACCGCAGCCAAACCAATGATTATCCCGCAAGCGACCTTATCCTTCCGTCACAGGCCGTCTTTCATCGCGATGGCCTGTATCTTGATTTTTGCACCATAAGGCAGTCGCGCAGCCTCATAGATCGTCCTTGCCGGAAACTGTGAGAACCGCGTTCGGCAGACTTCATTTACCTCCGCCAGATCCCGTTCAATGTCAGAAAACGCGATATCCACATCAACGATCTCTTCCAAAGAGAACCCCGCTGCGGCAGCGATTTTAAACACCAGATCGAAGGCCCTGTCAGTCTCTTCAGCTGCGCTGCCAGGTCGGTAGCCGTCCTCATATACGGCCAATTGGCCCGAGATATGGCAGGTATCCCCAACAACGACCGCTTGAGAAATCGGCGAGCGTGATGTGGGGACACCCGGGACGTCGGTGATAAATTGGCGTGGCATGTGCTGGTCTCACTGCAAAGGAAGCTGTTGACAGCATCCTAGGCTGCATGACTGATGTCAGACGTGACCATCTGCCTTCAAAATCAGACAAAGCGCCCTCAATCTGTTGTCATCATGGGCCTCGCCGACGTCCTTCTGATGGACGTGGCCGGTCCGGCACAGGTGTTCACATCCACAAACAAGATCTTGGGTTGGCAAGCTTACGACATTGCCATTGTAAGCGAGGACGGCGCGGATGTTGTAACCGACACTGGATTGACCCTCCGCGCTCATGGATCCTTCGCAACCATGACCCAGGCGGATGTCTTCATCGTTCCGGGCGGCCCCGTTGTCGATCAACGGCTTGATGATCCGCTCCTGCAACGTTTTCTGACGCGAATGGACCCTCACGTAAGGCGGTTCGTTTCGATCTGCTCAGGTAGCCTCCTTACCGCCTCCGCCGGGCTATTGAACGGCAGAAAAGCCACGACACATTGGGAACGGGTAGACTTGGCCCGCGCGCGGTTTCCGGGTGTCAATTGGCATCTGGACGAAATTTTCACCCATGACGGCAAATTTCATTGTTCGGCAGGTGTGACGGCCGGGATTGATCTCGCCCTTTCACTTGTTGAAGTGGATCACGGACGGCGGGTTGCCTTGCGCGTCGCTCGGGAAATGGTGGTGTTCATGCAAAGGCAGGGAGGACAATCTCAGTACTCAGAACCGCTCAAGGCACAGGCGACATCAAGCAAGCGTTTGACCGAACTCTATAACCTCATCGAACAAGACCCGAGCGCCGCCTGGAGCGTGTCCAGGATGGCCGAGATAGCAGGCGCGACCGAGCGGACGCTGCACCGCGATTTCACACATGAATTTGGCCAAACCCCCTCGCGCTTCGTCGAAGAGCGGCGGCTTGCAGTCGCCCGAATATATCTGGAACGCAGCAGGAAACCCATTAAGGAAATCGCCGCGCTGTCAGGATATATGACTGAACAGAAAATGCGGCGCAGCTTCATGAAACTGCTAGGCATCCTGCCAACCGACTATCGGAACCGGTTCGGGGAAACCGCCATTGGTGGTGACCACAGCAGTCGCTGACAAAGGGCGCCCGACCGATGTTGCCGGAGTGTACCCGGCACGCTTCAACCTGCTGCAAGGCCGGGTTGCCTCCGAACACCCCTGTGAGCTGCGGCCTGATCGGTGTCCTTTGACTCCCAACAGCGAATAGACACTGTCAGCTCAATGTTGTGAGGGCGATGCAGTGCCCCTTTCATGGTCCCCCTCGCGGCAGGCCACTACATTGCCAGAGAGATCTGCCGGGCGAGGTCCGCCAGGGCCAGGGCGAGCGCATCGGCGGTTGCGGATGGCCCTTCACCGCTGACGGGTGTCTGGATGTCGAAACGCTTAACAAATTCCCGCACTGTGCCTTCGGGGGAGGAGACCGCGAACTGGCCTGTCAGCTCGAATACTCCGTCAGCACGCGCATAGGCCTGGTCCACCCTTACATCCAGACGGGCGTCAGGGCCGGTGTTCAGCGGCCAGGGTTCGATTGCGGCAGAGGCGCCAGTGCGTTCCGTCAGCCCACGGGCCAGGGCGGCGGCTATGCCGCGAGCCGGATCATCCGCCCATTGCGCACCACCAAGCGCAAAGAGCGCGCCGCCTTCCCCCTCGGCGACCATATCGGACGCAGCCGCATAAGACGGCAGAGAGGCCAGCCGGACCTCAATCGTACGGGAGCGCAGATTGGCTATCTTCTCGCCCGGGGCCGCAGAGATCAGATACCGGGCATCATTGGTCGGAGCACAGGCTGCCATCGCAAGAAGGGTCAGCGTCAGGAACATGGCTTTTTTCATCTTACTTTCCAAACAAAAGGGAATTCGGGTCACGTTCAATCTTGCGGGCAAGCTGGGAGACCGAACGGGCGGCCGATTTGAACTCCCTTAGCGCATCCAGCGCTTCGGAGTTGAAGTTCGAGCGAGCGCCATAGGCTGTGATCAAGGTCTCGGATTGTGCGACCAGCCGTTCAAGCCGGGCTGAGAGCGCCGGCAACCCCTCGGCTGCGGCCGCGACGGTATCGGCAGCACTGCGGGCCGAGGCCATTGTCGCATTGGCGTTGTTTACCAGCCCGCCGCTGCGCAGCTCCGACAGGGTGAGGCGCATTTCATCCAGCGCGCTGGTCAGGGCCGGAGGCAGCGCGCGCGCGCCATCGGAATCGATCATGCTGTCAGCGCTTTGCATCAGCTGGCTGGCGGACCGGATAAACTCTTCGGCTTCCAATGCGTTGGCTTTGGCTGCCAGGGCGCGGAAGTCGCTGACCAGCGCCGGCAATTCCTCCGAGGCCGCCGCGAGGCTGGATGCGGCCTGGCTGCCCTGCTCCAAAGCCTCTGTCAAACTGGCCACCGCTCTGCCTTGCTGCAACTCAGACAGAATATCGCGAAGGTCAGCCACAGCTGCGCGCAGCTCCCCCGGCAGCGCCCGCGTCTCCGGGTCCGCAACCAGCGACCGGGTCTCATCCAGCAGGGCCACCGCCGCCGCAGGCGCCTGCCGGGTACTCTCAGCGGAGGCCAGGGATTCAATGCTGGCCAAGGTCGCGATCGCCTGCGCCATCAGCTCTTCGACGGGCAGCTCGCTGATCCGCTCCAATGCGCCTTCTGCGGTTGCGGTAAAATCGGGCAGGTCCGAGGGCGCACTGGGCAATTCGGGGAAGGGCTCCGCGTTGCGATTGAAGAGTGCAGGCTCCGCCGCATCCAAGGTGACCAGTTCAACAATCAGCTCAGAGCTGAACAGCCCGGCCGCAGCCAGCCTGGCCCGCAGACCGCCTGCGGTCGCCTGCTCCAGAAAATCCAGCGCTTCGGTCTCGCCCGCTCCCGGCGGCAGGCCCATCAACGACGGTTCAAGCATCAGTTTGGCAATCAGCCTGACCTCCGCCTCGTCGGTCCCGTTCTCGATTGCGGCGTTCAGACTGCTGACCTCGCCGACCTTCACCCCGCCAAGTTTGACCGCGGCACCGCTGGTCAAGCCAGCAACCGACTCGCCAAAGGCAACCGAAACCGCGACCCCGCCCGTTAGCGAACGGGCAAAGGCCGTGCGGCGGGCTGCGGCCTCATCCGGGTGGATGTCGAAGACGGCGCCCGAACTGACCGGTCGGCCGCCATCGAATACCGTGTCGAACTCGATCCCGCCTGCCACCAGCGAAGCGATGCTATCCACATCAAGCGACAGCCCGCTGGCGCCAATGGAAACCGAGAAGCCAGATGTATCCCAAAAACGCGTCGCCGAATTGATCCGCTGGTCATGGGGCGCCTCGATAAAGGCATCGACAACAATGCTGTTGCCGCTGACGGTGAGACGCGGGCTTTCCAGCCGGCCAACCTCGATGCCGCGGAAAAGCACCGGCGCGCCTTCGGAGATCATCCGCCCGTCGTTGGTGCGCAGGGTAATCCGCCGCCCACCCCGGCCCGGCTGCACAAGGGGCGGCCGGTCGGCCCCTTCAAAACTGATTTCGGCACTGCCCCGGTCCTGGTCCCAGGCGCCTTCGATGTAGACGCCGGACAATACCGTGCTGAGACCCGAGATCCCCCGCGCGCTGACTTCGGGGCGCACCACCCAGAAGGCGGCATCCCGATCCAGATAGGGGGCAACCTTCTTGTCGATACGCGCCCATACGGCGACCTTGCTCAGGTCCTCGGCAAACCCCACATCCTCGACCTGGCCGATAACAACGTCGCGATAGCGCACTGTCGTTTCATTGGCCACGATGCCGGAGGCGTTCTCAAAAGTAATGCGGATCAGGACGCCGCGATCACTATAGGCCTTCCAGGCTACCCCAAGCGATACGGCCAAAGCAGCCAGCGGTACCAGCCAGACCAGAGAGAGGTTCCGCCAGGGCGAGACACGCTGCGCAGCGATGGTCATCGGGGCGGGTTCAGGGGTGCTCATTCATATTCTCGCTTTTCCGCGTTCCAGATCAGGCGCGGATCGAAACTTTGAGCTGCCAGCATAGTGAAGGCAACCGACAATGCAAAACTGACCGCTGCAATCCCCGGCGTGATGGCCGCCGCAAAATCCAGCTGGACCAGGGCGGTCAGGATCGCCACGACAAAAACATCGATCATCGACCACCGTCCGATGAATTCGACAATCTCGTAGAGCACCAGTCGACCATGGCTGCCCAAGGCTGCGGGCCTTCGGACCGAAACTGCAAGATAGGCGATGGCCAGGAATTTTGCGACCGGGATTACGATGCTCGCAAGGAAAACGATAAAGGCAACCCCATAAGCGCCATGGCTGAACAGCTCGGCTATGCCGCCAATCAGTGTATTCTCGGAGCTGCGACCAAAGGTGGTGGTCCGCAACATCGGGTATAGGTTGGCGGGAACATAGGCGATCATCCCCGCCACGAGCCAGGCCCAGACACGCTGGAGGCCACCCGGCCCGGCAGGCTCCAGGCTGCTGCCGCAGCAGCCGCAGGACCGCGCGCCTCCGGGGTTCGCCGTGCCGCAGGCGCGGCAGCCGACCAGCCCGGCCGCAGCGGCGGTCAGGAAGCGCTGCGCGTCTTCAGTGTTTTCCATACAGTCAGCCTGCAAATCGAATTGTCGGTCAGGATTGTCACCACCAGCAGCGCTGCAAAGGCCCAGAACGCAGGCCCCAGCCCGACCTGCGCCAGGCCGGAGACTTTGACAAGGGCCACCGCCACACCGATGATGAATATCTCTGCCATCGCCCAGGGTTTCAGCTTCTCCGCCCAGCGATAGACAGCTGCAGCGCGCGGCGCAGGGTGCCAGCCCAGAGCCATCGGCGCCAAGGTGTAGATCAGCGCGCTGAAGCGTGCGGCAGGCAATAGAACGATCAGGAGACCGGTCGCCAGAGACAGCGGCGCCATCGGCCCGCGCGAGAAGGCCATGACCGCATCCAGCACCGAGGCCCGATGAGACAACCCCTGCGCCTTCAGCTCCAGAAACGGGAAACCGGCAGCGGCGACCAGCAGGATCAGAGCGGTCAGCGACAACATCGCGATCCGGGTCATGGCACCGGTTCTGGGGGCCGCCAGCACCGTGCCACATCGGGCGCATCTGGCCACCGTATGCGCCGCCACAGCCTGGTCGCGGTGCAGCACGTCGCAGACAGGACAGGCAATTAGCTGTTCGATATCCATATCATCCCCACCCGGCCAAGCTGCGCAATCCGCAACGATTCGGATGTTACTCTGCCTCGGCCTGCGACGGGAGCCTTTCCTCTTCGGCCCTTCGGGCGACGCCGCTCCTATCTGGTCATCAATGCCCTTCGCGCCAGCAAGAGCTTGCTCGCGCCCGCCCCTATGATCGGCTCGAATGTCGTCAATCGCCAAGCGGTTGCGGGCCTGTCCGGCCATGGTAGGCGGTCAGGGACGCACGAATGCGCCTCAGGTTTTCCTTGGTTTCACTGGACTGTTCCTGCGCGACCATCATGGCGAGCGTGTCGATGATGGCCAGATGCGCATAGCGGGATGCGGTTGGCTTATAGATATCGTTGTCTTCGGGCAGATCGGTGTGAATTGAGATCTTTGTCTGCAATGACAAGCGTGTTTCGGGTTTCGTCAGGCTGATGGTTGTTGCGCCATATCCATTGGCGACTTCTGCCGCCCCCACAATTGCATCCGCTTCACCGCTTGCCGACACCAGAAACAGAACGTCTTCCGGACCAAGCGCAGCCGCGCGCATTTGCAGGACGTAGCTGTCGCTAACAAAGAATGACGGGATGCCAAGGCGGAAAAACCGGTTCGATGCTTCCTGTGCGACTGTCGACGATCCACCGCCTATTCCGGCAAACAGAATTTGGCGTTTCCCCAGAATCCCGGCTTTGGCCTGCATCAGCTGGTCGACATCAACCTGACGCCGCATCACATTCAGGGTGGCAAATACCGCTCCCAGAACCTGATCGAGCGTTGAATGGCCTGAGTTCGATGAATCGTCTGCGTCGCCGAACAGATATTGGGCACTGACCGCAACATTCTGAGCGAGCCGCAGCTTGAAATCCCGGTAGCCCTCGCAACCAAGGCTGCGACAGAAACGAATAACCGTGGGTTTGCTGACACCGCATTTGTCTGCCAGATCCCCAATTGTCATCGAGCTGATGGTATTGAGGTTCTCCAGCACAAAATCCGCCACCTTCTGCTCCTGCGACGCAAAACTACCGTCCGTGCGACGTAGGACGGAGATCAGATCAACGGGGCTCAGCTGCGCATTTTGCGGCGGGATATCTCGGCTCTGCAGCGAGTTGGCGGGGCTTTTCAAGTTTCAGTTCCCTCAGAAGGTGCAACGGAACTAAGTTACACAGGGCGCAGAATTTCCGCAAGATGGGGTCGCCATACAAGGGTTTTAACAGCAATAACGGACCTTAGTAACAAATTGGTCTTGATAATCGCAATTTTCCTTGCAATCGTGTAACTCGGTTACGCTGTCGGCTTTTTTTTGGGAGGGATGTTTATGCGACAGGCGTTTGCGCAGACAAGCGCGAAAATCAATGCGGTGATCGAAGCGATTGTCGCGGCATTGATGCTGGCTCTGGTGCTGGATGTCTGGCTGGGCGTTATGGACCGCTACTACTTTCACTGGCAGCTCCCCTGGCCCGAAGTGATCGCCCGATATCTCATGATCTGGGCCGCGATGCTTGCAGTGTCCTCCGGCATCTCACGCCGCGAACACATCGGGCTGACCGCATTTATCCATGCCATTCCGGCCCGGATGCGTCAGGCGCTTCTGATACTGATGGATGTTCTGACGCTGCTGCTGTTTCTCTACGTCGCCTATTACGGCGTCGGCTTCGCGATGAGCGGGGCCCCGCGTGACGCGATGATATTCGGGATGAGCCTGGCCCCGTTCTACGCCGCAATCCCCGCCGCTGCCGCCATCTGCTGTGTGCAGATCCTGCTCGTCCTGGTGCGTGATCTGGGCACCTATGTCGACCGCCCGCCGGTCATGGATCCCGGCCAGGCTGAGGAGCGATAGCATGATCGTTGCCGCCGCATTTGTCGTTCTCGTATTGTTTGGCATGCCCATTGGTTTTGCTATCGGTCTTGCCGGGGTTGTCGGCCTTATCGAGATGGGGGGCGGAAACTTTCTCGCGGTTGGGCCGAGCAAGATCTTCAACGGTCTCAACATCTTTCCGTTTCTTGCCATGCCATTCTTCATTCTGGCCGGCGAGATCATGAATGACATCGGGATCACCAGCCGCCTTGTCAAACTCGCGCAGGTTCTGGTCGGGCGGTTCCGTGGCGGTTTGGCACATACCAACATGCTGGCGTCGGTGTTTTTTGCCGGGCTGACCGGATCGGCCACGGCCGACGCCGCCGCTTTCGGACGTACGCTTGTGCCCGCCATGGTCCGGGAGGGCTACAAACGCGACTACGCCTGTGCCGTGACCGCTGCGGGGTCAATCATCGGGCCGACCATTCCGCCATCGGGTCTCATGGTGGTCTACGGCTCATTGATGGGCGTCTCTATTGCGGGACTATTTGCGGCGGGTGTTCTGCCCGGGCTGGTGATCTGCCTCGTTTGCATGGTTGTGATAGTCATCGGCGGCAAACGCGAAAACCTGCCGAAAGCCATCCGCGGCGCCACCCTGCGAGAAATCTGGGAGACATTCCTGTCCTCGCTTACGGCGTTGGCGATGCCGGTTATCATTCTGGGCGGTATTCTGGGCGGTGTCGTCACGCCAACCGAAGCGGCCTCTATCGCGGTGGCCTATGCGCTGTTCATCGGCGTTTTTGTTTACCGGACGCTGACCTTCAAGAGCTTTTACATGATGCTTGTGCGCACCGCGCGCATCATGGGCGTTATCTTTGTCATTATCGCCTTCGCAGGCATCCTTGGCTGGTGGATGAGTTTCGAACGTATCCCCCAGTTGATTGCCAAGACCGTGCTGAACCTCTCTGACAACCGCTACATGGTCATCGCCATCATTATCGGCCTGCTTCTGCTCATCGGCATGGTGATGGATATCACCGCCATTCTCATCATCCTGGCACCTGTTCTGGTGCCTTTGACCGAAAGCGTCGGCCTTGAGCCGATCCACGCGGGGATCATCTTTGTTCTCGCCCTCAACATCTCGCTGATGACGCCTCCGGTGGGGGCCTGCCTCTTCGTTCTGTCGTCCGTCACCGGTGAAAAACTGGAGAGAATTTCGATCAAGCTCCTTCCGTTCCTGATCGCGGAAATCGGCATCCTGTTCGCCTTTGCCTTCTGGGAGGACGCGGCCCTGTGGCTGCCCAGAGCGCTTGGCTACGCCCAATAAGACGACCCAACCAACCAAGAACCAACTGGAGGAAAAAATGAAATCTCTTTTCGCGGGACTGGCCGTCGCGGCCATTACGACGGCAAATGCTGCCAGCGCAGAAAGCGTCATCCGCTTCGGCCATGACAATAAAACCGACCCATTCGAAAACCCGGCACATGCCTGTACCGCCGTGTTTTCGAACCTCGTCGCCGCCGATACCAATGGCGCGGTGACCGTCGAAGTTTTTGGGTCCAACCAGCTCGGATCTGCCGCCGAGCACGTGCAGCAGCTGCAGGACGGTATCATCCAGGCGACACTGACATCGACTGGTGCGCTGGCCAGCTATTATCCGCGCATCGACATTCTGAACCTGCCCTTCGCATTTACGGGTAACGCGTCCACATATGCGGTGTTCGACGGTCCCTTTGGTGAGGCGCTGAAAGCCGATATCGAAGCAGAACTTCCCGGCGTCGTCGTCCTCGGCTTCCCGGACACCGGCGGATTCTTCGCTGTCACCAACTCAAAACGACCGATTGCCAATCTCGAGGATTTTGACGGCATTCGGGTGCGCACCATGACGCTGCCATCGCACCAGAAAATCATGCAATCGCTTGGTGCCGAAGCCTATCCACTGTCCTGGGGCGAGGTCTACTCGGGCCTGCAAACAGGTGTCATCGACGGTCAGATGAACCCGGTTCCAATCATCTCCTTCGCAAATTTTGCCGAGGTGCAGAAGTATATGACGCTGACCAACCACCTGTTCTCGCCATACACATTTCTGATGAACCGCGCATTCTATGAAGGTCTGACAGATGACGAACGCGCAACCATCCATACCGCCGCAGAAAACTGCGTCGTGGCCAGCCGTGGCCTGAGCCGGATCATTGAGGCATCCGATCGCGGCCTTGCCGGGCTGATGGACAAAATCGAGGTGACCGCCCTGACAGCCGAGCAACGCACCGCGATGGCAAAGGCGGCTCAGCCTGCGTTCGAAGCACATGTCGCCGAAAACATGGATGACAAGGCCCGCGAACTGCTCAGCCAGTTCCGTGATGCCGTCTCCGCGGCAAACGCTGACGCCTATCTCGATTGATCCTCCCTTCCGCCGGAGCAATCCGGCGGAAACGCCCACCGGAAGCCAAGACACACCTCCGGCATCTCCCTACGGATTGGACCACAACAATGCGGATCTTCTGCGCATCTCTTGCGACCGAAACGAATACGTTTTCCCCGTTGCGCACGGATTTTTCCAATTTCGAGCAGAGCTTCTACGCCCCTCCGGGAAAGCACCCTGACACTCCGACCCTGTGCAGCGCCGTCTTTCCCGCGCTTCGCCGAAGATCCAAAGAGGAAGGGTTTGAACTCATTGAAGGAACCGCCACATGGGCCGAACCCGGCGGGTTGCTGAATGCGTCCACCTGGCACCAGCTGAAGCAGGAACTTATGGATCAGGTCCGGGCGGCACTGCCTCTGGACGCCGTGGTGCTTGGCCTGCACGGGGCCATGATCGCCGAAGGCTGCGTCGATTGCGAAGGATCGCTTATCGAGAGCGTGCGCCAGATCGCCGGCCCCGAGACCACAATCGGCGTCAGCTTCGATCCGCATAGCCACCTGAGTGACAAGCGGGTGAAGAATGCCGACATCATAACGGTGTTCAAGGAATTCCCGCACACCGATTTTGTCGAGACCGGTGAAGCCTGCGTAGACCTGACCCTGCGTAGGGCCCGTGGCGAAATCACACCAACAAAAGCAGTCTACGACGTTCGCATGATTGATGTCTTGCCGACCAGCCGCAACCCGATGCGCGGATTTGTCGACAGGATGAAGGCGATGGAAGCAGCGGGCGAGGTTCTGTCCGTCTCAGCCATTCACGGGTTCATGGCCGGGGATTCCCCCGATCTTGGCGCAAAGATCATCGTGATCACTGACGGCGACCTGCCAAAAGCTGAGAAAATTGCCCGCGAGCTGGGGCAAGAGTTGTTTTCATTTCGAGGTATCGCCAAACCCGAATATCTGCCCCCCGCTGATGCTCTGCGACTGGCCCAGAATGCACCAAACGGCCCCGTGGTCATTGCCGATGTCTGGGACAATCCGGGCGGCGGCGTAGCTGGCGATTCCACGCTGATCCTCGCAGAAGCGCTACGCCAGGGCATCACCTCTGCGGCCTTCGGCACAATCTGGGATCCCATTGCCGTCCGCCTGTGTCACGCCGCCGGGGAAGGTGCGGAACTGGAGCTGCGATTTGGCAGCAAGACCTCTGCATTTGCCGGTGATCCGATGGACGCCGTCGTGACCGTTCTTCGCAACCAGCACAACGCGGTGCAAAGCTTCGGGACCTCGGTTGTTCCACTGGGAGATTGTTCCGTCATCAGGGTCGATGGCATCGAGGTTGTGCTGAATACCAACCGCAGTCAGGCATTCTCGCCGGATCTCTTCACCAATCTGGGCATTGATATCCACAGCAAGAAAATTCTGGTCGTTAAATCCACCAATCACTTCCACGGCGCATTCTCAGCAGTTGCATCCAAGATCCTCTATGCCGCTGTCGACGGGCCCTATCCGAATGATCCCACCAAGACGGCTTACAAACGGCTGACCCGCGCGATCTGGCCGATTGTGGAAAACCCGCACGCATCGGAGGGCTCATGATGTTTTCCCAGATCGACACACCGGCAGTCCTTGTCGACCTTGATATTGCCGAAGCGAATATCGACCGGTTTCAAGCCCATTGTGACAGGCACAACCTATCCCTGCGACCCCACATCAAGACCCACAAACTGCCATTTCTGGCGCGGCGCCAGATCGCGGCCGGGGCGCTTGGCATCACCTGCCAGAAGATCAGCGAAGCCGAGGCCATGGTGGCCGAAGGGGGAATTGACGATGTTCTGATCACCTACAATATTCTTGGCGAGCGCAAGCTGAAGCGGCTTCGGGCCCTGTCAGAGCAGGTGAAGCTGAGCGTTGTCGCCGACAACACCGAAACTGTCGACGGCCTGTCCCAGGCCTTCGAAACCGCCGAGGCCCCGCTGAATGTGCTGGTCGAGTGCGACACCGGGGCCGGGCGCTGCGGTGTGCACACCGCTCAGGCAGCTGAAAGCTTGGCCCGCTATATCGCCTCGCGCCCCGGCTTGGCGTTTCGCGGGTTGATGACCTACCCCCCTGTTGGAAAAGACGTATCCGTCCAGAACTGGCTCGCAGAGGCCAGAGCACGCATTCACGCAACGGGCGGGACAGTCAGCGTCGTGTCCAGCGGCGGCTCACCGGGCATGTGGCAGGCGCAGGATGTCCCGATCGCGACCGAATACAGGATCGGAACCTACGTCTACAATGATCGCTCGCTGGTGGCGCGGGGCATCTGCACATGGGATGATTGCGCTCTGACAGTCCTGGCAACGGTGGTGTCCGTCCCGACCGAAGATCGCGCAATCATTGACGCCGGCTCCAAAGTCCTGACCTCGGACCTTCTGGGCCTCAACGGTCATGGCCACGTAATGGGCCGCCCGGATATCCGGGTCGACAGCCTATCCGAGGAACACGGCATTCTGCGGGCCGAGGCGATCCATCTCAGCGTCGGCGACCGTCTAAGGATCGTTCCCAACCACGCCTGTGTGGTCAGCAACATGCTTGATCAGGTCGAGCTCATTCGCGGATCCACATCTCTGGGCGCCTGCCCCGTCGCCGCGCGGGGGGCAGTCTGGTGACAGCCTCCCTTCCATACATCCAATACCCGGCTCCGCCGGGCCCTGATCTGCGAGGTGGAAGATGACTGATCTTGTCTGCCTCGGCGAACCCCTCATCGAGTTCAATCAAAAACCCGACGGGCAGCTAGTAATGGGATATGGCGGCGATGTCTCGAATGTTGCAATCGCGGCGGCGAGACAGGGCACGGCAACCTCCCTGATATCGCGCCTCGGCGATGATCGCTTTGGCCAGGCGCTGCAGGAGCTTTGGCACCGCGAGCATGTCGATAGCAGCCTGGTCTCGACAGTCGCAGACGGGGAAACCGGCCTCTACTTCGTGTTCCACGACGACCTGGGGCATCATTTTCTATATCGGCGACGGCACTCCGCCGCCAGCAGGATGACCCCCGACGACCTGCCAACACATGCCATCGGCACCGCTAGGATATTCTACGCCTCAGGGATCAATCTGGGCATCAGCAGCACCATGTGCGCCACAACCTATCACGCCGTCAGGACCGCGCGTGCGTCAAACGTGACCACGGCATTTGATCCAAACCTGCGGACTGCGCTTTGGTCACTGGAGGAGGCACGCGCCGTGACACATGATCTGATGCGCCACGTCGATATTGCGCTTCCCGGACTTGATGACGCCCGCCAGCTCACCGGACGTCAAAGCCCCGACGAGATCATCCGGTTCTATCACAACCTCGGCGCGCGCATCGTTGCTCTGACATTGGGTCGCGACGGCGTGGCGGTATCGGAAAATCAGGGGGTCACATTTGTTCCGGGGGCGGTTGTGGAATCGGTCGATGCAACCGGCGCCGGTGATTGTTTCAACGGCATATTCCTGTCCGAGCTTCTGCGTCATGGCGACAGCGTCAGAGCCGCAGAACATGCGAACCTCGGCGCTGCATTGTCCACCACCGGCTACGGGGCGGTTGCGCCGATCCCGCACAGACCAACACTGCAATCAAAAGAAGGACGTCCGACATGACCCGCAAAACAATCGAGCGCATCGGCAATGACAGAACCGGCGCCGGGGGACAGCCGCTGCCATTTTCCCCCGCCGTGCGCGCAGGCGATCTGGTGTTCATCTCAGGCCAGGTTGCGATGAAGGAAAACGGCGAGATCGAAGCAGGCGGCATCGAAAGCCAGACTCGCAGGACTATGGAGAACCTGATCGCAGCCCTCGCCCTGGCAGATTGCACCTTGGAGGATGTTGCCAAAATCGGCGTCTGGCTCGATGACCCGCGTGATTTCTGGACCTTCAACCGTGTCTATGCCAGCTATTTCCCAAACGGCGGACCGGCGCGGTCCACAGTGCGCTCACAGATCATGGTGGACGCCAAGGTCGAGATCGACGCCATCGCCTATAAACCCCTCTAGGACAAGCCAGCTTCAAACGAGAACAGTTCCTTCGGGATCGGCACACTCGTCACCTGCCAGAAATGTACCCAAATTCTCGCATGCAATACCGACCAGTATCAGGGAGCAATACCAGGTCACGAAGCAGGTTTTGACAGCTGGTCTAAACTGTCCCGGTCACTTAAACTCGGTGCACAACTGACAAGGTGATTTCCTGTGCCGTCAAAGCCTCCAAAACAACAGCCGGCAAGCGTAAAAGATGTTGCGAGACTGTCGGGAACATCGCTTGGAACGGTGTCGCGTGTTCTGAACAGAAGCGCCTCGGTGAGCGACAAGACGCGCGCGCAGGTTGAGAAGGCGATTGCAGAGCTGGGGTATGAACCAAACGCTGGCGCACGTCAGATGCGCAGCGGTCGCAGCGGGCTCGTCGGCGTCCTGCTGCCGAGCCTTGATGTCCCCTTCTTTGGCATTCTGGCGCAGGCGCTTGAGCAAGCCTTGTTTCAAAACGGCTACCACTGCCTGATCTGCAATACCGAGGAGAATGAAGAGAATGAAAAACGATATATCTCGACCCTCATTGGCCAGAAAGTGGATGGCATAATCGCAGCGTCGGTTGCAACGAACCAGAATTTCACGCGGCTGTCAGATCAGAATATTCCAATTATCGCCGTTGACCGTTCTCCCGACGAGATCGCGGTGAATCTGGTATCCGTTGACCACCGGGAAGGTGGGCGTCTGATGGCAGAGTATTTGTTGCGCCTTGGGCATCGGAACATTGGTGTCATTGGCGCGCCCACCCATTCAAGACCCATCACCCTGCGCCTGGAGGGGATCAAAGAGGCGTTGACGGCTCAGGGGCTTGAACCGGTCAGCGTGTCTCTTGGCGAAGAGCATAGCTTTGATACCTGTTTCGCCCTGGCGCGGGACGTGCTGGCGAAAAACCGACCAACCGCCCTGATTGGGACAACCGATATCGCGGCAATCGGCGCGATCCATGCCGCGCATGAACGCGGTCTGAAAATGCCTCAGGACATTTCTGTGATCGGGTTCGACAACCTGCCACAAAGCGCCCATATTTTTCCGACCCTGACCACCGTAAATCAGCCGATTTCATTGCTGGGAGAGCTGGCCGCAAAAACGCTTCTGAACCGGATCAACCCGGAGCGTTTCGCGAAACCGGATCTTTCAGCTCTAAGCTTGCAGATCGTCGAACGTGACAGCACCGGACCCGCACCCAAGACCCTATAGCGCGGCGATGGATATGCTGTAGCGGGTGTCAAATGGGCTATCCGGCGTCAGCATGCGCGACGTTTGCACACCGGTTTTTGTCAGGGGATTTTCTGTCGCTGAAATCGAGCATCCCAAATCAAATGCGGAACAAACGGGTTCGACCCCAAGCGCCCAATGGCGGCCGTTCCACGGTGGCGCGTTTCGCCCTCCATTGCTGATCCACAGCATGAGCGAGGGAAAGGCCTCTGCATCCCAATCAAGTGTGACGCGATAATCTTCGGCGCGGTTCTCCAGCGCGAAGGTCCCGTCGGTGCCGCTCAGGAGCAAAAGCGTCTCGGACCGGTCAGGATAGGGCAGCGCCACTGGATCAAACCCGAACCCTGTTAGATCTTCCAACCGGAACGGCGCGGGGCGTGAAATACCGGGGGGGCCGCCGGTATCACCGGGGTAGCAAAACGCCTGCTTATAGCGCCCGGGACACAGACGCGCCTGTCCGGTGGCCGCTGGCAGACGAAAGACCGGATGCAACCCAATTGGCAGGCAGGCCTTGCGGCGCATATGGATGCCAAGAGCGATGTCTACCGCAGCCTTGCCGCTCACCCCGCTCACCCGCCGTGTCAGGTGATGGATTGGATCGGTCCCCGGATAGGCGATGTCTGCACGCACCGCCTGCGGGCCATCGGGTGTTATGCGCCAGTCGTGATTGGCGGCATACCCGTGCGGCCATGGATCAGGCATGCGGGAGAGACCGGCCCAATCCCCGGCCAGAGGGCCCTGTGGCGCCATGCCAAAGGGAACACAGGGCCACTCTCCTTGCAGCCCGGCAAGCAGCAGCGGCACACCATTGGGCAACACCTCACCCAGCCAGGGTGCTTTATGCAAAGGCGCAATGCGGCGACCGTCCGGGAGGTCAAACTCAAGGTCGGTCAGCATCGCACCACATCGGGTAAGACGCGCACGCCCTTTATCCCAGTTGAGCCAAGTCACTTTCGGTCGATGAAGAAGTTGATGAAGACCGCGCCAAGGATCAGACCGCCTTTGATCACTTGCTGCACATAGGGGTTGAAACCCCACAGCGTCATCGCGTTCAGCAGTACGCCCAGAAACAGCACACCGATGAATGCGCCCCAGATCGTCCCCTTGCCGCCGAACAGGCTGATGCCACCAATGATCACGGCCGAGATCACCTCAAGCTCCAGCCCGCGTGCAATGGTCGGATTGCCGGCATTGACCAGCGACGAATAGATAATACCTCCGGTTGCAGCAAAGACACTGGTCATCATCAGGCAGATGGTCTTGGTGCGCCAGACATTGATGCCCGACAGGCGCGCGGCCTCCATATTGCCACCGACCGCATAGATCGACCGGCCCAGCGCCGTGAAATTCGAGATGGTAAAGGTGATGGCAAAGGCAATCGCCAGCAGGAAAACCGGAACCGGAACACCCCAGAAACGGCCTGACCCGATGACGTAATACCAGCTCGGAAAGCTCGAAATCGGGACGCCATTGGTGATCAGGTTGGCCAAGCCCGCAAGGGTTGCCATCATCGCCAGAGACGTGATGAAGGTCGGCACCTGAACCAATTGCCGCAGTTTGCCCGACATGAACCCGACCGAGGCCGCAAACAGCAGCGTCCCGGCAAAGGCGGCAATGACGGTCCAGGTGGCGGGTTCAATGGCGTTTCCGGCCAGCTTCTCGACGATCCAGGCGGTCAGACAGGCGGACACGGCCACCATGGAGCCGACGCTCAGGTCAATTTCTCCGACAATGATCACCAGAGCCATACCAAAGGCAATCATCCCCGGGACGGCAATATTCCTCAGGATATTCAGCTGGTTGTTCAGGGTGAAAAAGCCCTGCGCCGTTGTCGCAACGATCACGTACAAGACCAGCAGGATCATCAGCATCGAATTTCGGCGCAGATGGGAAATGAATTTGTCGCGCGTCATGCATCGCTCTCCTGTTGGGTTGTGGGTGCCGCCATGCAAGCTGCATAGATATCCTTGGCATCAAGGCCTTCGTTGATGAATTCTTCGGCGATACGACCATCCCGCAGCACAAGAATCCGATCGCAGCATTCGGTCAGATCCTCCAATTCGGTCGAAACAACGATCGAGCTCAGACCCTCGCGCGCCTTTTCCCAGATGAGTTCATAGATCTGGCGTTTCGCCTGCACATCGACGCCGCGCGCGGGTTCGTCAAACAACAGAATGTCGGGCGTGTTGTTCATCCAGTTCCCGACAACGATTTTCTGTTGGTTCCCGCCGGAAAGAGAAGAGACCGGTAACATCGGATCGCCGGCCTTGATGTGAAGCCCCGCAATCTGGCGGTCGACAAACGGCTTTTCTGTACGGTGACTGACCCAGCCTTTGGGTGCGATCCGATCCAGTCCGGCAAGACACAGGTTGGCATGTGAGGACAAGAGCTGCACAAGGCCGGAATGCTTGCGATCCTCGGAGGTGTAGCCAATGCCCAGCGCCTTCATCGTCGGGATATCGGGCCGCGCCACGACCTGGCCGTTCACGGTGATCTCGCCCTGATCCGGCACGATGGCCCCGAACAGGCAGTGCAACAACTCGGTTCGTCCCGATCCGAGCATTCCGGCAATGCCAAGAACCTCGCCCGGGTAAAGATCAAAGCTCACGTCGTCGAAATGGGATGCGAGTGCAAGATGCCGCGCGCTCAGCACCGGTGTTTCCCGCGTTATCGTCTTGGTCGGGCGCTGGAGAGGCGGAAGATCGCCAAACATCATATCAAGGATGACGGCCGGGGTGGCCTCCTTGATCGGCACCGAATCCACGAATTTTCCGTCCCGGATCGCTGTGACTGTATCCGCGATCTGATCCAGTTCAGACAGCCGGTGCGTAATATAGATAACCGTGACACCAAGGTCGCGCAGCCGACGCACCAGAGTAAAGAGTTGCCGAACTTCTGCCTGCGCCAGCGCAGAGGTGGGTTCATCCAGTTGCAGGACTTTGGGTCGGAAACTCATCGCCTTGACGATTTCGACCATTTGCTGCTGACCAACCGAAAGATCCGCAACGCGGGTTTGCGGCGCGATGTCCAGCCCACCAATCTCTTTGAACAGATCACTGGCATCACGACGCAACCGCGCCCAATCAATCAGGCCAGAGCGTTTGTGGGGTAGCCGACCAAGGAAGATATTCTCTTCGACCGATAATTCCGGGACAAGACTGAGTTCCTGATAGACGGTGGCGATGCCGGCTTCTTGCGCTTCACGCGGATTGGAAAACCGTGTCTCGACAGTGCCAATCCGGATCGACCCTGACGTCGGCTGGATCGCCCCCGACATCATTTTGACGAAGGTGCTTTTGCCAGAACCGTTCTTGCCAATCAGTGCGTGAACCTGCCCGGCTGTGAACTCGTGTACAAATCCGTCAAGTGCCTTGACCGATCCGTAGTGCTTGGTGAGCTGATAAAGGATCAGATTTGACACGGGTTACCTGCCTTTGCCTGTGATGATCAGTGCAACAGAGGGCCGACACGGCCCCCTGCCATTGATTCTACTGAATGCTTTCCAGGAACGCGGTGACGCCATCCGCGTCGGTCCTGCTCAGAAGCATTGCCGGCACAGTGGTTTGTGCCTCGACTTCTTCGCCTGCAAGAATGGCAAGGGCGGCTTCGGCACCCATGGCACCCATCTGGAGCGGCGCCTGAGCAGTCACCGCCTGCAGAACATTGTCGCCCGCCAAAAGACCCCGACCCAGCTGTTCCGATCCGTCGATGCCAAAGACAAAGACCTCACCGGCACGACCCGCGTTGCGCACCGCCTGCATCGCCCCCACGGTGCCGCCTTCGTTTGCCGCGTAGATGACATTGACCTCAGGGTGGGCGGTCAGAATATCGGTGGCCACAGTAACTGCGGCTTCTGGCATCCAGGCGTCCTGCTCGGCCACGATCTCGATGGAATTGCCTTCAGCGACAGCATCCTTGAAACCGCCTGTCCGGTCGCCAGACTGTTCCGGCAAGAGCGACGAGAACGCCAGAATGGCGACATTTGCTTTGCCACCAAGGCTATCACTTACAAAGCTGGCGGCGGCAGCGCCGGTGGATGCCCCAAGATCACGGTTGGCCGTTGAGAAGGTCGCATGCGCAATGCTGGCATCCTCAAGGCCGCCGTTCAGGGCAACCACAACAATACCGCCGTCACGTGCGCGCTGCAAAGCAGGGCCCGAATTCGCGGCCGAAAGTGGCGCAATCACGATCGCATCGACGCCGCGCGAAATGTAGGTATCAATGGCCTGAATTTCACGCGCCTGATCGCCGTCGATATTAATTTCCAGTACTTCTGCGCCCGCCGCTTCGGCGGTTTCGCGCACACCCGTTTGCAGGAACTGCATGAACTGGTCGCCCTGGAACACGATGCTGGCAATTACCGGGGCGTCCTGTGCGGTCGCACCGAGCGGCAGCATTGCCGTCATTGCTGCGGTCGTCAGTGCCAAAAAGCTACGTCTGGGGATGATAGTCATTGTCTTTTCCTCCTCTAAAGACAGTTATGACATCACATGAAGCTGGTTCATGTCGTGATGCCTTTTGTCTGCCGATCCAGTTGATCGGTCAGTTGGTTCAGATTCGGGATGGCTTCGGTGGCTGTGACCCCGCGCAAGGAGGCCCTTGCGATGGCATGGCCCAGTTCCAGGGCGCGCTGTGGTGTCCAGCCTTCGTGAAGCGCATACAAAATTCCGGCACAAAAGGCATCGCCTGCGCCCAAGGGGCTTGCGACCAGTTCACGCGGCAAGGGCACGACCGGGACGTGTGCGACCTGCCCATCAACCCCAATCCAGAGCGCCATTTGCTGGCAGTGAACGACCACGGCCCGCCGGATCCCGTCTTTGATCAGCGCCTTTGCCATCTCGATCATGTCCTGCATGTTCGGCGTCTGACTGGCGACAGGTGAAGTCTGGCCACTCGCGCGGGCCAATTCGATTTCGTTCAATATCAGATAGTCGATTTGTCGAATTGTCGCCGCGACGATCTTCGAGAAATCCGGGCGATCAACCGAAGCAAGATCAACGCAGGTGGTCATACCTGCGGCGCGGGCACGGGAGAGCACCCTCGCCGCAGGCGTGCTGCCATCATCCGTGATCCGATCCAGATCGGCCAACAGGGTCAGGTAGCCCAGATAGAAAATGCGTGCTTTATGGCTTTCAAAAACGCCCGTCTGGAAATCTTGATCAGACAGCACGTCATTGGAGCCGCCCTGATAGAAGAACGTGCGCGATCTTCCGGTAACAGACATGACATGGGTATGTGCCGTCGCGGTGTCTGGTTTTTCCGTGATCAGATGCGTTGGAAGACCCAATTCATGACAGTGCGCCTTGATAAATTTCCCGAAGTCATCCTGACCGATGGCGCCCATCGGCCAAAGCGGTAGCCCGGTTTCAAGCTTGCTCAGCGCCGTCACAACATTGGCCGCACCGCCACCCACGCCCTTGTCTTGCCCGTCGATGCGAACCAGATCGCTCTCAGCGGGCCAATGCGCAATCTCGTGTACGAGATCCACGATCCAGTTGCCCGCACAAATTATGCCTTCGCGCGTGGTCACGGGGTCGACCCCACTTCATTCCACAAGGGATGCACGGGTTGGGCATCTTCCGTTATGGAAGAAAACCGCCCCAGAGGCTCCAGAAAATAGTTGTCCGATCCGTCATCATTGACCTGAGACACTTCACCGCCCAGCACCATGCCGCTGCCTGGGCGCGCATAGAAGCGGTGATAAAGACCACATGGAATCGTGACACTTGATCCGGGTTTCAGGCACAGTGGTTCGTCCGGGTCCAGCCGGTGGACAAAGCCATCACAGCGCAGAACAATTGGATCATCGACACCGTCAGGCTGGCGGAACTCGATCATCAAATCCCCGCCGCCACGGTTGATGATGTCCTCCAGCTTAATCTTGTGGGTATGAAACGGAGTTTCCTGCCCTTCCCCGACGAACAACAGCTTTTCAGCGTAGGGCAGACTTGTCGCGTCAGACTGGATACCGTTGCGCAGGCAGAACAACACCAGACCGCGCCGCGCAAAATCGCCCGAGCCGAAATCCGTCACATCCCAGCCCATCTGATGAAGCTGCAACCAGTCGCCCAAGTCGGGATTGGCTGCGAATTCTGCAACATCCCAATCGGCCCAGGCAGGCAGGGACCAGCGATATTCCTGCAAAAGCTCTTTGGCGGCGCGAATGGCCTGATTGATCTCGGAGCGTTTCACGACGCCCTCCCGTAGTCGACAGAGACGACCCTGTGTTCGGTGCCTGCCCTAAGGGCTGCGGTCAGCACGGCATGGTGGTCCGCCGCTTCTGCGGGTGTTGCGCAATGAAATCCACGCGCATCGCCTCCGGCCAGCTCATCCAGAAAGGCGGCCCACATCTGTTGCAGGGCGTCCGGGAAACCAAATTCGAAAATGGCCCCCGTTATGGCCGGGAACAGGGTCTGAAATCCGATGTCCTGCACCTGCCAGACCTGATCCCCGCCGCTATAGTTCATCCACTGCCACTGGCGCGGGTTCTTGGTGGTGAAATAGGCGCTTCGTTTAGTCCCAAGAACGCGCAGGCTCCAGCTGTTGGAATCTCCGGGCGATATACGCCAGGTTTTCAGCACGAGAGGAAAGCCGCCCCCGGCATCCTCGACATGGCCAGTAATGGTGGCGTTGTCCCACGTCTCGCAGGGTACGGTCCCCCCCTTGCCATCCGGACGGGTCCGAAACCGGTTGACCAAAGACGCCGATACATGGGTCGGGCGCCACCCCAGTCGCAAGGGCACATGCAGCACATGCATGCCAAGATCGCCCATGCAGCCGTAGGCGCCATTTACCTCAACCATGCGTTTCCAGTTGATCGGCTTGTCCGGGTCAAGGTCCGAGGAATGCAGGAACGCGGCCTCAACTTCGATGATTTCTCCCAGATCACCGGATCGCACAAGATTGATGACCTTTTGCGCACCGGGATAGTACGGCATCTCGGATGAACACCGCACCATCACATCAGGGTGCGCATCAATCGCCGCCTGAATACGGGCGTTTGCGGCCCCATCCATACCAAACGGTTTTTCGCCGAACAGGTGTTTCCCGGCAGCCATGATCTGCGGATAAACCTGATCATGCAGCACATGCGGCAGCGCGCAATAGATCGCCTCGACCTCTGGATTGTCGAGCATCTCTCGGTAGTCGGTTGTCTTTTGCGTCACGCTGGACAGATTGTGCGAAAACCAATCCATCAGGTCCGTGTTCGTGTCGCACACCGCGACAATCTCTGGCCGCGCTTTTGTTTCGGTCAGATGCAGCCAGCGGGCGGCAGTCGAGGCAAACTCGCGCCCCATAAGCCCGCAGCCAATGACGCCGAATTTGACGACGCGGCTCACGCGATCATCCCCAGGGCATCAGCCACGGAGGCGCCGTTATGCACCACCGCCATCAGCGCTTTGGTCATGCCTGCCGGGTCGTCGTGATGGATCACATTGCGGCCATAAACGATACCGCGGGCGCCCTGTTTCATCAAAGCTTCGGTCCGTGTCAGAATCTCCTTGTCAGAGACCTTGCCGCCACCGCGCACCAACACGGGTACGTCCTGGGCAATCTCAATCACACGGTGATACTGGGAAACATCGTCGCAAGGATCGGCCTTGATGATGTCCGCGCCCAGTTCCACGGCCTGACGCACCAAAGGCAGGATCTTTGCCAGATCGTCATCCACCATATACCCGCCACCGGCCTTGGCGTTGTCCTGCATCACCAGCGGCTCCACCATCAGCGGCATCCCTGCCAGATCGCAGGCGCGCTTCAACCGGTTGATGTTCTGAATGCAGGCCTGATGCACTTCGGGCTGACCGGGCAGCATGAGCAGATTCACCACCACACAGGCCGCATCGAGGGCCACAGCTTGCTCAACCGGGTCGGCTATCACTTCTGAAAACAGCGACCTTGGCAACGGATTGCCATAAACATTGGCAATGTCGGTCCGCAACACCAGCGCCGGACGGTCCTTGCCGGGGATTGCCTGCAGGATCGGCGCCGTCCCCGGTGGCAGCTGAATGGCATCCGGTGCCGCGCTCGCCACAATCGTGATCGCGGCCTGCATGTTCTCAATCCCGCCAAGGAAGGCGCTTTCATTAAACATGCCGTGGTCGATTGCCACGTCAAAGCAATTTCCCGAAACACCGAACAGCCTGTTCATACGTGCGGATTTCACCTGCGTCCCTCCTGTGGAATTTCCCTAAAAGATTATGGAAACGTTTCCAAATAAAAGGTTCGTTCTTCATCAACATCTTGTCAACAAATTTCTTCGAGAATTTTTTATGTTCTAAAACATATGGTTATATGCGCACGGAGTGGAGACCTCCGAGATCCTCGTACTAGATCTTCGGTTCATGACTGCGAAATGCAGGGCAGTTCGCCCAGCGCGTTAGCACGCTCGAAAGGGTGTCGGCCCGTGATCGGCCTGTCTTCATCGCTTTTCGAAAGTGCCGCCGCCGCAAGCAAAAAATCGTCAGCCAAATGCTGGCAGGCGATCGACAGATCGCCCCGCACATCTCGTGCTTCGACAAATCTGAGCGCAGTGACTGGACCCGGACCCGGACCCGAGCCGACTTCGAGTGCGACGCCGAGAACAATCAACACATCTGCCCTGAAGGGCACGAGGTGAAGCAATTCCCCCGGAACTGTTCCGATCCGAACCGCAGGCCGACCGGCAGGGGCATCGCCATATAGCAGTGTTTGAAGCACACGTGTCAGGCCGCCCATCACAGGCGCGCTGCCGCCAGAATATGGATTTCCAGTCGATCAACCGGCGAGGAACCTGAACCGGCTCCTATTACATGCGTCATGCGGCGCAAATGACGAATTCCTCCTCGCCGCAACCGCCCACAATCTCCAGAAACTGGCCACAAACTATCCTGCGCCGCAGCAACCGCAATAAGCCAGACAAGAAAGGCACTCTCGACCCTTATCAGGGGGCGATATTCTGCACCAGAGAACCGGTCTATTTTCAGAATCGGTCCAAAGCGGCCACGCCATCAATGACTAAAATCCTGTACCGCGCCGCACTCCGCATAGGGAAACTCTGACATTCTCGAGCTCCGCCAATAGCGCCCGTTTTCAAGGACCGCTTTGTCTGCACCTGGCCCGACGGCCGCTATTGTTTTGAGACTAGACCCTATTCTTACTCAACCATGCTGCCCAAATGGCAAATGCCAACGCCAGTCCCGTTGAAGCTAGCATAAGCATAAGCAGCGTTTGTGCCCCGTTCGTCTGTGATACGAGGTTGCCCGTCACTGTGGTAACAACCGCACCGCCTGCTACTATGAGAGCGCCGCTCAGCCCGGCAGCGCTTCCGGCGAGATCTGGTCGAACCGACATCGCACCGGCATTGCATCCCGGCATGGTCATGCCGTTCCCTAAACCAACGAAGATCGTGCTCGCAAAGAAAATCTCCGCTGACATGATCTCCGATGCGAGCAACAGCAAACCGCCCACAATACCACTACACGCCATGACCCGGCCCGCAATCATCATGGTTGTTGGTTCGAAGTGTTTTCCAACCCGACCGGCCAAGAACCCGCCGATCATGAAGCCAACTGTGATGGTCCCGATATAGAATCCAAGTCCAGCGGTTGTGACATTGAAAGCGGACTGCGCAACAAGAGGTGCGCCTGTCAGAAAGATGTAGAATGCGCCGACAGAAAGCGCACCACAGAGTGCATAAGCCCAGAACAGGGGCTCACGGATAAGCATCATCGTGCCAGGTGCCGGAGTGCTGGCATCTTTTGCCCTTTGAGGCCTCGTTTCTCCGAGGTCGAACCAGCAACGCAGCAGTAATTCGAAGCCCGCTACAGCATAGAAACCAAAGACGGACCTCCACCCAAATAAGGTGTCCAACACCCCTCCCAGCATGGGGCCGACCATTGGAGCAATCGCCATCGCCATTCCGATATAGCCGATCAGGCTTACAGCCTCCCGTGCCGTTCTCGTATCCCTAACGATCGCGAGAGAAAGCGCGTAACCGCCGACGATGCCGCCTTGGAGCATCCGGCAGAACAGAAAAGCCACGATGTTTGGAGCAAAAGCGCACCCCACAGAGGCGAAAGCGAAAACAAACAAAACCACCAGAAGGACCGGTCGTCTGCCGATCCGGTCTGACAAGGGCCCGACGATCAACTGAATAACTGCCGTTATTGCCAGATATCCGGACACCGCCCAGCTCACGGTACCGTAGTCGGTATTGAGATCGACAGCGATGTTAGCCAGAGCGGGTAGAAACATGTTGAGCGACATGGGCGAAAACCCAGTCAACAGGATCAATGTGATCAAATTCGGAGGTGTTCTTGCGCGGTTCATCTGATGCTCTGAGCAATAAAAACAAAAAAGCCCCCGAGAATGTCGGGGGCGCATGGAAACGGATATGGAGAACCCTATCGGACCATGCGCCTCTTG
This sequence comes from Phaeobacter sp. JH20_08, assembly GCF_048056635.1. Taxonomy (NCBI): domain Bacteria; kingdom Pseudomonadati; phylum Pseudomonadota; class Alphaproteobacteria; order Rhodobacterales; family Roseobacteraceae; genus Phaeobacter; species Phaeobacter sp. JH20_08. Next base: position 48,744 of record NZ_JAYMVV010000017.1, on the reverse strand, counting down.
CTTGCTACATCGCTGACGAATTTGAAGGTCATGATCTCACTCCTTTGGGATCAAGCGTAGTAAGGATCGTTGACCCTGGCAACACGCAAAGCTGCCACCCATACACAGCGCAGCATCGGTCAATCCGGACTCACTGCCCGCTTTCGCTGCGTCGCCCATGGACGGCCGCCCTAGGTCTCTAAGCAAAGATCAGGGAAAAGCTGCTCTGGCGTGGTATTGCAAAGCAACGGCCCGAGCTTGCTCGGTCTTTCCAGATCGGCGCAACGCCATACCTGCCAAGGTGACAGCAGAGCCTGCAAGGCCGAATTCGCGGGCGTCTTGTCCCAGGAACCTCCCCGAACGCGCAGATCGGCCCAGAGGCGTTGATGCCGATTGAGCTGCTGTTTTGTGGCCTGCCGCATGTTGGCACAATGCTGCAGCGCATATTTTGCACCAGCATGGAACGCAGGCAGTTATCGCACGTCAGGTCAATGATGTGACGGAAAAGTCAAACACATCTGGCGCTCGAAATCTGACGTATCAAAGGAGGGAAGTGGCGGACCGAGGAGGATTCGAACCCCCGACCCCTTGATTCGTAGTCAAGTACTCTATCCAGCTGAGCTATCGGTCCACTGCGGCGGGGTTTAAGCGTAGCGGCGCGGGGGTGCAAGTCCAAAATGTCAGATTGCCGCAGGTTTTCTTCTTTTTGCGATTGGGGCGTTCCGACGCGCGGATTGCGGGCACGGCGGCGTCAAAGAGTGCCGTCGCCCTTGGGCAGACAGATATCGAATACCGTGCCCTCAGGACCGGTGTCGCGCAGGACCACCATGCCGCCATGGCCGCGGGCCAGTTCGTCCGCGATGGCAAGGCCAAGGCCGGTGCCGCCCTTGCGGATGCCGCCCTGAAACGGGGTAAAGAGATTCTCCCGCGCTTTCACCGGCAGGCCGGGGCCGGTATCGGTGACGGAGATCCACCAGGCCTCGTGATCTTCACGCGCCGACAGGGTGATCTGCCCCGGCTGATCGCTGGCCTCGATCGCCTGACGGGCATTGCGCACCAGGTTCATCACGATGCGGAACAGCTGCTCGGGATCCGCCCGCAGGCTCAGATCGACGGGCACCTCATTGCGGAAGGTGACACGCCCCTCCGCTCCGCCGGCCAGGCTTTCGCTTTCCAGGATGTCCTCCACCTGACCGTGTAGTGCAACCCGGCCAAAGGTCGGCGCCGGCTCCTCTGCCCGGCCAAAGGCCAATGTCCCCTCACAGAGCGAGACCGCGCGGGTGATCGAATTCACCAGCTTCGGCGCGAGGCGCCGCACCAGGGGGTCTTCGCTCATCTCGATACGGTCGGTGAACAGCTGCGCCGAGGTCAGGATATTGCGCAGATCATGGCTGACCTTGGCAACAGCGCCGCCCAGCTGGGCCAGCCGTTCGCGCTGTTTCAGCGCATGGGTGAGCTCGGTCTGCAACTGCATCAGCGCCTCTTCGGCCTCGCGCAGCTCACGCACACCGGCGCTGGGGTGGATGATCCCACGGGCATCCTCCGGCGCCGCCGCATAGCGCTGCATATAGCCGATGACCCCCTTGATCGGCTTCACCATGAACCGGCGCACCGCAGCAAACAGCAGAACGGCAGTAAAGATCGAGATCACCGCAGAGAGCAGCAGAATACGCAGCCCGTAATCAATCATCGCATCGCGCAGACCCTTGGTTTCAATCGTGATTTCAATCAGAAGACCAGCGTCGCGCACCGGCGCCCCAATCACCCGGATGATCTGGTTTTCCGGCGTGACCAGCCGCTGCATGGCATGGCCGATCAGTGCAAACGGGCTGCTCATCCGCAGATCATAAGTGCCCGAAATCGGCGCCGGGATCGGTGAGGACAGCACCAGCTGGCGCACTTCGTCCCGCCGCAGAACCACGTTGAAGACACCGGCATTCTCCAAAAGCTCCGCCTCCAGCTCGGTGTCCAGCATGTCATCCGCCAATAGCGCCAGCGACGCGATCTGCGCCCGCTCCAGACGGTCGGCCAGATAATCGAGACGGAACCGGGATACGGAGGGCACAAAGATCAGGATCTCGGCCAACATCACGAAGACCGTGGTCAGGATCAGGAATCTGCCTGAAAGCGTATTGAGCATTCAGCCCCTTCCGGCGTTACGGGAGCCAGCGCTGCACAAATTGCACCACTCGTTTCACCATTGGACTATCAAAAAGCCGTGGCGAGAAATAGGCCCCTGCGACGCGTTTATTCACTTCTGAAATGGTGGGATAGGGCGCCACCATGGCCGCGACCTCACTCATCTTCAGGTTATTGGCGATGGCCATCGACCACAGCGCCACCAGCTCCCCCGCCTGATGCCCCACGACAGAGGCGCCGACCGGGCGCCCCTTGACCACCATGACCTTGATCAGGCCGGTGCTGTGACGTTCGGCCAGCGCGCGGTCGTTGTGGTGATAGTCGAACCGCGCCACCTCCATCCGGTCGCCATGTTTCTCGCGCGCCTGCGCTTCTGTGAGCCCGACCTGCGCCAGCTCGGGCGCGGTATAGGTGGCCCAGGGAATATGGCTGGTCTTGGCCTTCGACGGCAGGCCGAACAGGATCGACCGGATGATCACACTGGCATGATAGCCCGCCACATGGGTGAACTGCATCCCGCCCGCGACATCGCCAATGGCATAGACCCGGCGGTTGCTGCTGCGCAGGCTGTCGTCCACCACCACGCCCGCGCGGTTGGTCTCGACACCGGCGGCCTCCAGATTCAGCCGGTCGATATTGGCCTTGCGCCCCACCGCCATCAGGAGGTGGCTGCCGTCGAACACCCGGCCATCCTTCGCGGTGACGCGAATGCCGCCCTCCTCGGTGGAGGCGACAGTTTCCGCCTGCGCGCCTTCGGCAATCTCGACGCCCTCCTCGCGCAGCTGCTCCAGCACGATGGCCGCCAGCTCCGGGTCGTCCTTGCCCAGCGCCTTGTCGCCCTCGATCACCGTGACCTGACTGCCCAGCCGGATGTGCGCCTGCGCCATCTCCATGCCAATCGGACCACCGCCGATGATCAGCAGGTGATCGGGCCGCTCGCGCAGGTCAAACAGCGTCTCATTGGTATAATAGGGCACATCGGCCAGCCCGTCGATTGGGGGCACCAGGGGCGAGGATCCGGTGGCAATCACGATGCGCCGGGCGGTGATGCGGTGCTCCCCGGCCTCGACCACACGATCATCGACAAACCGTCCATAGGCGCGGATCACCCGCACACCAAACCCTTCGAACCGCTCCTGGCTGTCGACCGGGGCGATGGTCGCGATCACGTCCTGCACGTGGTCCTTGGCGGCGGCGTAATCCACCACCGGCAGCTGATCGGCGACACCATAGGCGCTGGCATGGGCCTGCCCATAGGCCACCTTGGCGCTGGCCAGCAGCGATTTCGACGGCACGCAGCCATAGTTCAGACAGTCGCCGCCCATCTTGTGCCCTTCCAGCAGCACGACGTCGGCGCCCATCTGACTTGCCCCTGCCGCAACAGAGAGACCGCCCGACCCGGCGCCGATCACAAGAAGATCGCAGGTTAGCTCTTGCATGGTCACTGGTCCTTTCCGGAGGCCGCGGGACGGCGTTTCTTCAGCAGCATGGGCAGCGCCGCCAACACGCACAGACCAAGGATCGGCCCGATCACAAACGGCTCCCACAACAGCGACAGATCAGGTGTCCCGCCCCGGTCAAACACCGCACCAAGGCCCACACCAATCCAAGTAAAGACGATGGCGCCGGGGATGATCCCCACCGCCGTGGTCCACAGGAAATTCACCAGCTTCACCCCGACCAGCGCGGGCAGCAGATTGGCGACAAAAAACGGCACCGCAGGCACCAGCCGCAGCAGCAGCAGCACCTCGATCTCATTTTCCCGCAGGGCCTGTTTGAGGATGCGCACGCGGCCCTCCGCCGCTTCCAGCCGGTGGGTCAGCATCGCTCCAAGCCCCCAGCGCGCCGCCAGAAAGATGCCAACCGCACCAATGGTGGCTGCCAGCACGTTGAACAGCGTGCCCGCCACCAGACCAAACAGGAACCCGCCGGTGACAGAGGCCACAGCGGCGCCCGGCAGCGAGAATACAACAATTGTCACATAGGCCAGCACAAACAGGCCAACGAGGCCCAGATAATTCTCATCGCGAAACGCCATCAGCGCCACCCGATTGTCGCGCAGGGTCTCAAACGTCAGGTAATCGCCCAGCGTCATCGCCCCGATCACCGCAACAACCAGCACCACGGCCAGCGGCAGGAACCGGGTCAGCGTCGGTTTCTTCTCTGCCCTGTCACGCGATTCGGATGCGGTGGGCTGGGCCGGAGAATGCTCCGCGATATCGGGCTGCTCGGGATGATCTGGCATCGGTGGTCAAATCCTGCTGTCTTGGGCCAGTGGCTGGCCGGTCATGGTCGGCACCGCAGACGCGGCGGGTCTGTGTCTCTGGCTACCTGCTAAATGGCCCCGGTACGAGACCACGGGCGATATCTTCACGCCCGCTTGATCATTGCCTGCAAAAAAGTGAGCCAAACAGCGCGCGCCCCTCTGTCTGTTACAAATATCTTCTGCTAAAGGGGCTTCAGCGCCCGGTTTTCATGGAAATGTTGCATTTCGTGCAGAAAACAACCGCCTTGGGGTTTGACTCGCCGGTCATTCCCTTCTAGAGACCGGGCTTCGAGATAGACCCCCGGGTGGCCGATTCCGCGCCGTCCCGATGTAAACAGTTGGAGACCGGAGCGATGAAACGCACCTATCAGCCTTCGAACCTGGTTCGCAAACGCCGCCACGGCTTCCGTGCGCGCATGGCCACCAAGGCAGGCCGCAAGATCCTGAACGCACGCCGCGCACGCGGTCGCAAGTCGCTGAGCGCGTAATCGCGCCCAGCACTGTTCAGACGGACATGACACCGCCGGAGACCCCCAAGGACGGCTCAGCTGCCCAAGGGACCAGGTCTCCGGCGGTGTCCGTTTGCGTATCTGATACCTTGGACCGCCCACTGCCCCGCCCGGAGGTGATCGCCAAACGCCGCGACTTTCTCGCAGCGGCACGCGCCCGCCGTCAGGGCACCAAGGGAATGATGGTGCAGGGTCGCAAACGCCGCCAGGACGGCGAAGCCGGCGGCGATACCATCCGCATGGGCTTTACCTGCTCAAAGAAGGTCGGCAATGCCGTGGCCCGCAACCGCGCCAAACGCCGGCTGCGCGAAGTCGCCCGGCTGATTCTGCCCCTGCATGGCCGGTCCGGCTGGGACTATGTCCTGATCGGGCGCGCGACAGAGACCGCCGAGCGCCCCTTTGAAGATCTGCAAAACGATCTCATCTACGCGCTGAAGAAAATCCACGGCAAGTAATCGTTTCCGAAGGCGATTTGCCCGGCAGGCAGCTGGCGCAGCACACGGCTCCTCTCCCCACGGGAAGGCGGCTCCGCTCTCCCCCCGCACTCAGGCGCGGTCCTGATTGCCATACCGCTCAACTCTGCCTATCTAACTCCCATGACCCCGCTGGCCCATCTCCTTGCCCTGCCCGTGCGCGCCTATCGGCTGCTGTTCAGCCCCTGGGTCGGCTTCAACTGCCGCTATCAGCCCACCTGCTCGGCCTATGCGCTTGAGGCACTGGAGAAACACGGCGCCCTCCGTGGGGCCTGGCTGACGCTGCGCCGGATCGGCCGCTGCCACCCGTTTGGCGGCGATGGCTACGACCCGGTGCCGGGCTGTGACCACAGCCATGACAAGACCGCAGATCGACGATAACCAGTCCGGGCCGATGCCCGCCAAAGCTGCGCGCCATTTCTGCCACAGTATGGAATACCGGTATAACCGGGGCAGTCGGGCCGTGCTAAGGCTCTGAAACGATCAACCTATAGATGCAGGAGGGCTGTTTATGAATAAGTTTGTTCAATCGCGACGTGCTCCTGCGGGCTGCACAGGACAGGCGCGCGCCTGATCCAGTCTGCCTTGATCGCGGCTCAGCACTGATGTGCGCCCGATCTGATCGTACCATCCCAGACCACCCCTAGCGAAGCCATCGTCGACGCCTGTCTTTGATCCGGTCTTCGACCTCGTCTTTGCTGCATGGTCTGGGCACACCTGTCATCTTTCACAACAAAGGACCCGTCTGCATGCAGCCGGAAACACGCATGACATCTACACAATTTCCCACCCCGCTCCGCGACCCCCATGCCGCATTGGCGCAGATTCTGGCCGATCTTGGCCTGCGCCGGACCCTGACGGCGATCCTGCGCCAGATGATTGCCGCACAAAGCCCGCCGCGCAGACGCGCCAGCACGCTGCCGATCTGCAACCATCTGCGCCGGGATATTGGCCTGCCACCGCTCGCCGACAGGCTGCCATCGTCGCGCCCCTATTTCTGATCCCGGTTGACGATCCCGGCAGGCAGAAGCCTGCTACCCGCCGGGATCACCTTTTTTCCTTGGCAAAACGCCGATCCTCGGCTAGGGCGCGCCCATGCTTGATGATGATCTGGACGATATCCACCCGCTGTTTGCCGGCGCCCCCTCGACGACGGAGTTCAAGAAACTCCGCAAACGGATCGTGCGCTACGCCCGTGAGGCGATTGACCAATATGGCATGGTCGAGCGGCGCGAGGACGGCAGCACGCCGAAATGGCTGGTCTGCCTGTCGGGCGGCAAGGACAGCTATACCCTGCTGGCGGTGCTTTACGAGCTGAAGTGGCGCGGATTGCTGCCCGTGGATCTCCTGGCCTGCAACCTCGATCAGGGCCAGCCCGGTTTTCCGGCCACCGTGCTGCCGGAGTTTCTGGAAAAGATGGGCGTGCCGCACCGCATCGAATATCAGGACACCTATAGTATCGTGATGGATAAGGTTCCGCAGGGCCGTACGTTTTGCGCGCTCTGCTCGCGCCTGCGCCGGGGCAACCTCTACCGCATCGCGCGCGAGGAAGGCTGCTCTGCGGTGGTGCTCGGCCATCATCGCGACGACATTCTGGAAACCTTCTTCATGAACCTGTTCCACGGGGGTCGTCTGGCAACCATGCCGCCGAAACTGGTCAATGAAGAGGGCGATCTGTTCGTGTTTCGCCCCCTCGCCCATGTCGCCGAGGTGGACTGTGAAAAATTCGCCAAGGCTCTGAATTATCCGATCATTCCCTGCGATCTCTGCGGCAGCCAGGGCGGGTTGCAGCGCCAGCAGGTGAAACAGATCCTCGATCAGTGGGAATCAAACAGCCCCGGACGCCGTCAGGTGATGTTCCGGGCGTTGATGAATGCCCGTCCCTCGCATCTTCTGGACCCCAAGCTGTTCGATTTTTCCGCTCTTATGTTGAAAAAACCTGATTTGGGGACGGATTCGGACGAAATTCCCGATTTGCGTTAACTTGCCGGTCAGACCGCGACCTTAATCTGTAGCCAGCACCACATGCCGTAGGTGAAAGGTCTACAGATGACAAAAATGCTGTCGCAGACGCTGACACAGGTCAGGAAACGGATTGCCCCGGTGCTGCTGGGGCCGCCGCTGCTTGCGTTTTTGCCGGCCCTCACACTGGCAACTTTCTGGATGGGTGGCGAGGTGGCGCTGCTGGCCGTTGCTCTTGGCCTGCCGTTGGTTCTTGTCGCCTCCGGTGGCTTTTCCTATTTCCGCCGCCCCGCCATGCCACGCGACAGCCTGACCGGCATGATGATGCGCGACGGGTTCAGCGAAATCATCTCGGAAGTTTATGACAGCGCCGCGGATACCGGCCTGCGCTCGGCCGTGTTTGTGCTTGAGCTTGATGACTTCAAGGAGCTGGCGCAGCGCCACGGCCAGGAAACCGCCGATCAGCTGGTCAACCGCTGTGGCGACCGCATCATCTCCATCCTGCGCCCGCAGGACTATGTCGCCCGGATTGGCGATTCTCGGTTTGCCATCTGCCTCACACCGGTGTTGCAAATGGATCTGGAACTCTCGATCCAGATGGCCGGACGGCTTCAGGCCGCCATCGAAGAGCCGATTTCGGTTGATGGTGCCTCTCTCTATATTTCCTGTTCCATCGGATTCTGCCTCCATAGCCGCAGCCCGAAACCGGCAGGCAGCGACTGGATGGGCGCCGCCTGCACGGCCCTGCTGGACGCGCAGAACAATGGCCCGTCCGGCATTCGCGCCTTCTCCCCCGAAATGGATCAGCGCAGCAAGGCGCGCGGAGACATGATCGACGAGGTGACCGAGGCACTGGAAAACGGTCAGATCCAGGCCTGGTTCCAGCCGCAGATCTGCACCGACACCGGCCGTGTCTCCGGGTTTGAGGCGCTGGCCCGCTGGTCCCATCCGGTACGCGGGATGATCGCGCCCATGTCCTTCCTGCCCTATCTGGAGAGCGCCGGGCTGATGGAACGATTGAGCGAAATCATGCTCTACAACGCGCTCACCGCGCTCAAAGCCTGGGATGCCGCCGGCCTGCATGTCCCCTCGGTCGGTGTGAATTTCGCCACCGACGAGTTGCGCAACGCCAATCTGGTGGAGCGCATTCAATGGGAGCTTGAGCGTTTTGGCCTCACCCCGGACCGGCTCTGCGTCGAGATCCTCGAAACCGTGATGACCGACCGCCCGGATGACATGATCGTCCGCAATATCGCCGCCCTTGGCGAATTGGGCTGCGGCATTGATCTGGATGATTTCGGCACCGGCCATGCCTCCATCGCGGCGGTCCAGCGGTTCCGCGTATCCCGGATCAAGATCGACCGCTCCTTCGTCATGAAAGCCGACCGCGACCCCGAACAGCAAAAGCTGATTGCCGCCATCCTGACCATGGCCGAACGGCTGGAGCTGGAAACCCTCGCCGAAGGGGTGGAGACCGTTGGCGAACATGCCCTCCTGTCCCAGCTGGGCTGCGATCACGTGCAGGGCTTTGGCATTGGCCGTCCGATGCCCTTTGATCAGACTCTCGACTGGATCGCCGCCCATGAGGCAAAGCTGCAGGAGGCCCCGAGTATCGGGCGCCACAGCAGCTGATCCGCTGACATCCCAGTCCCCCGCCCTTCGGCGACCATCTACGCAATCGGCCCCGGTTGGTTCCGATTGGTTCCGGTTGCCCCCTGTCTGCGCGCGCCGCCCAGTCACGGGTTCTGCTTCGTCCTGGCGCAGCGACCCGGCGGTTCTGCGCAGGAACTCCCGGCGACCGGCTCGGCCCCGGCAGGTTCGGCACAGCAAAACGGGCGCCCTCGGCCGCTGAGGGTCTTGTGCCTTATGCGTGCGGGCATCATTGGCGCGCGGTCTCTTGCGGTCCAGTCACGCGCGCTGCCCACTCCCGCCCGTTCTCAATCCCGCCCGCTCCCAGCCCCGCCCGTTCCCCGTTCCCAGCTCCCCGTTCCCTGTCCCGCCCTCCCGCAGCCTTGCCGCGCCCTCGCTCCCACCCGGGGCGGCCTGCACCGCCGGTTGATCCACCGCGACATGGATCTGCTGTCGTAGGCCGCGTGCCGCGCCCGACGGGTCGCGACATGCCGTCCTGATCCGGCAATTGCGCCAGGGATCGGACGAAATCCCCCTTCAACCGCGTCGCAAGGACACGATGGGGGCGATTCCGCTTGACCTTTGGGGGGCATCTCTGTTGAACCACACCCTGTCATTCCATACACGAGGTGGCAGTCCCCAATGGACGATCAGAACAAGAACCTTCTTCTCGCAACCGCGCTTAGCTTCCTGGTGATTCTGGGGTGGTATATCTTTTTCCCCCCACCAGAGCCGCAGATCCAGCCGGACGCCGTGGTCGCGGAGACAACCGCCACAGGCGATGTCGTGACCGCGCCTGCTGCGGCCAATCCTGCGGCCGGAACCGATGGCGCTGATGTCAGCGCCGAAGCTGAGGCCGCTGCGGAGGCGCCGCGTCTCACCATCGACACGCCGCGCGTCTCCGGCAGCATTTCCCTGAAAGGCGGGCGTCTCGACGATCTGTCTCTCAAGGATTACCGCGTCTCGCTGGAAGAGGGTGCCGCCATCGTCAAGATGCTGTCCCCCGCCGGTGATCCCAATGCCTATTACGCCCTTTACGGCTGGGCGCCCGGTGCCGGGCTGGGTCCCGACGACGTGCCCGGGGCCAACACCCTGTGGCAGGCCGATACCGAGGCAACCCTGACCCCGGACACCCCGGTCACGCTCAGCTGGGATAATGGCAAGGGGCTCACCTTCACCCGCACCATCGCGGTGGATGAGGATTACCTTTTTACCATCACCCAGTCGGTCACCAACGCCTCCGGCGCGACCGTGGCGCTGGCGCCCTATGGCACCCTGGCGCGCCATGGTGAGCCGCAGGACCTGAAGAATTTCTTCATCCTGCATGAAGGCGTGATCGGCATGGCCGACGGCACCCTGGCCGAAATCGACTATGACGACATGACCGATTTCGAGATCGACCCCCGCACCGGCGCCCGCGCCGCCGTGACCGCGGTCGAGACCAACGGCTGGATCGGCTTCACCGATCATTACTGGATGTCGACCCTGGTGCCGGATCCCGGCCAGCCGTTCCGCTCCATCGCCAAATTCGATGAGCGCCGCGACATCTACCAGACCGATATCGTGCTGCCGACCGTCACCGTCGCCGATGGCGAAACCAGCGCAGCCACCACCATGCTGTTTGCCGGTGCCAAGGAATGGGCGACCATTCGCGGCTATCAGAAAGACGGCATCGAGGGCTTCCTCGACAGCATCGACTGGGGCTGGTTCTTCTTCCTGACCAAGCCGATCTTTGCGGTTCTGCACTGGCTGAATGCGTTGATTGGCAACATGGGCTGGGCGATCATCGGCCTGACCGTGCTGATCAAGCTCCTCGTTTTCCCGCTGGCTTATAAATCCTACGCCTCCATGGCGAAGATGAAAGAGCTGCAGCCGCGGATGGAGGAGATCAAGGAGAAGGCGGGCGACGACCGTCAGAAACTCCAGCAGGAGATGATGGCGCTCTACAAGAAGGAAAAGGTCAACCCGGCCGCCGGCTGTCTGCCGATCCTGATCCAGATCCCGATCTTCTTCTCGCTCTACAAGGTGATCTTTGTGACGCTGGAACTGCGTCACGCGCCCTTCTTTGGTCCGTTCCAGGATCTGAGCGCGCCGGATCCGACCTCGATCATGAACCTCTTTGGCCTGCTGCCGTTTGCCGCTCCGGTCGAGGGCACGCTGATGGCGACGATCTTCATCGGGATTCTGCCGATCCTTCTCGGTATCTCGATGTGGTTGCAGCAGAAACTGAACCCGGCACCCACCGATCCGACCCAGCAGATGATCTTTGCCTGGATGCCGTGGGTCTTCATGTTCATGCTGGGCGGCTTTGCCTCCGGTCTGGTGGTCTACTGGATCGCGAACAACACCATCACCTTCACGCAGCAGTATTTGATCATGCGCAGCCACGGCTACAAGCCGGATGTCTTCGGCAACATCAAATCCGGCTTCAAGAAGACGCCAAAGGCTGAAAAGAAATGAGCGAAGGCATAACTCATATCTGGCGGCATCCGATCAAATCACATGGTCGGGAGCCGCTGGAGAGCGCCTCTTTGGTCGCCGGGCAGTGTCTGCCCGGCGATCGCGTTTGGGCGGTTGCACATGAGGCCTCCAAGGCTGACGGCAGCGCCTGGGCGCCCTGCGCCAATTTCAGCCGTGTCGCCAAGGCACCGCAGCTGATGGCGCTTGAAGCCCGCTATGACGAGGCCACGGGCCAGGTCACCCTGAGCCACCCGCAGCTGGACAACCTCAGCTTCAGCCCCGATGACGCGGCGGATCTGCCGCGGTTTCTGGACTGGGTGCGCCCCCTGATGCCAGAGGACCGCGCCGCCTCGGCCCGCATTCTGCGGGTTCCGGGCCGTGGCATGACCGACAGCGATTTCCCGTCGATCAGCCTGTGCAACTGGGCGTCTCACCGCGCGGTGGAAACCGCCATTGGCCATGGGCTGTCGCCGCAGCGCTGGCGCGGCAACATCTGGTTTGACACCGGCACCGCCTGGGAAGAAAACACCTGGATCGGGCGCGACGTGCAGATCGGCGAGGCGGTGCTGACCGTCCGTGAACGCACCGTGCGCTGTCTGGCCACCACAACCAACCCCGAGACCGGCGAGCGTGACGCAGATACGCTCAAGACGCTGCGCGACACCTGGGGTCACCAGGACTTCGCTGTCTATGCAGAGGTCATCAAAGACGGCGCGATCCGCGTCGGCGATAGTATAAAGGTGCTCTGATGCAGATGCCGTTCCCCCTGGCCGAATCGCCAGATGAAATCATGACCGAAAAAGGCCGCAAGCTGTTTGCCGGCCAGTCGGAATTTGTCAAAGGCGTGGTCGCCATGTCCGGCCTGCCCCCCGCCGACCGGATCGAGGTCTGTTTCGCGGGCCGCTCCAACGTGGGCAAATCCAGCCTGATCAACGCGCTGACCGGGACCAAAGGTCTGGCGCGGGCCTCCAACACGCCGGGGCGCACGCAGGAAATCAACTATTTCACCCAAGGCCCCGATCTCTATCTGGTCGACCTTCCGGGCTATGGTTACGCCAATGCGCCGCTGCCGATTGTCGAGAAATGGCAGCGCCTGCTGAAACAATATCTCTCGGGTCGCCAGACCCTGCGCCGTGCCTTTGTGCTGATCGACAGCCGTCACGGCATCAAAGCCGTCGATGACGAGATCATGACCCGGCTCGACAGCTCTGCGGTCACCTTTCAATGCGTGATGACCAAAGCCGACAAGGTCAAGGACAAGGACCGCGCCGCAATCATGGAGCAGGTCCGCAAGGCGCTGTCCAAACACCCGGCAGCCTACCCGGAGATCGTGCTGACCTCCTCGGAGAAAGGCGACGGCATCGCCACGCTGCGCTCGATCATCGCGGGTCTGGAATAACGCAGCTGTTGCGCAGCCCGCCACATGGAACCGCCCCCGCGATCAGCCGATCCCGGGGGCGTTTTCGTCTCTGATAGCTGCATTAGAGCCGCTATCAGACGTGCTGCGCGCCATTCACTTCAATCTCCGCACCGGAGATATAGGAGCTTTCGCCCGAACACAGGAAATAGATCGCGGCCGCCACCTCCTCCGGCTGACCGAGCCGTTGCAGCGGCAGTTTCTCGACGATCTTGTCGGTGCCCGGCGACAGGATCGCGGTCTCCACCTCGCCCGGCGCAATCGCATTGACGCGCACGCCCAGAGGGCCGAAATCATGCGCCATCTCGCGGGTCAGCGCCGCCAGCGCCGCCTTCGAGGTGGCATAGGCCGCGCCCGCAAACGGATGCACCCGGCTGCCCGCGATCGAGGTCACATTGACAACCGAGCCCTTGGCCGCCGCCAATTCGTCCTTCAACCCCCGCGCCAGCACGACAGAGGAGAAGAAATTCACGTGGAACACCTTGCCCCAGGTCATCAGATCTGTGTCCAGCGTGTTCAACCGCGCGCCATTCGGACCCTTGGGGGACACGCCCGCATTGTTGACCAGCGCATCCAGCTGTCCACCCAAGAGGTCCTGAATTTCACCCACCTTGTTTATCGTGTCGGTCGGATCGGACAGGTCCACCTGTATGTGATTCTCCTCACCTCCGCCCCAGGGGCATTCCGCCGGAAACGGCTGGCGCGAACAGGTGATCACCCGCCAGCCTTCGGCATTGAACCGCTGCACCGTCGCATGGCCAATGCCGCGGCTTGCACCGGTCAGCAACAGGGTTTTCTTACGCATGGCTACCATTCCTTGGCCTCAGGCCCGTGTCGGAGGCCGCTCTGACCTCACAGCCCGCAGGCCCCGTTTCGGTATCTGTCGCGGCGACCCTAGCAGCCTTTGCGACAGCTGCAATGCCGCGAATGCAGGGCCGGCGCTTGGCACCGCGCCCAGAACCGCGTAACACAATCCCCATGGCACAGCCGCCTGCGCCGTCTGCGACGGACGGCCCGTCCCAGGGATTGCAACGATGAAGAAACAAGACATGAACCGCGATTGGATTGCCACAGCCGAGACCCTTTCAAGCGCCCTGCCCTATCTGCAGCGCTATGACGGCGCCATCGTCGTGATCAAGCTGGGCGGTCACGCCATGGGCAGCGACGAGGCCATGGATACCTTTGCCCGCGACATCGTGCTGATGCGTCAGGTCGGGGTGAACCCGGTGATCGTCCATGGCGGCGGCCCGATGATCAATGCCATGCTCGACAAGCTGCAGATCAAATCCGATTTCGTGAACGGCAAGCGGGTCACCGATGCCGCCACGATGGAAGTGGTGGAGATGGTGCTCTCCGGCGTGGTGAACAAACGTATCGTGCAGGCCATCAACCGCCAGGGCGGCGCTGCTGTCGGTCTGTCCGGCAAGGATGCCAATCTGATCACCTGCACCCAGACCGACCCGGATCTGGGCTATGTCGGCACCCCGTCTGAAATGGATCCAAGCGTGCTGAACCATCTCTTTGAACAGGATATGATCCCGGTGATCGCCCCCATCGGCGCAGGCCCCAACGGCGAGACGTTCAATATCAACGGCGACACCGCCGCCGGCGCCATCGCCGCATCGCTCAAGGCCGACCGGCTGCTGCTGCTCACGGATGTGTCTGGCGTAAAGAACAGCGACGGCGATGTCGTGACCGAGCTGAAGGCGGCCGATGTCGAAGCGATGACCCGCGACGGCGTGATCCTCGGCGGCATGATCCCGAAGACGGAAACCGCGCTCTCCGCCGTGCGCAGCGGTGTGCGGGCCTGTACCATCGTTGATGGCCGGGTACCCAATGCCGTGCTGCTGGAACTCTTCACCGATCACGGCGCCGGTTCGATGATCCGTCCCTGAGGCGGCAGACATCAGCCAACCGGCCGGATCTCACCCGTCGCGGGCCAGCTGTCTCGCTTTGCGACGGGTTTACGGCTGCGAAATCCCCATAGGGAAACGCGCCAACCTGCGCTAGACTGTCCCTATGATCCGCCCCCTAAACCCGGACAGGGACCTTGCAGACCGCTCTGCATCGGTGCCTGTCTCCCCCCCTGTCGAACCCCCACCGACCTATGACAGGCTGCAACGGTCTGTTGCGGCACTTGGGCTGGATATCTATGGCGGATTTCACCCAACAGCCGGACAGCTTCGGGGCTTTATCGCAGCGGCGGCACCGGACATCGCAACAGGCAGCGAAACCGACAGCGGCCCACAGGGAACGCTGATCCTGCTGGGCACCGCCCCCTCCTTCTGGCCGGGGTTTGTCACCAGCCCGGAATATCGCGATGGCAGGGCAGACCCAGTCGACCGCTGGTCCAGCCGGGTCCTCGGTGATCTGGCGCAGAGCTGGGGCGCAATCCCGGCCTACCCCTTTACCGGCCCCCCCTATGCGCCCTTCGTCGGCTGGGCGCTGGCCTCGGGCCGCAGTTTCACATCGCCGTCGCAAATGCTGGTGCATGATCGCTATGGCATGATGATTTCCTTTCGCGGCGCCCTCTATTTCGCGCACCACTTTGATCTTCCGCCCCCCCCGCTGGCCCTGGCCCCCTGCCTTGGCTGTGAGGATCGCCCCTGCCTGAGCCGCTGCCCCGTCACGGCGTTGAAAGAGGGCGGCCCCTATGATCTGGCAGCCTGCCACAGGCACTTGGAGAGCGCCGAGGGAACCCCCTGCCTCTCCACCGGCTGCCTTGCCCGCCGCGCCTGCCCGCTGAGCACAGGCGCTGACCGTATCCCGGCGCAATCCGCCCATCATATGAGGTATTTTCACATAAAATGACCTGCACGCTGATCCTGACCCGCCACGCCAAATCCGCCTGGGACACCTCCTCCCCCAGTGACCACGCCCGCCCGCTGAACACCCGCGGCCGCCATTCCGCCGCGGCGGTTGGCACCTGGCTGCGCGAGCTCGGAATGATCCCGGATCAGGTGATCTCCTCCTCCGCCCAGCGGACCCGTGAAACCTGCAAGCTGATGGAACTGGGTGCCCCTGCGGTGTTCATCGAACGGCTCTATCACGCCAGCGCCGACATCCTGTTTCAGGTGCTGCGCGAGGCCGAACACAAGCGGGTGCTGATCCTGGGCCATAATCCCGGCCTTGCCGCCTTTGCCCATTCCATCGTCCGCCACCCACCGGATCATTCACGGTTTGATGATTTCCCAACAGGCGCGACGCTGATCGCAAGCTTTGATATCGACAGCTGGGCCGATCTCACGTGGAGCAGCGGCAAGGTGGCGGAATTCACCGTCCCCCGCGAATTGCTTGGTGCGTGACAGGGGAGAGCCTGCGCGCCTTGCTGCGGCCCGTCAACCAGCGGAGACCATAAGCGCTCCCGCCCGTCCCGGTCGCATGAATATGCAACCGCTCCCGTTGGGCATGGCGCCGCTGGCGCGGCGCGGTCGCTCCGCAGGTGACAGGACAACAAAAGCGGCCGCGATATGATCCTGTGACATGCTGTCGCTCCCACGCGGGAAGCCATGCCGCCGAACATCCGCAGATCCGCTATGATCCCAAGATCCGCATTCTCAGCAATGGAGCCTTTGAGATGAACCGCCGCGCCTTCCTCCTCGCCGCTGCAACCCTGCCGCTGGCCACCACACCGCTGGTGGCTGCAACGGCCACCAACGACCCGGTGATTAAGGTGATGAAATCCCCCAGCTGCGGCTGCTGCACCGGATGGGTGGAGCATCTCACCGCCGCCGGCCTGAAAACCGAGGTCCGCAATATCCCTGACGATCAGCTCTGGGAGATGAAATCCCGGCTTGGCATCTCAGATGATCTTGCCTCCTGCCACACCGCCACCCTCGGCCCCTATGTGATCGAAGGCCATGTCCCCGCCAGCGATATCAAACGCCTGCTGACAGAGCGGCCTGATGCCCTGGGCCTCACGGTTCCGGGCATGCCTGTTGGCTCACCGGGGATGGAAATGGACGACAGCAAAGAGCCTTTCTCCACGCTCCTGATCCGGGCAGACGGCAGCACCGAGGCCTTTGCCCAGCACGGCTGAGGCGCGGCACAGCGCCCTGGCATCTCTGCCCCTGTCATCTTTCCGATAAATACTCCGGGGGTCAGGGGGCAGCGCCCCCCTGCATCGACCCAGAATGACCAAGGCCGGGCAGATCTGCCCGGCCTTGGCCGTCTTACACTAGTGCGGCGCTCAGTGGCCGAGAATCTGGCTCAGGAACAGCTTTGTCCGCTCACTCTGCGGGTTGTTGAAGAACTCTTCCGGCTCGTTCTGCTCCACGATCTGACCCGCATCCATGAAGATCACACGGTTCGCCACCTGACGGGCAAAGCCCATCTCGTGGGTGACGCAGAGCATGGTCATACCTTCCTCGGCCAGTTCGATCATGGTGTCGAGCACCTCCTTGATCATCTCCGGATCGAGCGCCGATGTCGGTTCATCGAACAGCATGATGCGCGGCATCATGCAGAGGCTGCGCGCAATCGCCACACGCTGCTGCTGACCACCGGAGAGCATGCCTGGATATTTATTGGCCTGCTCGGGGATCTTCACCTTCTCAAGGAAGTGCATCGCCCGTTCTTCGGCTTCCTTCTTGGGGGTCTTGCGGACCCAGATCGGCGCCAGGGTGCAGTTTTCCAGAATGGTCAGATGCGGGAACAGGTTGAAGTGCTGGAACACCATGCCAACCTCGGACCGGATCTTGTCGATGTTCTTGAGATCATTCGACAGTTCGGTGCCATCCACCACGATCTTGCCCTGCTGGTGCTCTTCCAGCGCATTGAGGCAGCGGATCAGGGTGGATTTGCCGGACCCCGAGGGGCCTGCGATAACAATCCGCTCGCCCTGATTGACGGTCAGATTGATGTCGCGCAGCACGTGGAACGAGCCGTACCACTTGTTCATATTGTTGATTTCAATGGCAACCTCGTCGCTCACTTGCATTTTCGAGCGGTCGATTGCGCGGTCAGACATAAGTTCAGACATATGTTGAACTCCTTAACGGTGATCGGTGGCGAGACGGCGCTCGAGCCACTGTGAGTACTGAGAGATGCCGTAGCAGACGATGAAGAACAGGAAGGCGGCAAAGCCGAGGAGTTCCCAATAGACGCCGTTCCACTCGGTGGAGGCGAGGATTGGGCCCCGGATCATGCCCACCAGGTCGAACATCGAGATGACCGACACCAGTGTGGTATCCTTGAACAGGCCAACGGCCACGTTCACGATACCGGGGATCGAGATCTTCAGTGCCTGCGGCAGGATGATCAGACGCATGGCCTGCGGGTAGTCCAGACCCAGACTGTCTGCTGCTTCATACTGCCCCTTGGGCAGCGCGGCCAGACCGCCCCGGATCACTTCGGCGATATAGGCCGCGGAGAACAGGGTGATCATGATAACCACGCGCAGGAACAGGTCCACGGTGGCATCTGGCGGGAAGAAGTAGGACAGCATCACCGATGCCACGAACAGCAGGGTGATCAGCGGCACGCCACGCACGAATTCGATGAAGACGACGCAGATCCACTTGATCAGCGGCATGTTGGACTGACGGCCCAGTGCCAGCGCGATACCCAGCGGCACCGACAGCGACACGCAGGTCACACCCAGCATCATGTTCAGCATGAAGCCACCCAGATCGCGCGAGGGCACAGCTGACAGCATCGCGGTGTCAGACGCCCCTTCCGGGATCAGATAGCCACCGACATTCCAGACCACGACCGCTGCAACAATCGCGCCGAAGAACCCCAGAGCAAAGCTGCCCTTGCCGTATTTCTGGAACACGAACCCGGCGGCAACAAAGCCAAGCAAGGCAACGATCGGCACCAGGATCGAGCCGCCCCAGATCAGCCAGAAGGCCAGGAACGGGTAGATCGCGGTGAAGGCCAAGAGCTTGCGCGGCAGGTCAAAGAACAGAACCGGTGCCAGCGCAATCAACAGCAGCACAAGGGCCAGATTCGGGCGCCAGTATTCACTGGCCGGATATTTGAACCCATAGAGCAGCTGGTTCCAGCGCTCGGTCAGGACCGAGAAACAGGCACCAACCTTGCCATCCAGAACCTCGCGACATTCGGCAAGCGAGTTGGTGGTCCATACACCGTTCAGCAGCCACGGAACCGTGGTGCTCAGCAGCAGATAGATCAGCACCAGCGCTGCCAGCGTCAGGATCGAATTGGGAATGCTGGAGAACAGGTTCTCTCGCATCCATTTATAGGCACCGGTTTCACGCGCCGGCGGCGGGGCCGGCGGGATTTCCGTATCGCGGACAAAGGCGATAGTTTGAGAGTGTGTATCGCTCATGTCTCAGCGCTCCTTCAGTTTCACAGATGCGTTGTAGACGTTCATCACCATCGAAATCAGCAGCGATGCGGTGAGATAGAACAGCATCAGCAGCAGAACACATTCGATTGCACGGCCGGTCTGGTTCAGCGTGATGCCGCCCAGGGTCGCGGTGATATCGGCGTAACCAACGGCAATCGCCAGCGAGGAGTTTTTGGTGATGTTGAGGAAGTTGGAGATCAGCGGTGGAATGATGACGCGCAGCGCCTGCGGCAGCACCACCAGATTCATGATCCGGCCGGGACGCAGACCCAGTGCCGCTGCGGCTTCGGTCTGACCCTTGTTGATCGCCTGAATACCCGCACGCACGTTTTCCGCGATGAAAGCACCGGTGTAGATCGACAGAGCGAACCACAGCGCGATCAGCGGACCACCGATTTTGATACCGCCGGTGAAGTTGAAGCCTTTCAGCTCCGGCACTTCCCAGGACAGACCCATCAGGAACAGCACCAGGAGCACCGGCACCAGCCAGACGCCCAGGCCAATCCATGTGGTATTGGGGCGCACGCCTGTTTCTTCCTGCGTCTTGGTCGCGTTGGTTTCGACCTTGCGCATCACGAAGAAGGACAGTGCCAGTACCGCCAGAACCACCAGCCAGTTCATCGTGGTGGAGGCAAACAGACCGCTCTCGAACCAGGGCATCGGGATGTAGACACCGCGGTTGGTGAAGGCAAAGAGGTCAAACACCATGCTCGACGTGGCATCGTCACCGCGGAATTCCCGCGGGCCGGGCATCACGGCTGTCATGATCGTGAAAATGATGATGATCCAGATCAGCACCGGAATATTGCGGAAGATTTCCACATAGACGGCCATCAATTTGGAGACGAGCCAGTTGTTCGACAGGCGCAGAACACCCGCGATCACACCAAAGACGGTGGCCGTGATACAGGAGAGAAAGGCCACCAGCAGCGTGTTCAGAATGCCGACCACAGCAGCACGCGCATGGCTGGACTGGCTGTCGTATTCGATCAGACGCTGGTTGATGTCGTAACCGGATGGATCCCCAAGGAACCCGTATGAAATATTCAGACCCGCGGCGCGCAGGTTCTGAATAAGGTTGTTCCCCAGATACCAGATGGCCAAGGCCAGAACCAGCGCAGCAATCGCCTGGAAGGTCAACGAACGATAGCGGGTATCGTTGACCAACATGGACAGCTGAAACTGTGCCTTTGGAGGGTCAGTGAGAGTTGACATGAATGTGTGATCCCCGTGGCTTATAGGTCGACTGTTCGGCGGGGTTGGGTCCCTGCTCGCGTCCAGACCTTAAGCGTTTTTGTTAGGATAGGTCGGGAGGTAAAAGGGCGCAGGTTGGTCCTGCGCCCTTTCCTCAGTAGATCTTAGCGGAAAGGCGGTGCGTAGAGCAGGCCACCTTCGGTCCACTGTGCGTTCAGACCACGTGCCAGACCAATCGGAGTGTCTTCGCCGATGTTCTTTGCAAAGACTTCGCCGTAGTTGCCACCAGCGGCAATTGCGTTCTTCGCCCAGTCAGCAGACAGGCCCAGCATCTCGCCCAGGGTGCCTTCGGCGCCCAGCAGACGGTTGATTTCCGGGTTCTCGGTGCCAGCGGCCATTTCACCGATGTTGGCGGAGGTCACGCCCAGCTCTTCAGCTGCGATCAGCGCCATCAGGCTCCAGCGAACAACATCGCCCCACTCGTGGTCGCCGTGGCGAACCAGCGGGCCGAGCGGCTCTTTGGAGATGATTTCGGGCAGCAGAACATGTGCCGAAGGATCATCGAAGGTCGCGCGGGTTGCCGCCAGACCGGAGGCGTCGGTGGTGTAAACGTCACAGGCACCAGCCAGATACTGCTGCTGCGCTTCGGCGTTGGTTTCGATCGGAACCGGCTCGTAGCTGATGTTGTTGGAACGGAAGAAATCCGCCAGGTTCAGCTCGGTGGTGGTACCGGTCTGGATGCAGACGGTCGCGCCGTCCAGTTCCTTCGCGGAGGACACGCCCAGTTCCTTGGGAACCATGAAGCCCTGACCGTCGTAGTAGTTCACACCAACGAATTCGAACTTCAGGTCGACGTCGCGGCTGAAGGTCCAGGTGGTGTTACGGGCCAGCATGTCGATCTCGCCGGAGGCCAGAGCGGTGAAGCGGGTTTTGCCGGTGGTCGGCACGAATTCAACAGCGGTCGAGTCGCCCAGAACAGCCGCAGCAACCGCGCGGCAGACAGCAACGTCAAAACCTTCCCATTCGCCATTGGCATTGGGCGCCGCAAAACCGACCAGACCGGTGGTCACACCGCAGTTCAGCTTGCCGCGGGCCTTGACGTCGTCCAGCGTGCCCGCCGCAGCGGCACCGGCGGCCAGACCAGCAACAGTCAGCGCACCCAAAATTACCTTATTCTTCATGTTTACCTCTTCCTGATTGTCCGCCTATTTGGCGGCTCTTTTTGCCCGGCACCAGCCATGCCGGAGATAGGTGGTGAAACAAGGGTGACCCCATTTCGCGACCGAGTGTGGGCGCATTCATCAACAAACGTCAAGGGTGGGATCAGGAAATTCGATGGGCGCATAGCGAACATTTTTGCGGTCGCGAACGATTTTTGCGGCAGCGCCCCGATCTGGGTAATATATTGCGCTAACAGGAAAAATCGTAGAACCGCTTAGCGTGCAAAAACGCCGTGCGTTTCAGGTCTGCGGTGGCCTGCGCCTCGTCGTCCCGGCCCCATTGCTGCTCCTGCCACAGCTCGTCCAACCGCGACATTTCCCAGATTTCATCGGTCGGCCGCCAGCCCCGTGCGGCCGCAAACCCCAGCACCAGAGAGCCCGACATCGCCACCAGATCATGGAAGGCCGCCAGCTGAAAGGGTGTCATTTCATGGACTAAGCCGCGCAGACGGTGCAGCACCTCAGGGTCCTGGGGCACATGCAGGATGCCGGTGCGCGGCTGCAGCCGGGCCGCCAGCGCTTCCGCAGCCCAGTCCAGCGCCGGGTCCCAGATCTCGGCCTGACGCTGCACCAATTCGACCGGCATTTCGGCGCGATAGCACAAAAGATCGGAATCTGCGTAATCCGCCAGCATATCCGACACTTCGCCATGTTGATGCGACACCTTGTCGATTGCAGCATTCGCAGAACGCGTCATAGGCATCGACAAAGGGTCAACTGATTCGGTCTGCGCGTCCCATTCCGCGGCAATTGCATCGCCCATCTCACGGGTCGGAACGATAAGCGGCGCCTTGGCCGGCGTCTTCACGCGGCGGCTGTCCAGCTCGATGGCAAAGCCGCTCTCGACCTCGGCCACGGCGACCTCTTTCCAAAACCGTTTCTGTTTCCACTCGCTCATGTCGTCAGTCTTTCCAGATGTCCTGCAACAGCGGCGCCAGCGCGGCGAAACTGTCGATAATATGATCCGCCCCAAGGCGCTCGGCCGGGTGAAAGCCCCAGTTGACCGCAATCGTATGCACCCCGGCTGCGCGTCCCATGTCGATGTCAAAACTGGTATCGCCAATCATCACCGTATGCGCAGGTGCCACCCCGGTGTCGGCCATCGCCCGCAGCACCATCGACGGATGCGGTTTCGACGGGTGGTGATCGGCACATTGCCGGGTTACGAAACACCGCAGCTCATGGGACGCGATCAGCGCATCCAGCCCGCGCTGTGATTTTCCGGTGGCCACCCCCAGCAGGTAGTGCGGCACGGCATTCAGCTCCGCCAGCACCTCCGCCGCCCCGGGATAGAGCGGTGAATGCCCCGCGCCCGCCGCCAGACGGGCCGATTTATAAGCGGATTTATAGCCGTCGACCAAGCCGGCCTGGACGGCAGCGCTCTGCCCCGGCGCCAGCTCGGCCATCGCCTGCGGCAGGGACAATCCAACAATCGACAGGATGTCCTGCCGACTGGGCAGGGCCAGCCCGACCCCGGCAAATGCCGCCGCCATCGCCGAGGTGATGGCACCCTGGCTGTCGGCCAGCGTACCATCCACATCAAAGAGGATCAGGCGCAGGTCACGGCTCATCCACGCGCGCCCTTATTGCAGGCTCTCAAACGGATCTTCTGCCGCCAGATCTTCGGACCAGCCAAAGGTGTCCCAGCTGTCCTTCATATGATCGGGCAAGGGCGCGGTGATCGACAGCGTCTTGCGCGTCACCGGATGTTCAAACGCCATACGGCGGCAGTGCAGATGCAGCTTCTTGGAGATGATGCCGCCCAGCTGCGCGCCCCAACCATCGCCAAGGTTCTCCTGCCCCGAGCCGCCGTATTTGCCGTCGCCCGCAATCGGATGACCGATCTCGGCCATATGCGCGCGCAGCTGATGGGTGCGACCGGTGATCGGCTCCATCGCCACCCAGGCCGCCCGGCTGGCAACCCGGTAGAGCGTGGCATATTGGGTATGCGAGCGTTTGGCGCCGGGTGTGCTGTCCACCTCGTTGGAATGGATGGCGATCATCTTCTCGCCTTCGCCGCTTTTGCCATGGCCCGGCGCCTTGACCAGCCCGCATTTGATCTCGCCCAGATAGGGAGTCGGCACGCCCGCCACCAGCGCCCAGTAGATCTTGCGCGTGGCACGATGCCGGAACGCCGCCGTCAGCGACTGCGCCGCCAGACGGGTGCGCGCCAGCACCAGAACACCGGAGGTATCCTTGTCCAGCCGGTGCACCAGACGCGGCTTCTCCTCGGCGTCGAACTGCAAGGCGGCACTCAGCCCGTCGACATGTTTGGTGGTGCCGCTGCCGCCCTGCACCGCCAGACCCGCGGGTTTGTTCAGCACGATGACGGCATCATCCTTGAAGATCACGCAGCCCCGGATCATCTTGGCGTCGGCCTCGGAAATCCGGTAGCTCGGCGCCTCTGCCGGTTTCAGATCGCTGGCGCCAAGCGGCGGCACCCGCACCACCTGACCGGCCTCGACGCGGGAACTGGCCTTGACCCGGCCCCCATCCAGACGCAGCTCGCCCTTGCGGCACATCTTCTCGATGCGGCCCTGGCTCACATGGGGAAACAGGCGGCGCAACCAGCGGTCGATGCGCTGGCCTGCGTCGTCTTCAGTGACGGTAATCATCTGTACGCCGCTCATGCGAACACTCCTCTGGCGGCCATCAGGCCCAAAAACAGCCCGCCGACCGACAGGCCAACGGACAACAGCACATATAGCGCAGCCTGCCCCAGGGCGCCGCGCTCGATCAGGGTGGCCGTCTCAAGCGAGAAGGCCGAAAACGTCGTGAAGCCGCCCAGCAGGCCGGTCATCACAAACGGGCTGAGATGGGTCAGCCCCTTATGGGCGGCAGCAACTACAAACAGCCCCATAACAAAGGAACCGGTCACATTCACCGCAAGGATCGCCACCGGAAAATCCCCCACCCCGAACAGGCGGTGGATCCCCAAACCGGCCAGATAGCGGCAGGCCGCGCCGATCGCGCCGCCCAGAGCCACATATAGAACCGAAAAAACCATCTGCGGTCTGTCGCCGGCTGGCGCGGTGATGTCAAGTTTTGCGCGCTGCATGGCAGCATTGCAGCCACGGCGCAGGCCCGTCATCTTTCCAGAAATACTCGCGCCGCAGGCCCGGCTTTGCCCGGCAAAGCCGGATCAGCTGTTCCGCTTGGCGCGCAGATTGGCAAAATACTCGGTCCGGCGCTTCAGCTCGCGCTCAAAGCCTCGCTCGACCGGCTGATAAAGCACCGGGCGCGGCACGTCGTCGGGAAAATAGTTCTGCCCTGAAAACCCGTCGGCGGCGTTGTGATCGTAATCATAGCCCTCACCGTAGCCTTGCGACTTCATCAGCTTGGTCGGCGCGTTCAGGATATGTTTGGGCGGCGGCGCGCTGCCGGTCTGTTTCGCGAGCCGTCGCGCCGCCTTATAGGCCATGTAGCCCGCGTTGGTCTTGGGGGCGAGGGCCAGGTAGATCACCGCCTGGGCCAGCGCCAGCTCGCCCTCGGGGCTGCCAAGGCGCTCATAGGTCTCCCAGGCCTCGATGCAGATGCCCTGCGCCTGCGGATCGGCCAGCGCGATATCCTCCACCGCCATGCGGGTGAGCCGGCGCGCCAGATAGCGCGGATCCTCGCCACCCTCCAGCATCCGGGCAAACCAGTAGAGGGCTGCATCCGGGTCGGAGCCACGCACGGATTTATGCAGGGCAGAAATCAGGTTGTAATGCTCATCGCCGGATTTGTCGTATTTCGCCGCCCGCCGCATCAGCCGGGTGGCCAGCGCCTCGCGGCCCAGCGGGCTGTCCACGGTCCACGCGGCGATCTGTTCGATGAGGTTCAGCAGCGCCCGCCCGTCGCCATCGGCCATCCCCTGAAGCGCGTCGCGGGCATCGGGCGTCAGCGGCAGGGCGCGGCCCAGCTCCTGCTCGGCGCGTTGGGTCAGCCGCTCCAGATCGACCAGAGACAGGCGTTCCAGCACCAGCACCTGCGCCCGGCTCAGCACAGCGGCGTTCAGTTCAAACGACGGGTTTTCAGTGGTCGCCCCCACCAGCAGGATGGTGCCATCCTCCATATGCGGCAGGAAGCCGTCCTGCTGCGCCTTGTTGAACCGGTGGATCTCATCCACGAACAGCAATGTCCCCTGCCCGTTCTGACGGCGGATCCTTGCGGCTTCGAACACCTTCTTCAGATCCGGCACGCCGGTGAATATGGCCGAGATCTGCACGAAATGGAGATCGGTTTCACGGGCCAGAAGCCGGGCGATGGTGGTCTTGCCCACGCCCGGTGGCCCCCAGAAGATCAGCGATGACAGCGAGCCCGATGCCAGCATCACCCCCAGCGGGGCGTCCTCGCCCAGAACCTGCGTCTGGCCGATCACTTCTGCCAGCGTCTTCGGCCGCAGCCGATCCGCCAGCGGGCGGTTCAGCTCGGCGGTCGGATCTGGCCGGGGCGCGGCATCACCGCTGTCAAAGAGATCAGCCATGATCAGAGCCGGTAACGCAGCGACACGCGCTGGCCCTGACGGTTCAGATCAATCTTCATCCAGCGGCCAATCGCCGCCAGCACGGCAGAGACATCGGAGGGGGTCTCGATGGCCTCATTGTTGATGCCAAGGATAATGTCACCGGCGCGCAGACCGACACGGCCGCCATAGGCGCCGGGATCGGTGATCACCACACCTGTGGCGGTCATCGGCAGCTGCAAACGAACAATCGACTGCGGGTTGATCCGCGCAAGGGTCAGCCCCGGCAGCGGCGTTCCTTCGGGCAGGGTAAGCGGATCGGCGGGCGGATCATCGGGGGCCAGCATCATCTCGACCATCACCGTGCTGCGCTCGGTGCCGCGCAGCCGGGTCACCTCGGCGCTGTCGCCCAGACCGGCCACCGACATGCGGAAGACCATTTCGGAGGGCGAATTCACCGCCTCCCCCGCCACGTCGAGCACGACATCCCCCACCTCGAACCCGGCCTTGGCAAAGGGGCTGGCGGGATGCAGTTCCGAGATCACCATGCCTTCTGGCAGCTCCATCCCAAGCGACGCCGCCAGATCGGCATCGACCGGCTGACCCATCATGCCTGCCCAAGGGCGCTGGAATTCCTCGGCACCATCATGGGCCTGCCGCATGAAGGCCCGCACCAGGTTGGCCGGGATCGCAAAACCGATCCCGTTGGAGCCGCCGGAGCGGGTGACGATGCGGGTGTTGATGCCAATCAGATTGCCATTCACATCAATCAGCGCCCCACCAGAGTTACCGGGGTTAATCGGCGCGTCGGTCTGAATGAAATAGCCGATCCCCTCGCCCGTCGCCGCGCCGGAGCGCGCCAGCCCGGAGACGATGCCGCTGCTGACGGTCTGGCCCACCCCAAAGGGGTTGCCGATCGCCAGTGCCAGTTCGCCCACCTCTACCCGGTCACTGTCACGCAGCTCCAGAAAGGGGAGGTCCTTGGCGTCCTGTAGCTGGAGAATGGCCAGATCGCTGGCCTCATCCGCAAGCACCACCTGAGCGGCATATTCGCGCCGGTCGATGGTCACCACCCGGATATCCGTCGCCATGCCAACCACATGGTAGTTCGACACCACGATGCCATCAGCCGACAGGATCACCCCGGAGCCAAGCGAGTTCTGCACCCGTGGCTGCGGCTTTGACAGGCCGCGAAAGAAATCGTCGAAGAAGGGATCGTTCATAAAAGGCGTGCGGCGCTGTTCCTGCACGATCTTGGCATAGATGTTCACCACCGCAGGCGCCGCCTGTTTCACCAGAGGCGCAAAACCAAGCGAGATTTCTGCCTGCGACTGGGGCACGCGGGTTTCGGCAAAGGCCTGTGTGGAGGGGATCTGAGTGGCCAGAAACAGGCCCGCTGCGGTCAGGATGGCACGAAACATGACGACTCCGATTGTTCTTGTGAACAGGATATGCGGACCGCTGCCGTCTTTTACAAGGTAGGATTCACCGGGGAAAATCCGCGACTTTGGCCCCTATCCCCAACCGGGGGCCTCCCGCGAAACGGGGACGCAGAACGAAAAACCCCCGCCCTGTTGCCAGAGCGGGGGTCAGGTCCGGTCGAAACCGGGAGTTCTTATTCGTCAGCAGCAGCTTCTGCTTCGGCCAGGCGTGCCTTGTCGGCGGCGCCTTTGGCATCGCGATCACGATCAACGAATTCGATGATCGCCATCGGTGCCATGTCGCCATAGCGGAAACCGGCTTTCAGGATACGGACATAGCCGCCCTGACGGTCTTTGTAGCGCGGGCCCAGAACGTCGAACAGTTTTGCAACGTCCTTGTCTTCCTTCAGCTTGGACGCGGCCTGACGGCGGGCGTGCAGGTCGCCACGCTTTGCCAGGGTGATCATCTTTTCGATGATCGGGCGCAGTTCTTTTGCTTTGGGAAGGGTTGTCTTGATCTGCTCGTGCTCGATCAGCGAGCCGGCCATGTTGGAGAACAGGGCCTTACGGTGCTCATGAGTACGGTTCAGGCGGCGGTAACCACGTGCGTGACGCATTTTTTCAATCCTTTACTTCGCGTTTTGCTTTGTCAGGCGGCTGATGCGTGTCAGCCGCTCACCTTGGGGCAGATGCCCGGGTCTTCCCCCGCAACCGGGGCATTTCGGGCGGCCCTAGAGGCCGCCCAATCTCTTAGAAGCTGTCTTCGAACTTCTTGGCCAGATCTTCGATGTTGTCCGGCGGCCAGTCCTCGACATCCATGCCAAGGTGCAGACCCATGCCCGACAGCACTTCTTTGATCTCGTTCAGCGACTTGCGGCCGAAGTTCGGCGTGCGCAGCATTTCTGCTTCGGTCTTCTGGATGAGATCGCCGATGTAGACGATGTTGTCGTTCTTCAGGCAGTTTGCAGACCGGACAGACAGTTCCAGTTCGTCCACTTTCTTCAGCAGAAGCGGGTTGAACTCGAGACCGTCGTCGTCGTCCTGACGGTTTGCCGATTCCGGCTCGTCGAAGTTGACGAAGATCGACAGCTGATCCTGCACGATACGGGCCGCATAGGCGACCGCGTCGTCGGGCGTGATGGAGCCATCGGTTTCGATCTTCATGGTCAGCTTGTCATAGTCCAGAACCTGACCTTCACGGGTCGGCTGAACGTCATAGGAGACCTTCTTGACCGGCGAGTAGATGGCGTCGATCGGGATCAGACCGATGGGCGCATCTTCAGGCTTGTTCTTGTCAGCAGAGACATAGCCCTTGCCGGTGTTGACGGTCAGTTCCATGAACAGATCGGCACCATCATCGAGGTGGCAGATCACGTGCTCACGGTTCAGCACTTCGATGCCAGCGGATTCGGAGATGTCACCGGCGGTGACAACTGCGGGGCCTTTGGCATTGATCGACAGGCGCTTGGGGCCTTCGACTTCCATGCGCAGCGACACGCCTTTGAGGTTCAGGATGATGTCGGTGACATCTTCGCGAACACCGGCGACGCTGGAGAATTCATGCAGAACATTGTCGATCTGCACGGAGGTGATGGCGGCGCCTTGCAGCGAGCTCATCAGAACGCGGCGCAGCGCGTTGCCCAGTGTCAGGCCAAAGCCGCGTTCCAGCGGTTCAGCCACAACGGTGGCCTGGCGTGCGGGATCATTGCCCGGCTTCACGTCAAGCTGAGTCGGCTTGATCAGTTCAGCCCAATTCTTGTGGATCATGCGGTCCCTCCATTCCTGTCCGTACCTCATGTCCGAAAGGTACAGACGCCCGAGGTTTCAAATGGCGTACTGGGGCCTTGCAGAAATCGCAAAGCCCCAGCAAAAAATCAGTGTCGCTTAGACGCGGCGGCGCTTCGGCGGGCGGCAGCCGTTGTGCGCGATCGGGGTCACATCACGGATCGAGGTGATGTTGAAGCCCACTGCGGCCAGGGCGCGCAGTGCGGATTCACGGCCCGAACCGGGGCCCTGAACTTCGACTTCCAGAGTTTTAACGCCGTGTTCCTGCGCTTTTTTGCCTGCATCTTCAGCAGCCATCTGAGCGGCATAAGGAGTCGATTTACGCGACCCTTTGAAGCCCATGGTGCCTGCGGAGGACCAGGAAATCGCATTGCCTTGCACGTCCGAGATCAGGATCTTGGTGTTGTTGAACGAGGAGTTCACATGTGCAACGCCGGAGGCGATGTTCTTGCGCTCTTTGCGCTTGGTACGAGTCTTATCGCGTGCCATTGATCAAACCCTCCCTTATTTCTTCTTACCAGCAATGGCCTTTGCGGGGCCTTTGCGAGTACGAGCGTTGGTGTGGGTACGCTGACCGCGAACGGGCAGGTTACGACGATGGCGCAGACCGCGGTAGCAGCCCAAGTCCATCAGACGCTTGATGTTCATCTGAACTTCACGGCGCAGGTCGCCTTCGACGGTGTAGTTGGCGTCGATGTGCTCACGCACGGCCAGAACTTCAGCGTCGGACAGCTCGTTCACACGACGGGTTGCGTCGATGCCTACGGCTTCGCAGATGGCTTGAGCAGAGGTCGTGCCAATGCCGGTGATATAGGTAAGGGCGATAGGTACCCGCTTTGCAGTCGGGATGTTTACGCCGGCAATACGTGCCACGTGTCACTTTCCTTTTCGTTGCGGTTCCGTAGCGCCGGAACCTTTTTTCACAACGCTTGACCTTGGCAGTGTCGCCCGTGGGTCCAGCATTTCGAGGTGGTCAGGGCAGGCAAAAATTGCGCGCACCTGTGATGATTCCCAGAAGGGATGGGCTTCCGTATGTGGAAATCGTGCTATGGTCAACCCATCGGCAAGACTGGGACCGAAGTTTCCCGCAAGGTCAACCGTCAACGGCAGCATTTGTGACGTTTTATCTGCATATTGCCCTCCCCCGCAACAAAAACGCCCCGGCCAGAAAGGCGCGGGGCGATGATCTATCAGTGCTGGAGAGGCTGCGGCTCAGTCGCCCATGATCCAGCCGAGATTCTTGCGAACCTCTTCGATGGAGGCCAGACCGTCGAGACGCTGAAGGTTGCCCTTGGCGTAGTAGTAGCCGATCAGCGGCGAGGTCTTCTTGTAGTATTCCATCAGCCGGGTGCGCAGGCTTTCCTCGTTGTCGTCGGGGCGACGTTTCTGCGAGGTACCGCCGCAGTTGGCGCATTTACCATCGGCAGGCCAGGGCTTGGTCTCGTCGTGATAGACTTCACCGCAATCGCCACAGGTCGAACGACCGGTGATGCGGGCAACCAGCGCGGCGTCATCCACCTGCATCTCGATCACCGCGTCCAGCTTCTGGCCGGTTTCGCTCAGCAGTTCGGCCAGTGCATCCGCCTGCGCCAGCGTCCGCGGGAAACCGTCGAAGATAAAGCCGCCCTCGGCTCCTTCTTCGATCTTTTCGCGAATGAGCCCAATCACGATACGGTCAGTCACCAGCTCGCCGCGGGCAATCACAGCGGCAACCCGCTTGCCCATTTCGCTGCCCGACGCTTGCGCATCGCGCAGCATGTCGCCGGTGCTGAGCTGAACCATATTGCGCGATTCAACCAGGTAGCGTGCTTGTGTTCCCTTGCCCGCGCCGGGCGGGCCCAGAAGGATAATATTGCTCATCGGCGTGCAGGTCCCCGTCGTGTCCGTTTCTTATTGCGGCCGCGCAGCTGGCTCTTTTCAATGAGACCTTCGTATTGGTGCGCAAGCAGGTGGCTTTGTGCCTGTTGAATGGTGTCCATCACAACAGAAACCACAATCAACACGGAGGTGCCGCCAAAGTAAACCGGGATTGCAAGCTGACCACGCAGGATTTCCGGCAGCAGACAGACAGCCGCGAGATAGGCCGAACCCAGAACCAGCACGCGATTGACCACATATTCGAGGTATTCGGCGGTTTTCTTGCCGGGACGGATACCGGGAACAAAGCCGTTCTGATTCTTCAGGTTGGTCGCGACCTCATCGGGTTTGAAGGACACGTTGAAGGTGTAGAAATAGGCGAAGAACACGATCATACCGACAAAGAACAGCAGGTAGAGCGGCTGACCGGGGCCGAAGTTGGCCAGCAGCCAGGACATGATCGGGCCGGAGGTGCTGCCTGCGGAGAAGGTCGAGATGGTCACCGGCAGCAGCAGCAGCGAGGACGCAAAGATCGCCGGGATCACGCCTGCGGGGTTCACCTTGACCGGCAGGTGGCTGGAGCCACCGTCATAGACCTTCATGCCGACCTGACGGCGCGGGTACTGGATATGGATCTTGCGCAGGGCGCGCTCCATGAACACCACGAACATGATGATGGCGATCATCATCACGATCACCGCGATGATCACCGCCGGGCTGATCGCACCGGAGCGGCCGGAGGCCAGGAACTGGGCAATCGCGGCGGGCACTTCGGCGATGATGCCAACGAAGATGATCAGGGAGATACCATTGCCGATGCCGCGCTGGGTGATCTGCTCGCCCAGCCACATCAGGAACATGGTGCCACCCACCAGGGTGATCATGCAGGCGAGGCGGAAATAGAGCCCCGGATCGGTCGCCAGATCCCCCGATTCGAGCGATACCGCCAGACCATAGGCCTGCGCTGTCGCCAGAAGCACGGTGCCGTAGCGAGTGTATTGGTTGATTTTCTTGCGGCCCTGCTCGCCCTCTTTCTTGAGCTGTTCAAGCGCCGGGACCATCGAGGTCAGCAGCTGCACAATGATCGACGCCGAAATATAGGGCATGATGCCAAGTGCAAAGATGCCCATACGGCCAAGCGCGCCGCCGGTGAACATGGACACCATGCCCCCGATGCCCTGCCCTGCCGAGGTCATGAACTGGCGCAGTGCATCCGCATCAATCCCCGGAACGGGAATATAGGTGCCCAGGCGATAGACAATCAAAAGCCCGAGCGTAAACAGGATACGGTTGCGCAGATCCGTGGCTTTGCCAAGAGCGGCCCAGCTGGTGTTCGCCGCCATTTGTTCTGCTGCTGATACCATAAAAAAGGTCTCTTCTTGCGAAAACGCCGCCCAGGGCCGTTTTCCGGCTCGGGCGGCGTTAATGGAAAACTGAAGTCTATGTAAGCGGCATCGGCGCCGCTCACAAGCTGTTACTCAGCTGCGGCAGTGTTTGCCACGGTCAGGGCGCCACCGGCCTTTGCGACTGCGTCTACGGCGGCCTTGGAGGCGCCGGTCACAGCGATGGTTGCCTTGGCGGTGAAGTCACCCTTTGCCAGAACGCGGATACCGTCCAGCTTACGACGTACCAGACCCGACGAGATCAGGGTGTCTTCGGTGATGGAACCGGCTTCCAGCTTGCCTTCGTCGATGAATTTCTGGATCAGGCCCAGGTTCACAACAGCGTAGGACTTGCGGTTCGGCTTGTTGAAGCCGCGCTTGGGCAGACGCTGGTAGAGGGGCATCTGGCCGCCTTCGTAGCCATTGATCGAAACACCCGAACGGGATTTCTGACCTTTGATACCACGGCCACCCATTTTACCTTTGCCGGAACCCGGACCACGTGCAACGCGGGTGCGTTTCTTGGCGGCGCCTGGATTGTCGCGCAGTTCATTGAGTTTCATATCGCTTCTCCTTTGCCGGAACTGCCCCCGAAGCGGATTAGGGCAAACACGGCGTTTCTTGGTTTTCTGATTCTGTCGTCCAGAGGACCACCGGGGGCGTATAGACCCGATACCGCGCCGGATCAAGGGTTCAGTCCATATGCGGCAGACACCGGGTTCCAAAGCGGATCAGGGCAGCTGCCAAGCACCAAGGACCGCCAAGGCCTCTGCCCTGTCGGTGGCTGCTATTGCAGGTCTGTTGCGGTGTCCGTTGCGTCTGTGGCCGACCGATAAAGGGTGGCGGCGCCGCCGGGGGATTTGGGACGGGATCTCTCCCGTGCGAAATAATATTATCAAGCTCCCCGGTTGCCACACCGGGGCCCTGGTCATGGGTGCCGGGGGTGTCAGGCCCGGCGGGGATCGCGATCCTGTGCAGAATGCCACGGGCGCGTAAACGGATGATGGAGCGGGCGCGCGCCGGGGTGGCAACGGCCAGCGACTGGCTGGCAACGGGCCGGCCATCGGCATCGTCGCGCCAGAAACCAAAAACGCCCCCGCAGCGCGGAGGCGTGTCCAGTCCGACCCCTGAGGGAGGAGAAAGAGACGGTCTGGAGCTTGGGTCGATCCGAGGGGGGGGCGTCGTTGCGGTCCCCGCCGGATGACAATCTGTTGCGGCTCTCGCCTTACTGGCCGTAGGCCTGCGCGTGGGCGATTTGCGGAATGTCGCAGCGGCGCACGCCGATGTCCGCCAGGTCGCGGTTGGACAGGCCGTCCAGCTCGGCGAAGGTGCGTTTGTACTCGGCGCGACGGGCCCAGCTGTCCTTGACCTCTTCTGCGAAGCCACGCAGGCGCGCTGCGAGGTTAAAGCCGGTGTCGGTGGTGTTGATGACATGTGCCATAGTGTTGGTCCTTTATCTGACCGGACGAATTTCCGGGTGGTCTCAGTTATGTCTGTTTCAGTGACACCCGAGAGATAGGTGGAAATGTTTGCGCAAACAACTGACAGGTCGGACTGCCCGCTATGCACGCCAAGCATAGGAGATGACTGAGATATTAATCTCCGGCGTGCGGTCTGGGCCGGATGGCGCGCAGCCTTTGCGGCCGTGGGAATCGTGGAGGTTCGGCGCAAGGCCGATCTGGAGGGGGCGCGGCAGGCCGGATGCTGGCGCGATTGCGCCCCACCACCGCAGATACCGGTATTTCCGCGCTCCAACGGCGTTTTCCGTCACCCTAGGGATGCCCCGGCTAGCCTCCGGAGCCGCGAACTATCCTTTCGTGTGATTGATGCAATTTGAGGCAAATGGCACATTGAGGACAAGGAAATCATCAGCATCAAGGAACACGATCATGGCACTCTTCAGCACTCTCATCGGCGCAAGCGCAACCGTCACCGCAATCGCAACCGGCTTTATCGGCCTCTCCACCACCGTGGTGGCGCTGCTGGTTCTCTATCCTCTGACTGCCGAGCTGGCGACCCGCCTGCTGCAGGCCATCATCGACCGCCGGGACGCGGCTGAAACCGCCCCTGATCTGCCCTACTACGACGCCCGCACCTACTTCGGCTGATCAACCGACCACCGCTGGCCGCCCCTAGTCTGTGCCATCGCGGATCCGGTGATCATCGCTGATGTTGAAAACCGACAATCCAGATGGCCGGGGGCCTCTCTCCCGGCGGATCAGATAGATACCCCCTCCTCCCAAATTGATCTCTGCAACAAAAAAGCGCCCCGAAATCGGGGCGCTTTCTTTTGTTTGGCTCATACGAGAGAGCGCTTAGTCGCGCTCTTCGATGATCTCAACCAGATGCGGGATCTTGTTGACCATACCACGTACGGAAGGGGTATCTTCCAGTTCGCGGGTCTTGTGCATCTTGTTCAGGCCCAGGCCAACGAGGGTTGCGCGCTGGTCTGCGGGGCGGCGGATCGGGGAACCGATCTGCTTAACGACGATGGTTTTTGCCATGTGTCCGTCTCCTTACGCTTCTGCTTCAGCAGCAGGGGCTTCATCCCGCTTGGGCAGGATGTCGGCGACTTTTTTGCCACGACGCTGAGCAACCGAACGGGGCGACTGCTCTTTTTTCAGACCGTCGATGGTGGCGCGGATCATGTTGTAGGGGTTCTGCGAACCGATCGACTTCGAAACAACGTCTTTGACGCCGAGCATTTCGAAGACGGCACGCATCGGACCACCTGCGATGATACCGGTACCTTCCGGTGCGGTGCGCATAACAACTTTGCCTGCGCCGTGACGGCCGTGCATGTCGTGATGCAGGGTGCGGCCTTCTTTCAGCTGCACGCGGATCATCTGACGCTTGGCCTGCTCGGTGGCTTTACGAATGGCCTCGGGGACCTCTTTCGCTTTACCTTTACCAAAGCCGACGCGGCCTTTCTGATCGCCAACAACCACCAGAGCGGCGAAGCCGAAGCGCTTACCACCTTTTACGGTTTTCGACACCCGGTTGATCGCGACCAGACGGTCGGCGAATTCCGGGGTTTCTTCTTCGCGGCGGCCACGGCCACGGCGATTTTCACGTTCTGCCATGAGGCAATCCTTTTCATTCTGACGACAAGCGCCTGACTTGAACTCAATCCAGGTGGGTTAGGACCGGATCGGCCCGCCCCCGGATCATCGGGATGGCGCGAACGCCACCCACTTTGACTTCGGGTGTGTGCCCCGGACCCGACGACTGCCGGAACCGAGGCGCACAGATCCTTAGATCTTCAGGCCGCCTTCACGCGCAGCGTCGGCCAGAGCCTTCACCTTGCCGTGAAACAGGAAGCCGCCACGATCGAAATAGGCCTCGGTGACGCCAGCCGCCTTGGCGCGCTCGGCGATAACCGAACCCACTTTGGTAGCTGCTTCGACGTTGTTCTTGCCAACGTGACCCAGGTCTTTTTCCAGGGTCGATGCCGAAGCGAGGGTCACACCGCGTACGTCGTCGATCAGCTGAACAGAGATGTTCTTGTTCGAACGGTGTACGGACAGGCGCGGACGGCCTGCGTTGACCTTGCGAAGCTTGTTCCGGACGCGCAGCCGGCGCTTCAGAAACAGGGTACGTTTGCTGTTTGCCATTTTGCTGGTCCTTACTTCTTCTTGCCTTCCTTGCGGAAGATAAACTCGCCTTTGTAGCGAATGCCTTTGCCCTTGTAGGGCTCGGGACGACGCCAGTCGCGGATTTTGGCCGCAACTTCGCCAACGAGTTGTTGATCATTACCTTCGACAACGATTTCGGTCTGCTTCGGTGCGGTGATGGTGACACCTTCCGGGGCAGTGAAATCAACGTCGTGGCTGTAGCCCAGGTTCAGCTTCAGGGTGTTGCCCTGCATCTGAGCCCGGTAACCCACACCCTGGATCTCCAGCTCTTTTTTGAAGCCGGTGGTCACGCCTGCAACCAAGTTCGCGACCATGGTGCGGGACATGCCCCACTGCTGGCGCGCGCGCTTGGATTTGCCGCGGGGATCCACTTTGATGACATTGTCATCAACAGTCAGGGTGACGTCGTCGGTCGCGGTGAAGCTGCGGGCGCCTTTCGGGCCTTTGACTTCGATGGTCTGGCCGGACACAGAAGCAGTTACGCCGCTGGGAAGTTCGACCGGTTTTTTACCAATACGGGACATCGTGGGGCCTCCTTAGAAGACGGTGCAGAGCACTTCGCCGCCAACGTTGGCTGCGCGTGCGCTTGCGTCCGACATCACACCCTTGGGGGTGGAGACAATCGACACACCCAGGCCCTGACGGACCGACGGGATGTCATTGACGCCCATGTAAACGCGACGACCGGGTTTGGAGACCCGCTTCAGTTCACGAATGACAGGTTCGCCATCGAAGTATTTCAGGCTGATTTCCAGAGCCGGGTGGCCCTTTGCATCAGTCGCAGACTCATAACCGCGGATGTAACCCTCTTGCTTCAGCACATCCAGAACCCATGCACGCAGCTTGGAAGCCGGTGTCATGACAGTGGATTTGCCGCGCATTTGCGAGTTACGGATACGGGTGAGCATATCGCCGATAGGATCGTTCATATCAGTCTCTCCCTTACCAGCTCGATTTCACCATGCCGGGGATCTGGCCATTCGAGCCCAGTTCCCGCAGTGCGATCCGGCTGATCTTCAGCTTACGGTAGTAAGCGTGAGGACGGCCGGTCAGCTGGCAGCGGTTGTGCAGACGGGTTGCCGACGAGTTACGCGGCAGTTTCGCCAGGTCGAGGCGCGCCTTGAAGCGCTCTTCCATCGGGCGAGATTCGTCGTTTGCGATTTCTTTCAGCTCGGCACGCTTTGCGGCGTATTTTGCCACCAGGCGTTCGCGCTTCTTCTCGCGTTCGATCATGCTTTTCTTAGCCATGTCTCTTCCTTCCCGCGCTTAGCTATTGAAGGGCATGTTGAAAGCTTTCAACAGCGCCTTTGCTTCCGCGTCGGTATTCGCGGTGGTGGCAATCACGATGTCCATACCCCAAGCTTCGTCGATCTTGTCGAAGTCGATCTCAGGGAAGACCATGTGCTCTTTCAGACCCATGGCATAGTTGCCACGGCCGTCAAAAGACGTGCCCGACACGCCGCGGAAGTCGCGGATACGGGGCATCGCGATGGTGGTCAGACGGTCGAGGAATTCGTACATCCGGTCGCCGCGCAGAGTCACCTTTGCGCCCATCGGCATGCCTTCGCGAACGCGGAAGCCGGCGATGGAGTTCTTTGCCACTGTGGTCAGTGCCTTCTGGCCCGCGATTGCGGTCAGATCAGCCTGAGCAGACTTGGCTTTCTTGCTGTCTTTAACGGCAGCACGGCCGCAGCCGATGTTCAGAACGATTTTGTCCAGCTTGGGGATCATCATGTCGTTCTTGTAGCCGAACTCTTCTTTCAGGGCGCCACGGATGGTTTCCTTGTAGAGAGCCTTCAGACGCGGGGTATAGGTTGCGTTATCAAGCATCAATCACGTCCCCCGTGGTTTTGGCGAAGCGCACTTTCTTGTCACCTTCCATACGGAAGCCAACGCGGGTTGCTTTGCCGTTTGCGTCCAGCAGGGCCAGGTTCGACAGCTGGATGGGCAGTGCCTTGGGCAGACGGCCACCCTGGTCAGACTGGGTCTGACGTGTGTGGCGGATTGCCATGTTCACACCGTCAACGATGGCTTTGCCGGCTTTCGGGTCAACGGAGGCGATGGTGCCTTCTTTGCCCTTGTCCTTGCCGGCCAGCACGACGACCTTGTCGCCTTTGCGGAGTTTAGCAGCCATGATTACAGCACCTCCGGAGCGAGCGAGATGATCTTCATGAAGTTTTTCGCGCGCAGCTCACGAACAACCGGGCCAAAGATACGGGTACCTACGGGCTCGTTGTTGTTGTTCAGGATGACAGCTGCATTGCGGTCAAAACGGATTGCGGTACCGTCTTCACGACGGACCTCTTTGGCGGTGCGTACGACGACGGCCTTGCGGACGTCCCCTTTTTTCACGCGGCCGCGCGGGATGGCTTCCTTGACCGAGACGACAATGATGTCGCCAACGGATGCGTACTTACGCTTGGAACCACCCAGAACCTTGATGCACTGAACTCGGCGAGCGCCGGAGTTGTCAGCAACATCCAGGTTTGTTTGCATCTGGATCATGTGGTTTCTCCCGACCTTTGGGGCGCCGATGCGTGGCGTAATCCCCCAGGGTTTCGACTAACTGTTAAGTCTAGTCGCCAGGAGTCTCGAGATGAGACTCTTAGGCTTCCAGAACTTCCCAGCGTTTCGTTTTCGATTTCGGCGCGCACTCGATGATGCGTACGGAATCGCCGACCTTGAAAGCGTTCTTTTCATCGTGAGCCCGGTACTTCTTGGACTTACGGATGGTTTTCTTCAGAACCGGATGCGTAAAGCGGCGCTCAACGGAAACGGTGACGGTCTGTGCGTTAGCGTCGGAGGTCACAACGCCTTGCAGGATACGTTTGGGCATTCGAGAAGCTCCTTATTCAGCTGCAGCAGCAGCTTTTTCGTTCAGGATGGTTTTGACGCGTGCAGCATTGCGGCGGGCCGCCTTGATGCCTGCGGTCGATTCCAGCTGACCGGTTGCCTGCTGAAAACGCAGGTTGAAGCTCTCTTTTTTCAGGGATGCGAGGGTATCGCGGAGTTCATCCACGGTTTTCTCGCGCAGATCATTGGCGTTCATCGCCTTTGTTCCTTGTCCTAAGCACCAGAAGGCCCCGAGATGGGTCACCTTTGAACCTGGTGGGTTATGTCACACCGCGCCGAAAGACGCGGCAAAAAGAATCACCAGCCCCAGATCCACGCGGGACAGGGGTCAGGCGATGGGTCCACTTACAGGAGGTAGACGGTCGGGGCAAGGGTGAAGTTTGCGACACCCTTTGGCACCCGGTCGCGCCCCTTAGCGCAGCTCGCGAACCCGCGTTAAGATCGTGTCAAATTGCCACCCGCTTTGGAGCCGCGCAAGCCACAGGCGTTTCCCCATTCCAGAAATCACCATCGCGTGCCGCCTCGCCCGAACTCGCTGGATATCCTGAATGCGGATCTGATCGGCAATGCCTTGCTTTTCGACAATCAGCACGCGCTGTGTGGTGATGATGTAGGTGACCGAGCGAAAGGCACGATGGATGAACTGCCAGATCACTAGAGCCAGTGGCGCGCAGAGCACAATGACGATCACCTCAGTCAGCGTTAGCGCAATGCGGGCGTGAGTGGCGTGAACGACTTGCTCGCCGGCAAGAAGCTCGATTGCCGCGTGATCGTACATGCTGCGTACCTAGTGTCGACACATCTTGGGATGCATCCGCTGGAAGCCGCCCCTTAAACTGGAGGCGCGTTAAGATGCCCAATCATCAGCGAGATAAACGCCCCCACATGTACCACCATAATCGCCTTATCTTTCCACATCGCGCCAACGGCAAACCACAGGAAGATACCGGCGAAGAAAAAGTAAACGTTCCACGGCGTCATATTGAGACCGGTCATTCCATAGCCAACCAGCTGAATAGCGGTCGCAACCCATTTAACGATATCAACGGTCTTCACGTCTGATCACTCCCAGCGGTAGTTAAAGCTCACCGAGACACGCTCGTCTTCGGCCATGTTCATCGGCACCTCGTGGCGGATGAAACTTTCCCACAGCAGCACATCGCCCACTGCGGGCGACTGATAGACAAATGTCTTCAGCTCCTGACGGCAGTCCTTCATGCGCGGGGGATGCGCCATCATCATGGCGTGGCGCGGGTCCTCCAGCTTCAGCGCGCTCGCGCCTTCGGGCATCGACACATAGGTCGTGCCGGAGATCACCGAATGAGGGTGGATGTGGCTGGCGTGGGTGCCGCCCTCGGGCAGGATGTTGATCCAGAGATCCTCCAGAACCAACGCACGTCCGTCCAGATCCAGCTCCAGATCCTTGGCAAAGGCCGCGACATGAAGATCAAGCGACTTCACCAGATCGGCAAAAATCGGAAAGCGCCACGGCAGATCGGTCAGCGAGGCATAGGAGGTATAGCCGGGATAGCCGTTCTCCTCGCACCAATCCTGACCGGCTTCATCATCCTGAGCGATCACGAAGCAGGAGTTTTCAAGTTCACCGGCATCAACCTTTGGTCCGTGTTCGGACAGGGCTGCGCGGTAGAGACGGGTTACAAAGAGGGAATCTATCTGTGCCATATCTGTCCTTTAGCGCAACATCAGGGTGAGTACGAGATGCTTTGCCGGACAAGATAGGTCTGCCCCCTTCCCTTTTCACCGCGCCCGCCCATAAGCTGGCCTCACCCAGGATGAGGAGCAGAACATGCGCTGGATATTGAGACTGCTGAGCCATGGGGTCGCGCTGGCGTTCGGATTTGCTTTGGGAATCTATATGTTGCCGATCCTGACTGCTCCGCAAAGCCCGGATGCCGCAACCCTGAGCGAAAGCGCCAAGGGAGCACGCTTTACCGGCAGTTTCAGCCGCGATCTGGCCGGCAGCGATTTCCTGCATTGGGGCACCGGCAGCATCAGCCTGTCGCCGCAGCAGATCACCCATATGGGCGAGCTGTCACCGGGACCGGACTACAAACTCTACCTGACGCCAGAGTTTGTTGACGATGAGGCCGGGTTCGAGGCGATCAAGGCCGCGTCGGCGCGGATTGGCGATGTGAAGATGTTCGACGGGCTGATCCTGCCCATCCCCGAAGGGATCAACATCGAGGATTACACCACCGTGGTGATCTGGTGTGAGGCCTTCGGTGAGTTCATCACCGCCGCAAAATATCGCTAGCCTGACCGCCTCCGCCGGGGCGGACAAATCATTCTACGCCGAAGGCACATAAGAAAACCCCCACCGATTGCTCGGCGGGGGCTTTTTGTTTTCTCATCGGATGCGCAAGAGCGCCGCCGCTTACCAGTCTTCGCGAACTACGACGCGGGTCTTGACCGGCAGCTTCATCGCGGCCAGGCGCAGGGCCTCACGTGCGATGTCGTCATTGACGCCGTCGATCTCGAACATCACGCGACCGGGCTTCACTTTGCATGCCCAGTAATCCACGGAACCTTTACCCTTACCCATACGAACTTCGACGGGCTTGGAGGTTACCGGGGTATCCGGGAAGATGCGGATCCAGACACGACCCTGACGCTTCATGTGGCGGGTCATGGCACGACGAGCAGCCTCAATCTGACGCGCGGTAACACGCTCAGGAGTGGTTGCCTTCAGGCCATAGGTGCCGAAGTTCAGGTCCGAACCGCCTTTTGCTTCGCCGGAAATCCGGCCTTTGTGCATTTTGCGGAATTTAGTACGCTTTGGTTGAAGCATGTCATCTCCTCCTTAGCGACGACCGCCTGCACCGCGAGGTGCCGGACCGTCCTGGAGTTCCTGTGCTTTACGGTCACGCGCCTGAGGATCGTGTTCCATGATCTCGCCTTTGAAGATCCAGACTTTGATCCCGATGATCCCGTAAGGGGTCATGGCTTCGGAGTGAGCGTAATCGATGTCGGCGCGCAGCGTGTGCAGCGGCACACGACCTTCACGGTACCATTCGGTCCGTGCGATTTCAGCACCACCCAGACGACCTGCGACGTTCACCCGGATACCCAGGGCGCCCATACGCATGGCGTTCTGCACGGCACGCTTCATCGCGCGACGGAAGGACACACGACGTTCCAGCTGCTGAGCGATGGACTCGCCAACCAGCTGTGCGTCGAGCTCGGGTTTGCGGACTTCAACGATGTTGAGGTGCAGTTCCGAGTCTGTCATCGAGGCGAGCTTCTTGCGCAGCACTTCGATGTCAGCACCTTTTTTACCGATGATCACGCCCGGACGTGCGGTGTGAATGGTCACACGGCACTTCTTGTGGGGGCGTTCGATGATCACGCGGGCGATGCCTGCCTGCTTGCACTCTTCCTTGATGAAATCACGGATGCGCAGGTCTTCCAGCAGCAGATCACCATAGTCTTTGGTGTCGGCGTACCAACGGCTGTCCCAGGTGCGGTTGACCTGAAGGCGCATGCCGACCGGATTGACTTTATGTCCCATTAGGCTTGCTCCTCAACTTGACGCACCTTGATGGTGATCTCCGAAAACGGCTTGAGGATTTTGCCAAACCGGCCACGGGCACGAGGACGGCCGCGTTTCATGGTCAGGTTCTTACCCACATAAGCCTCGGCAACGATCAGTTCATCGACGTCCAGGTTATGGTTGTTCTCGGCGTTCGCGATGGCGGACTGAAGGCATTTCTTCACGTCCTGTGCGACCCGCTTGTTGGAGAAAGTCAGGTCGGTCAGAGCCTTCTCAACTTTCTTGCCACGGATCATAGCGGCGACGAGGTTCAGTTTCTGCGGGGAGGTACGGAGCATGCGCAGTTTTGCCATTGCTTCGTTGTCTGCCACGCGGCGGGGATTTTTTGCCTTGCCCATGACTTACTTCCGCTTCGCTTTTTTGTCCGCAGCATGACCGTAGTAGGTCCGTGTCGGCGAATATTCACCGAACTTCTGACCGATCATGTCTTCCGAGACGTTGACGGGGATGTGCTTCTGACCGTTGTAAACGCCAAACGTCAGGCCCACGAACTGGGGCAGGATCGTCGAGCGGCGCGACCAGATCTTGATGACTTCATTGCGGCCCGACTCGCGCGCTGCTTCGGCTTTTTTCAGCACGTAAGCATCGACAAAGGGGCCTTTCCATACAGAGCGAGACATATGTTAACGTCCCTTCTTCTTGGCGTGGCGCGAGCGGATGATAAGCTTTTGCGACGCTTTGTTTTTGTTGCGGGTACGCTTGCCTTTGGTCGGCTTACCCCAGGGTGTCACCGGGTGACGACCACCGGAGGTACGGCCTTCACCACCACCGTGCGGGTGGTCGATCGGGTTCATAACCACACCACGCACAGAAGGACGCTTGCCCTTGTGGCGCATACGGCCGGCTTTACCAAAGTTCTGGTTCGAGTTGTCGGGGTTGCTGACGGCACCAACGGTGGCCATGCATTCCTGACGAACCAGGCGCAGTTCGCCCGAGGACAGGCGGATCTGAGCGTAGCCACCATCACGACCAACGAACTGAGCGTAAGTACCGGCTGCACGGGCGATCTGGCCGCCTTTGCCGGGCTTCATTTCGATGTTGTGAACGATGGTACCGATCGGCATGCCCGAGAACGGCATTGCGTTGCCCGGCTTGATGTCGGCCTTCGCGGATGCGATCACCTTGTCACCAACTGCCAGACGCTGCGGAGCGAGGATATAGGCCTGCTCGCCGTCTTCGTATTTGATCAGCGCGATGAATGCGGTCCGGTTCGGGTCATATTCGATCCGTTCAACGGTTGCCGCGACATCAAATTTGTTCCGTTTGAAGTCAACGATCCGGTAGAGACGCTTTGCGCCGCCGCCACGACGACGTGAAGTGATCCGTCCGGTGTTGTTCCGGCCGCCCGATTTGGTCAGACCCTCAGTGAGAGATTTGACCGGACGCCCTTTCCAAAGCTCCGAACGGTCGATCAGAACCAGCCCACGCTGGCCCGGCGTCGTCGGCTTATACGACTTGAGTGCCATGCTTTCTGTCTTCCGTTTAGCGTGCAGACCCTTAGGTTTTTGTCTTTGGGCCCGCTATGTGTAAGCCCCCCGCCCGGTTGTCCCACAATGAGACGCCCTACTAGGGTGGCCAGATTATAGGGCCCCGAAGGTCCCCAGGTTCGAACATCCTGACAAACGTAATAACCCCGGAGCGAATCCGGGGTCGTCAGGATTGGTGCGGCTTAGCAGAGGATGGGAGGGGTGGCAATGGGGAAGGTTGCCAATAACATTCCTGCTCCCATTCCGACCAGCCCGCATCACTCGGATGTCGACTCTTGATCGCCAGTCGGTCCGGCTGAGTTGTCTTGAACGAGAAGCTGAACATGCTTCTTCAGTTGAGCAATTGCCTTTTCCATGAAGAAGTGAAAACGGAGCTCACGCTTCTCATCTTTGGTGAGAGACTCGAACTCCCAGAGCATTGCGCTTATCTTAAGATACTTTTCGTCGCCCTTGGCTGATCTCTGGGTAAAGGAATACGGTACCGCACCAAGGACAGCTAGTGCGACG
Organism: Phaeobacter sp. JH20_08; assembly: GCF_048056635.1. Classification (NCBI taxonomy): domain Bacteria; kingdom Pseudomonadati; phylum Pseudomonadota; class Alphaproteobacteria; order Rhodobacterales; family Roseobacteraceae; genus Phaeobacter; species Phaeobacter sp. JH20_08. Next base: position 4,241 of record NZ_JAYMVV010000017.1, on the reverse strand, counting down.
CCTCCTGCGGTCACACTGAATGGATCAACTATTAGCCCGTTCTTTTCCAATTCCCGCAGCTCCGCAGTTAACATCTGTTCAGCCTCAGGGATTTTGAGTTTCTTGACCGCAGTCCCAAAACCGGCGCGCAATGCCTGAAATGACCCGGGCTTTGATTTCATGTATTGGGCACCTGCGTTTGAAAAATCGACCGGGTTTTCAGCCAAGAAGGTAGCAAAGTGCCTTTCTATATATGTGTCGATGCGCTGTAGATCGGCCTCAAAAGTAAGTGCATTTCGATTCTCAAGATGCTGAACATATGCTGCAAAAACCAGAGGCCATACGTAAACAGATTTTCCAGTAATCAGAAATTTGTACTCGTCGCATTGCTCTTCGTTGGTCCAACTTTCAGGATTAGACAGTGCCAAAAGGCCATACGCGAAAGGGCTAATATCAATTTCTTGCATGAATTCCTCGCTCAATAGAAAATCATTTCAATGGGTACCTGCGCCGCACCCTCAAAACAAGAGAGCGCAAAACTCAACCAACCGCAGGCCGGGCTGCGCCCGACAAACAAAAAAGGCCCCCGCTTTCGCAGGGGCCTTCTTAAGTCTCAGACAAACAGATCTCAGAGTCCGGTGGACACGTCGATGGTGTTGCCTTCTTCCAGGGTCACATAGGCTTTTTTCACGTCTTTACGCTTGCCCAGCTGGCCGCGGAAACGCTTGACCTTACCCTTGGTGATGGTGGTGTTGACCGCTTTGACCTTCACACCAAAGAGCGCCTCAACGGCTTCTTTGATCTGGGGTTTGTTGGAGTCGATCGCCACTTCAAAGACTACCGCACCGGTTTCGGATGCCATGGTTGCTTTTTCGGTGATGATCGGCTTGCGGATCACGTCGTAGTGTTCTGCCTTCGCGCTCATTTCAGGCGAGCCTCCAGTGCTTCGACACCTGCTTTGGTGAGCACCAGGGTGTCACGCTTCAGGATGTCATAGACGTTTGCGCCCATTGTCGGCAGGATATCCAGACCTTCGATGTTGCGCGCGGCGCGGGCGAAGCCCTCGTTCACGGATGCACCATCGATGACCAGCGCGCGCTTCCAGCCCAGGTCCTTGACCTGTTTGGCCAGAGCGGCGGTCTTGCCTTCGGAATCGGCGTTTTCGATAACGACCAGTTCACCCGCTTTTGCTTTGGCGGACAGCGCGTGGCGCAGACCCAGCTTGCGGAATTTCTTGGTCAGCTCGTGGCCGTGCGAACGCGGGGTCGGACCCTTGTAGACACCACCCTTGCGGAAGATCGGCGCGTTACGGTCACCGTGGCGTGCGCCGCCGGTGCCCTTCTGGCGATAGATCTTCTTGGTCGAGTAGGAGGTCTCGGACCGCGTCTTGACCTTGTGGGTACCGGCCTGCGCGTTGTTACGCTGCCAGCGCACCACACGGTGCAGGATGTCGGTGCGCGGCTCCAGGCCGAACAGCTCTGCATCCAGCTCGATGTCGCCGGCTTTGCCGCCGTCCAGTTTGATCACATCAAGTTTCATGCTTCACCACCTTCCGCGGAGACTTCTTCCGCTGCAGCCGACTTCAGAGCTGCCGGGAAAGGCAGACCTTCGGGGGCTTTCTTTTTCACGGCGTCTTTGACGGTGACCCAGCCACCTTTGGAGCCGGGAACGGCGCCTTTGATCATGATCAGGCCACGATCGGCGTCGGTCTTGACGACTTCAAGGTTCTGAGTGGTCACGCGGGCAGCACCCATGTGGCCGGCCATTTTCTTGCCTTTGAAAACCTTGCCGGGATCCTGACACTGACCGGTCGAACCGTGGGAACGGTGGGAGATCGACACACCGTGCGAGGCGCGCAGACCACCGAAGTTCCAGCGCTTCATCGCACCGGCAAAACCTTTACCGATGGAGGTGCCGGTCACGTCTACCTTCTGACCTTCGAGGAAGTGCTCGGCGGAGATTTCCGCGCCCACTTCGATCAGGGCGTCCGCAGGCACGCGGAACTCAACCAGCTTGCGCTTGGGCTCAACCTTCGCTGCTGCGAAGTGGCCGCGCATGGCTTTGGAGACGCGCTTGACCTTGGCCGAACCTGCGCCGAGCTGAACGGCGGTGTAGCCGTCTTTTTCCTCGGTGCGCTGTGCGGTCACTTGCAGGCCGTCCAGCTGAAGAACGGTCACAGGAACCTGCTTGCCGTCTTCGAGGAACAGCCGGGTCATGCCGACTTTCTTTGCGATAATACCAGAGCGCATATGTTTACCCTCCGATCTTAGGATTGCAGCTTGATTTCGACGTCCACACCAGCGGCGAGGTCGAGCTTCATCAGCGCGTCCACGGTCTGGGGGGTCGGATCAACGATGTCCAGGAGCCGCTTGTGGGTGCGGATCTCGAACTGGTCACGAGATTTCTTGTCAACGTGCGGGCCACGCAGAACGGTGAATTTCTCAATCTTGTTCGGCAGGGGGATCGGGCCGCGCACCTGCGCGCCGGTCCGCTTGGCAGTGTTCACGATTTCCTGCGTGCTGGCGTCCAGTACGCGGAAGTCGAATGCCTTCAGCCGGATACGGATATTTTGGCTTTGCATAGTCATGCCTTTTTTTCAGGCGTTGGGGTTGAGAGGAGGGCAAGCGACCACCGCGCACCCTCATCGAACCCAAAAGGCGGGAATCACCCCGCCTTTGCCCCGCAGTGCGGGATGGCGCCGTATACGCCTGATAGCCGTGTGTGGCAAGAGGTTCCGCACCGATACGTTTGCGTTTGGGGCGGGCGACGGGTTTGGGGTTTGATTATCATCTTGTCCAGATAGTTAGGGCAGTCAGGCCAACCGCCCTGACTTGCGCTATCGGAAATTCCTTGCTTGGGCTTCCAGTCGGCTGAAAGGGTCCTGCTTTGCTAAGCGGGAGATTCTGGGTTTGAGAAGGCCAACCTCCTCCAACGCCTCCCGTACAGATGACGCAGCCTTCGCGCCAATTGACCAGTAGATGTAGACCATAAACGCGACAGGCAGAACCATCCCTCCAAAGGCGGGTTTCATTACGCAAAACGGAAGAATAAAAACCATCCCCAAGAGGATCATCTGGGATTTTCTGGACGCCTGGGTAAATCGCTGCATAAACCCTGCTTTTGCCAATCCATGGGCCTCCCCTTCTTCCTCGGACTGCAGTTCAGGACTGGACCGCTCAGGTAACGTTTTCTGCACTCTTGCTGCAGTCTGGCGCAGCGTTTTCGGCTGAGACACTCCAGGGTCCGGCCTGCCAAACCGGGCACCTTTCTCGCCAGCACTGGCGATGGGAGAACTGGCGAAGATTGCCCGTTCGACACTGGCAGCGTCCCGTTCGCTCTGCCGCTGCTTGCTACGGCGAGCCAATCCGAATTTGATCGCTGCCAGTACAAGCAGAACGCCGGAAAGCTTCCACAACTTCCCGCGCAACCTTTGAGGATCGCCCGCATAGGTCAATCCCTTTTCCCGGCCTTCCCAAAAAGGCTCGACGACTATGAAGTCCGGGCCCTTCGTCAGCCCCTGTTCTTTGAAGGCATCGTTAACCAGGTCTGAAAAAGATCCTGCATTGGTGCTCACACCATTGAACGCAAAGTACGAATGCCCAGTCTCGTCCAGCTTACCAGGGACCTGAAACTCGGAGATTCGGCTGATGAAATCAGCTTTCTCACGCTCCGACATCAAAATAATGGCACGGACCTGTTTAGTGCTCGAAGTGTCAGCGGCGCCTTGCAGCACATACATATACCCTTCTGTGCGGACGCTGCCTTTCTTGGTCTTGCGAAGATGATAATTGAAATTCGTATTGATCCACCCACCAATGTGAACCTCGTCCGCCAGACCGACATCGCTCTGCCTGTCAAAAGCAGACAAATCCACCCGGCCCGGAATCGGCTGGGCCAACGCAGCTGTGGCATCGGCCTGTTCTTTCAACTCGTTCTGATAAACTTGCTCACTCAAATACAAGAAACCTGCGGCAGCAGCTGCGTATACCCACCAAGGGGCGATCAGAAACAAATAAATTAAACGTCCCATTCAAAGAACTCCCTAAAAGCTTTCCCCTTTCTTGGCGGAGGAAAACGCTTGGAATGTGAAACTATTATGGCGTGATTTTGACACCCTCTTAGCCACCTATGCGGGCGCAATTCAACGCGCAGCATCAGGGCTACCGACTCCCGAAGAGCCTCGCGCCACATAGAAAAAGGCCGCCCCGGTTGGAGCGGCCTTTCTATTTTCTCACCTGAGTGGCTCTCGGTGATTTCCCTGC
>NZ_JAYMVV010000016.1:0-10632 GCF_048056635.1 Phaeobacter sp. JH20_08 | reverse complement strand
TATGCATCCTTGGCCGTGCAGGCGGAGAAGGTGCTGAAGCTCGATCCCTTTGTCGGGCATCTGTTTGTGTTCCGGGGCCGTCGGGGTGATCTGATCAAAATCATTTGGTGGGATGGTCAAGGCGCGTGTTTGTTCTCGAAGCGCCTGGAACGCGGCAAGTTTGTGTGGCCTGCCACCAAGGAAGGCAAAGTGTCCCTCTCGCCTGCGCAACTGGCGATGCTTCTGGGGGGCATCGACTGGCGCACGCCGGGTAGAACCTGGAGACCTTTGCGCGCAGGTTAGGATTCCTTACGCAAATCCAATGGTGTAAGCTGCAGCCATGATGGCCGAAGCGATGACATTGCCGGAAGATTCTGGAGAGCTCAAAGAGTTCACGACCCAGCTTCTTGCCGAGATCAAAGCCCAGGCTATGCTGATTGAGCAGCTTCGCCACCAGGTCGCGGGGCAAAAGGCCTAGCGCTACGGATCGACCTCAGAACAGACCAAGCAGCTCATGTTGGCGCTTGAGGCAAGCGAAGTGGCCGAGGCCGCGATGACGGCCAAGATGAAGCTTCCCCCAAATGAGCCCAAGGACAAACCAAAGCGCCGTCCGATCCCGGACCACATCCCACGCAACAACATCGAACTCTTGCCGCAAAAAGATCACTGCACATGCGGCGGTGCCCTGCGCCAGATCGGCGAGGACGTGACCGAAGAACTGGAATATGTGCCGGGACGGTTCGTCGTGAACAAGATCACCCGCCCGCGCTTTGCCTGCAAACGCTGCGAGCAGTTCACCCAGGCTATCCTTCCATCTCGCCCCATCGAACGCGGTCGCCCAGGGCCCGGGTTGTTGGCGCATGTCTTGGTCAGCAAATATGCCGACCACTTACCGCTGTATCGCCAGAGCCAAATCTTCGAACGCGATGGACTTGATCTCGACCGTTCCACCTTGGCGGACTGGGTTGGCAAAACGACAACGCTTTTGGCCCCGCTGGCAGATGCCATCGGCAAGCACGCCTTGAAGGGCAAGGCCATCTTCACCGACGATACACCCGTCAACATGCTCGCACCCGGAACGGGCAAGACCAAGACCGGACGCCTTTGGGTCTATGGCCGTGATGAACGGCCATGGGGCAGCGATGCGCCTCCCGCTGCTTGGTATCAGTTCTCCGAAGACCGGCGCGGGGCGCACCCGAAGGATCATTTCAGCAAATACAAAGGCTGGATGCACGCCGATGGTTATGCTGCATATGAGGAGCTTTATCGCGACCACGGCATCAAAGAGGTCGTCTGCATGGCCCACATCCGGCGCAAGTTCGTGGATGTTCATCGATCTCAGGGCTCAAGCATCGCCGAAGAAGCGATCCTGCGGATCAGCCAGCTCTACGCCGTTGAGAAAGAGGCGCGTGGTTCACCGCCAGATCAGCGTGTTGCCATCCGGCAGGCCAAGGCCACACCTGTCTTCGATGACCTGCAGGATTGGCTGGGTAGGCAACTCACGATCATATCGGGCAAATCCCCGCTCGCTCAGGCGATCCGATATGCGCTGACGCGCACTCGGCGGCTCAGGCCATACTTGGCCAATGGTATCCTAGAACTCGACAACAACACAGCCGAACGCGCCATGCGGGCTATCGCTTTGGGCCGCAAAAACTACCTCTTCGTCGGTTCACCCGCCGGTTGCCGCGCCGCTGCCGTGGCATACACGCTCATAGAAACGGCAAAACTCAACGGCGTTGATCCCCAAACCTGGCTCGCTGACACCATCGCGCGCATCCCCGACTACAAGATCACCCGCGTGAACGACCTACTGCCTTGGGTAAACGGAAAGGTTATCTCATGACTGCTGAACGTCCTGCACTTGGTCTGCGTCAGGCTTCTTTGTTTTTGACCGAATACGACCCCAGATGGGCTGAATTGTTTGCCAAAGAAGCCGCGTTGATCGCACAGGCTCTGCCAGATGTGCAATTTGATATCGTCCATATCGGCAGCACCTCAGTACGCGGTCTGACAGCAAAACCCATCTTGGACATTGCCATGCGCTCAACCCACGAAGAGCAGATTGCGACCGCTCTTACGAAGTTGGGTTACATCGATAGAGGCATTCGAAGCGGGCGGCTGTTTATCCGGCTGCGCGATGGTGACATCAGAACCCACAATCTGCACCTATACCATCCCGACGATGCCGATTGCCGCGATCAAATCGCCTTCCGTGACGCGCTACGAGGCAACCCAAAACTCCGGCATCAATACGAACACCTTAAACAGACGCTTGTCGAAGAACTCGGTGACCAAGGCCGAGGATCATATGCAGGGCGGAAAACCGAGTTCGTAAGAGCCGTCATCAACGCCCAGAACAAGTAACGGCGGTCAGACCGGACGCTTACCCTGATCCGGTAGCGTGCCGGGACGAAGGAGCGACGATGGCCAGACGACCCAGACGGAACCACAGACGCAGCAGCCAATATGGCGATCAGTCCGGAACGCCTGCCACGGGCGCCATTGCCGCGTGAGCGGCTTCGTCCATGGGCTCACTACCGACTTGCGGCGATGCGGCGGCAGGGCTGCCGCGAAACTTTATCGGGGCGCTTCTGCCAGACGACGTTAAGCTGCCCAACGTAGGCATGGCCGCCTCATGTCAGCTAGAGGCCGGTTTGGCGAGAAGTTTCATTTCAAGTTCTTCCTGCCGCAGGCGGAGTTATCTCTGGTCGGCTTTGAAATCCTTAAGGGCATGCCGCCGGGTATCGGTCGCAATCTGGCCTTCGGCGCTTCGCCTTGCGTCTAAATCCACCGGTTCTTCCGTCATCTCTTTGTCCTCTGATACATCAGCGTTCGGCCGCGGCCGTCAGGCCGGGAGAGGAAGGAGGCGTGCTCCCAGCCGGCTCTCCGGTCTCCATTCCTCTCAGAAACCTGAAAAGTTCGCTGTCCGTTGTCAGAACCAGCGTTGTGCCCCCTGAAATCATGTCCTTGTAGGCCTGCATTGTCCGGGTGAACGCATAGAATTCGGCTGCTTGGGCGTCGGTGTTGTAGGCTTTTGCGTAGATCGCAGCCGCCGAGGCATCAGCGACGCCGCGGATTTCCTCTACGGCGCGATACGCCTCGGACTGTATCTTGTTCAGGTCGCGCACCCGGTTGCCGCGGATCCGCGCGGCTTCGCCATTGCCCTCGGAGAGGAAGCGTTCAGCGATCTGGCGGCGCTCTGAGATCATGCGGTCGTAGATCTTCGGACGCACACTCTCGTTGTAATTGATCCTCTTGAAACGGATATCGAGAAGCTCGATCCCAAAAACGCGAACCTTTTCTGAGGCGGCTGCGAAAATCTCCTGTTCTACAAGTGCGCGGCCCTTCTGGATAGGAACCAGAGAACCTATGTCCTGCGCGCGCTCCTCATCGGTCAAAAGCGTGTCCCGTAGCGGGGTCCGGCCCTTCGTGGTCCGGATAATCTCTATCAGCTCGTGTTTGGCGACAGCATTGCGGGTTTCGCTGCCGAGAATATCGTCTAGACGGGATTGCGCGCTGCGCTCATCGCGCAGCCGCAGAAAATACTGCAACGGGTCGGTGATTTTCCAGCGGGCGAACAGATCGACGGATATGTAGAGCTTGTCCTTGGTGGGCATGTCAGAAGGATTGCCGTCCCACTCAAGAACCCGGCGGTCGATCCGGTTGACTTCCTGAACGATGGGCAGCTTCAGCTTTAATCCGGCCGTTATGACTGGTTCGCCCACAGGTTTACCGAATTGGGTGATAATGGCCTGCTCGACTTCGCCAACTGTGTAGAGGGAACCGGAGGCAATCACGCCGGCTGCAACCGCAATCCCTGCGAAGAGCCCCAATCTGATGTTCATGGCTGATCCTCCTGAAGCCTGTCGAGGTTCAAAAGCGGCAGGATGCTCGCAGTCGATCCGTCGACAATGATTTTTGACAGGATGCTGGGCAGAACATCTTGGAGGGTTTCTATGTATATCCGCCGCCTCGTGACTTCAGGCGCCTTTACGTATTCGGCCAAAAGCGCGGTGAACCGCGCTGCGTCGCCTTCCGCCTCGTTGATGCGTTTCAGGCGATAACCGTCAGCCTCGCGGATCCGCTGATCTTTCTCGCCTTCGGCCAGCGGAATGACTTTGTTGTATTCGCGGCGCGCCTCATTGATCAGGCGCTCCTTTTCCTGCTGTGCCTGGTTGACCTCATTGAACGACGCCTGAACCGGTCCCGGCGGGTTGATGTTCTTCAGCTGCACCTGGTCGATGCTGATACCCATGGCGTATTTCGTGGACAGAGCCTGCATCTTGAGAAGCGCCTCGCTTTCGATCTCCTGACGGCCGATGGTGATGACCTCGTCAACGGTGCGGTCGCCAACAACCTCTCGCATCACGGACTCAGAGACGTAGCGCAAAGTCGCGCTTGGCTCGCGTACCTCGAACAGGAATTTCAGGGGGTCAGAGATCCGGTACTGCACCACCCATTCCACAAGCGCGGCATTCAGATCTCCCGTGACCATTTCGGTTTCGCGCCGGCCGTCTGACGGGCTCTGAAAGGGATCACTCCGGCCCGGCGTTGTGAACCCGAATTCCTGCTTCAGCTGCCGTTTCACGGGCACCAGCGTAGCAACGTCGATGCCAAGCGGGAATTTGAAATGCAGGCCAGGCGGAACCTCAGCAGTGTATCTGCCAAAACGCTGGACAACGGCGACAGAGTCGCTCGGGACTGTGTAATATGAAGACCAGGCCGCAACCGCTGCCAAGACTATCGCTCCTGCGACCAGTATGCCCTTCACAGGGGGCCGCCCATCAGGGAGCAATCCGCCCAGCCGGTCGCGGCCTTGACGAAGAATTTCGTCGATATCGGGCGGATTGCGCTTCTGTCTGCTTTGCCATGGCCCGCGGTCTTCTGGGCCGCCGTTCTGGTCAGGCATATCGTTTCCTCTCCTGGTCTCTCAAACCGGCATCCGATACAGACCTTTGACGCAAAGGCGCCTGCGCGCGGCTTATTCCCTCTGTGTCGGCATTCCTTCGTTCTCCGCGGCCTGGATTGGTGAATTTTCCGTTGGCAATTCACCCGCTATAGCCGCATCCGGCGCCTCTTTGTGCGCCTGAGATGCGCCCCCGCCCGAGTAAAGGTTCCGCAGCTGAGTTTCGGAGACCCCGTCGGCCACCATCACCAGCCGGACCATCGGGTCAGAAAGCATTTCTTCCAGGAAATATTCGGCCAGTTCTTTTCCGGTGAGCTTGTCCTTTGCCAGGGCGTCATCGAGGTCGGCCAGCGAAACGGTCAAGGTTCTCGCCAGCCCGGGGTGGAATTCCCTGGGATGCAACTTCACGGCGACAGAAGCTCTCCAAGTCTCAGGCTGCAGGCTGTCGGGAGGTGAACACAGTTCCGTTTCAATGTCATATTCTCCGGCAGGGAGCGTTTCGCTGAAGCCCGGAACGTTGAAAGGCCGGGCAAAGACCGCAATGGATTTTCTAACTGCCTCGTTCATGGGTGGGGTCCTCTCATCGAAGCGACAAGCGGGCCAAGGCTGCGGCTACTGACGCAGTGCCCTTGTCGTGGTAGTCCCCGTGGAAAACACCGTCCACCTTGACCTCCCAGATTCCATTCCTCTTCCGGGCACGAACGCGCTCCGCCTTCGCAGTTGGACGATAGGGGTGTGTCGAAATATGGATATCTTCCGGTTTGTGCAGTGGCTTATCGAGCACGCTGGAGCTTGCGGCCTTTGGCAAATGCGGTTCTCCAAGAGCCATTACGGTGCGAATGAATTCCTCTGCATAATCATCCGCGTTTCGGTGGTCATGCTCATGCCTCACCATGGCCATTGGCTCAACAAAACGCTTCTTAAGGTGTTCAAGGAAACGCGGTTCCGTGCGGGACATGTAAGCAATGAGCGACTGGAGAATCCGTTCATGGGCCAGAACGCGCCGTTCAAGATCTGTCATTTCAGGCAGAGATGGTAACATGGCACTGTTCATCCTTCATTGATCGTGTTTTCCGGGCGCTCCGACGACTTTTCGACGTCAAGGGCCGCAAGACAGGCCTGCGCAATGTCGCGGTCCGGGGTCTCGGCTCCCGGGACCGTCGCCCAACCGGCTTTCATGAGGGCATCCCGCTGCCGGTAGGTAGCAACGGCCCTGATCGCTGCCAGCTTTGCGTCGCGTTCCGCATCGGTTCGGGCCATGTCCAGACAGACCGGGACCAAAGCCGTGACTACATTGTTGCGGGACATGGTCACGGCCATGCCGTGTGACGTTCCGCCGGTTACCCAGCCGCCCCAGGTAAATCCGCCGATGCCTAATAATGCGCCACCTATCACGGCGCCGTAGAGGCCGGGTTTAAGCCATTCGGGAGTGTACATTGTGAATCCTCCAGCGGGGAAAGCGCCGCCTCGCTATCTTCAAGTGTTGCGTTTCGGGTCTTGGCCGAGCGCTGCTTCCAGGTCGGTCCAGGTAATTGGCCGCAACTCTGTCCGGCCCGGCAAACGCCCCTTGCCGTGGATGGTCAGGTAAATCGCCGTTCTGCGGTAAGCCGTGAAACTCAGCCCTTCGATAAGCTCCTCCTCGACCAGCACTTCGTATTCGCCGGAAGGCAGTTCGTCCGGATATCCGGGCAAGGTAAAAGGCTGCGGGAAAGTCATGGTGGATCTGATTGATCGCAAGGCCATCACCGGTCTCCGCGATATGTGCATGTCTGCCGCGCTGCCTTGGCTGCAGCATCCCGGTTGCCGAGAGGCAGCCAAACTTTGCGGCCCTCCTACATTACCCCGGAACCGGGCGGTGCGTGCTGACCCATGTTAGCGCCGCCAAGACCCTCGGAGATCCTGACCGCTCTGGCATACCCGGACCAAACCTTCGGCTAGACTTCAGAGGACTGGAGACCGGCTGATCTGCGTCAGCGCGTGCGTCGGGCAATGCGGGTATGATCGGAGTTATCCGAAGCTTGTTACCCGGCAGGCGGCAGCCCGGTTCTTCGGGAACAGCCGCTTCCCGATCCGAACACCTAAAAAGGGAGGATATGCCGATGCCAGCCGCTGGCATTCTTCAACCCCACAGCCCTGAGTTTGACCGCTTTTTGCAAGCCTTCGTTGGCGAGGACCGGAATGGCAATGCTGTTACGGTTCTATCGGCCCTCGCGCGGCTTGAACTCGAACCTTGGGAGGAGGCAGCCGCGCTTGCCGCGTTGGAGAAAGAGGTCGCAGGCTCGCGACTGGAGATGCTGCTGTCGCAATTCCGCGACGTGCCCGCACTCAAGCAGGATAGCGGAACGCTCGCGCGGAAACTGACCCGGCTTCTCCCCAAACGCAAGCGCTTGATGGCTGTTTCTGGCGCCGCAGAAAACGGGCCGACGAATTTGTCTGGGTTGATCTGGGCGGTACTGACGATCCTCTTTCTGATTTTGCAGTTAATACTCACAGGCACTCCGGGGACGGGCCAATGATGTCAGGCAAAACACGGGACGGCGACCGCAGTGATGGTAAGGACTATGCGGTGCTATGGGATCTGGAGGAGCGGTGCTGGACCAGCGGCGTGGACAGCGCCCGCACCGTGACTGCAAAAAATGCAGTGATGATACTTCCCTATCCGCCGGGCATTCTTCAGGGCGGGCAGATCCTGGAGCATGTGAAGAAAAACACGGGCTGGCGAACCGTGGAAATGAAAGACCGCAGCCAAATCAGGCAAGGGGCCGTTGCTGTGCTCGCCTACCGCGTATTCGCGGAGAAGTCAGGCTTGCCAATCTATGAGGCGCTCTGCGCGTCCACATATCTGCTGGACAACGGCCGGTGGCTGCGGCTGTCACATCAGCAAACCCCCACCACCTGATGCCAGCGGGATGAACCCTCACCTTGGGGCGATATCTTTAACGCACTTCTCGGCATGTGAAACGGCTCCCGAGCTCTTCGTTCAAAGATCATCAGCCAGAAGATGCGGACCCGCCCCAAGCTAACCTGCATCAGTGCTGCGGAGCAGAGAAGATGGGTACATGGCTGCGTGCCTGCCGAATCTCCGGCGGCACTCATTTCCGAGCAGCAGAGAAGCACGGGATGCGTGCGGTTCCTCAAATGGACTGCATTGCACTGCGTGCCCTATTCTCGGAATGTCCAAGAAAGGACAATCCAATGACACCCGAACAGACCAATGCCGCCGAGAAGATGACCTCGGTCAAAGCAGCCTGTGACAAGGCAATCGCCGGCCCCAAAAAAGACCGGGCTGTGAAGCACTACCAGGCGGCCGAGAAGGCGCATGCGGCGAAGAACCACGCCGAAACGAACAAGGAACTGGACGCGGCTAAAAAAGCGCTTTCGTGATACTCCTTTGCTTTAAATGAAGATCGGGCCGCCCCAGGTTGTTCCGGGGGGAGGGGCGGCCTTTTTCATTTCAAGAGCGGGCCGGTCTGATCCAGATACGCCGGATCGAACCCCGAAAACTCTACCAGCCCGTCATAATTGCCGAACGTTACACGGCCGTCCCGAAATGTCAGCAGGCCGCGTTCGCGAAGCTGCCGCAAGACACGGTTCACATGGACGGCGCTTAGGCCGAGCGCGTCAGCAAGATGATACTGTGTCAAAGGGCAGACGTAGCCTTTCTTGCTCCCCATTCCGACCAGCTTCAGCCTTGCCCCCAATTCCAGCAGAAAATGCGCCATGCGTGCATCCGCAGCGCGGCGGCCAACTCCTACGAGATGCTCGACCACCATGGCTTCGTCCCGTGATGCCGCCCAGAGAATTGCTGCCGCGAGGCGAGGCGTCTTCTCGAAGGCTTCCAGAAGGTCGTCCGCAAAGACCTCTGCCGCCTGAATATCCGTGACCGGCTCGAAGCTATGGTCGGAGGTGCGCAGCAGCACGCTGCGCAATCCAATAAAGTCCCCCGGTATCTGGAAATCTACGATCTGGCGGGTTCCGTCCGGCTGAAGCTTGTAGGAACATACCCAGCCGGCGGCCAGAATATAAGCGGCCTGATCCGACTGCCCCTGATGCACGAGATCACGCCCCGCCAAAAAGGACCGGCGGCGCAGATGCAAACGCTTCAAGACGCCCAATTCATCTTCAGACAATGCGACGAAGACTTGCAGCTTCCGTGTAAGCGGGCTTTCTAAGATATCCGTCATCGGGGCCTCTCAAGCTGGAAAGAAACTCCAGACGCAATCGCGCACAGACTGCTTTCGGTTAGCCCAGCATACCATTTTTCTGCGAAGATGGTTGGGACAAGCGAGGCCAGTCTGCTGCGCGATGTTTTACCGTCACCGGAAGGATACAATAAAATGCTCAGCGAGAAAGACTTCTCGGGAATGGCTGCCCTCTCGATCTGCGAAGCACTGCTGCTGGCGATGAACGATCACAAGCTCCTGCCCGAGCGCGAGATCGTGGGTATCCTGCGGGACGCTGCAAAGACGCATGAAAACGCAGCTGTTACTGATGGCGAGATAGAGGCGCATCGAGCCGTAGCGGGTCTCATCAACCGGATCATTGCTGGCGGGAACTCCGTTCGGAGGCCGCCGGGATGATATACTCAATCGCAGCGTGATAGACTTCGCCTATGCCGCTTTCGTCCAACTCTTGCAATGCACGGAGCCACCAGGCCGACCTGCAGGACATACCGGGTGGCACGGGCCGCAAAGACGGTAACGTCCAATCTGACATTGTCTGACGTCAGCGCCAATGGGACAGTGTAGCGCGATTTGATAAGAGCGGGTTTCCGGCTCATCGTAACCACCATTGAGTGGAGATGAGGCGACGCATTTCCGTATGCGAACGCCCAAGAACGTCCGTACCAAGATAGCCTTCCATGTCCTCGCCTATAAGATCAAGCGAATGATAGCCCCGATCGGGGTACGCGGGCTTCTGACTGCCATTCCGGCCTGATGGGCGGTGCTCAACTCAAGCTGCACCGCAGAAAAACGCCACAAAAGCGCGGATTTAGCCCTATCCGGCGTATAAGACGCTAAAGTGTTCCTGGATCCGGCTGCCTCCCCAAAATCGACTGAAACATCCTCATCGTCGAGAAACCGGGCGAGTTTCCGCACACCCTCGGCTGAAGCCAGCCAAATTGCTGCGGCAAAAGCCTTGGAGCATATACTTTCTTGATTGCGAGCATTGTCGCGAAGAGCCTGATCGATCAGTAGTTATGACGCAGCTGGGCGATCTCCAGGCTCTGTCCATTACCTTTGCCGCTGACGCGATATACAAACCTGTGTTCAGCAGTGATCCGGCGGGACCACCAGCCGCTTAAATCGCCTTTGAGAGCCAGTATCCTCTCCTCCCGCTGGAGCCTTGCCTATGGCTAGACAAGTCAGAGGCAAGGCTTTGGGTATGTTTTTTAACGTCTTGGCGTCCTAGATCTCGACGCTCTCGGAAATTGACAAGGCATCTTCCAGGTCAACCCCTAAGTAACGGACTGTGCTATCCATCTTGGTATGCCCGAGAAGGAGTTGAACCGCTCGAAGGTTCCCGGTTTTGCGATAAATCTGGGCAACCTTGGTACGCCGCATCGAATGGGTTCCATAGGCGCTTGGCTCCAAGCCAATGGATTTCACCCAATCCCGAACCAGTCGCGCGTATTGGCGTGTACCTATGTGCGGCCGATCGTGCAGTCTTCCAGGCCAAAGAAACTCCGATTTCTTCATTATTGGCATATTCAGCCAGGCCTGAAGCGGAGATCGAGTTCCTTC
>NZ_JAYMVV010000015.1:0-37506 GCF_048056635.1 Phaeobacter sp. JH20_08 | reverse complement strand
AGTTAAGGATGGCCGCAACACCAAAATTCAGGAAAATGAGAGTTTCCGCTAAGAAAAACACGAAACTCAACATTTACAATGATTTACATGGAAACAAAGTCAGCAGACCTGACCCGAAATCTCGCAGAAAACCGCCAGACCACACCCACAGAAACCCCCATAAGCCACTTACCCACAGACTCACCAAACATATCCACACCCCAGAACACCCAAAACCCGTGAATCACACCTAACACCGTCAAACTCAGACGGTCAGATGTCCTTCATCAGGCGCAGGGCGTCATAGATCGCCGCATGGGTGTTGCGGGCCGAGACCGCATCGCCGATCCGAAACAGCTGAAAGCCCCCCTGCCCCGCTGCTTCGTCCGCGCGCCCGTGCGGCTGCGGCCTCCCGGCGATCAGGGCGTCGTAATCGACCTGCCCGCCATTCAGACTATGCGGCTTCAGGTCGAAATAGAGATCGTCCAGCGGCAGCGTGCCGTAGTTGAGCACAACCTGATCATAGAGCTTGCTGGAGCGATGGCCGCTGTAATCCGTCCCCAGCACCGCCAGAAGCCGGTTGCCTTCCTTGCGGACCTCCAGCAGGCGCCGCGCCACAGTGAAGGTCACATCCCGGTCCTGCAGGCTGCGCATATAAGGGACAAGGTTCATCGCCATCACATTGGGGGCAAAGACCCGGTCCGGGGTCATCACCTCAACCGTCGCGCCCGCCTGGGCCGCAACCTCGGCCGCCTGAAGCGCGGGGTGATCGCCGCTTTCGTCATATATCAGCACCGAGCCGCCCGGCTTAACATCCCCCGAAATGATATCCCAGGCCGAGACAACATGCGCCGCCTCCTCGCCCGCCTCGAACAGCTGCATATTCGGCAGGCCACCGGTGGCCACGATCACCACATCCGGCGCAAGCCCGATCACATCCTGCGCCTCGGCCCAGGTGTTGAATCGAAACTGCACATCCCGTGCGGCACATTGCGCCATGCGCCAGTCGATGATGCCCATCATCTCGCGGCGGCGCGGGTTCTGTGCGGTCAGGCGAATTTGACCGCCGGGATCGGAGGCAGCCTCAAATACGGTGACCGCATGGCCGCGCTCTGCGGCAACGCGCGCGGCCTCCAGCCCGCCGGGGCCAGCGCCGACAATCACCACCTGTTTGGGCTCTGCGGCGCGGGTGATCACATGTGGCATCGTCAGCTCACGCCCGGTTGCGGCGTTGTGAATGCACAGCGCCTCTCCCGCCTGATAGATCCTGTCCAGACAATAGGTCGCGCCAACACAGGGGCGGATGTCCTCCTCGCGCCCCTCCCTGATCTTCTGCACGATATGGGGATCGGCCATATGGGCGCGGGTCATCCCCACCATATCAAGAAGCCCCCCGGCAATCGCATGGCGGGCGGTGGCCACATCGGGGATGCGGGCGGCATGAAAGGTGGGCAGGCCCGTCGCCTGCCGGACCGCACCGGCAAAATCCAGATGCGGCGCAGACGGCATCCCCTGCACCGGGATCACATCGGTCATTGCCGGATCCGTATGGATGCGGCCCCGGATCACATTCAGGAAATCCACCATGCCGCTGGCGGCCAAGCGTCTGGACATCTCCAGCCCCTCGTCGGGCGAGATGCCGCCTGCCGCCGCCTCATCCGCCGTATACCGCAGACCAACGATGAACTCGTCCCCCACCCGCTCACGGACTGCCGCAAGCACCGCCATCGGCAGCGCCATCCGACTGTCGAGCGTCTGGCCGCCATATGGCCCGTCCAGATCATTGGTCAGCGGCGACCAGAACTGATCCAGAAGATGGCCATAGACCTGCAACTCGATCCCATCCATGCCCCCGGCCTGCATCCGCTCCGCAGCATCGGCGAAATCGGCGATGACGCGGGTGATGTCCCAATCCTCCGCCAGCTTCGGAAAGGCGCGGTGTGCAGGTTCGCGGTGGCGCGACGAGCTGATCGAGGGCAGCCAGTCGCCTTTGTCCCAACCGGTGCGGCGTCCCAGATGGGTCAGCTGGATCATCGCCGCGCAACCATGCTCATGCAGCTGGTCGGTCAGATTGCGGATCCAGGGCACCACCTCATCCTTATAGGCGAGGATATTGTTGAACACCGGCGGGCTGTCACGGGAAACCGCCGCGGAGCCTGCCGTCATAGCCAATGCCACGCCCGCCTTGGCCCGTTCGGCGTGATAGGCCGCATAGCGCTCCTTTGGCATGCCGTCCTCGGGATAGGCCGGTTCATGACTTGTGGTCATGATCCGATTGCGCAGTGTCAGATGTTTCAGCTGATAGGGCTGCAACAAGGGATCGTTGGACATGACAGGCTCCTGCAAATGGCGCGGACCACCAAAGCGAGGGCGCGCGGGATCCGCCGACAAGATCACAGCTCTGGACATATGTGTCAGGTCAATTTCCGACCCTGTCAAGAGCCCCGCACGACACGGTAGCGCCGATGGTGACCGGTCAGGGGTGACAGGCGGGTCTCGTGACCGAGAGAGAGAGAGAGCCGCCACCCGGCGCCTGCTCTAAAAGGCGGTGAACTCCCCGGCACGGCTGCGGAAGAAGCCTTTTAGCGCGGTCTTGAACGCGCGCACCTTGGCAGAGGTCAGCAGGTCCGGATGGCTCAGCACCCAGATCGGCGCATAATCCTGCGGCGCAACCCCCGGCAGCGGCTCCAGATCCGGATCACTGCGCGCCAGATAGATCGGCATCCTGACCGCGCCCAGCCCCGCCTTTGCCGCCGCGATCAGCGAAGTCATATCGTCAAACCGCGCCCGGATCCGATGGTTCGGATAATGTTGCAGCGCGGCCTTTGGCGGCGCGTCATAGCCGCTGTAGATCACCCAGTCCAAGGGCGCAGCGGGATCCGCCAAAGCCCGCGCCACCAGATCCCGCCGCGCGACGCAGGCGGTTTTCTGATCGGCCAGATGCAGCCCCACCAGGCTGTCGCCCGGCGTCCGGCTGATCCGGATCGCCAGATCCGCCTCGCGCCGGGTCAGGTCCAGCACATCATTGGTGGCGCGAACCGTCAGCTCGACCTCCGGGTGGTCCGCGCAGAACTGCGCCAGAAATGGCGCGAGATGGCTCTGGATCAGCAGCTGTGGCGCGGTGAGCACCAGCTCACCCGAAAGGCTCTGATCGCGGCCCGACAGGTTGCGCAGGGCCGATTGCTCGGCCTGCTCCATCCGCCGCGCTGCCGCGGCCAGCTCTTCCGCCTCGGCGGTGGCCAGATAGCCTTCGGGCCGACGCTCGAACAGCGGCCGCCCCAGCATGTCCTCGGCCCGCTGCACACGGCGCGCCACGGTGGTGTAGCTGACGGACAGCGCCTGCGCGGCCCCGGCCAGGGATCCGGCCCGCACCAGCGCCAGAATGGTCCGCATGTCATCCCAGTTGATCTGCATACATGCGTTTTCGCATGGGCGGCACACGATTGCATGTGTTTTCTCGCGGCACGCTTCCCGGCATCAAGACGCCATCAACAGTGAAAGGACAACAGATGGCCTATGTCTACGTAAACCTCCTCCTGCAGGACCCCGAGACTATGGCGGCATATCGTGAAAAAGCAGGCGCCGCCTTGCAGAAACACGGCGCCAAAGTGCTGGTCTCAACCCCGCAGCAGACCGTGATCGAAGGCACGCGCGATGCCACCGGCATCGGGGTGATCCTTCAGTTTGCCAGTCCAGAGGCCGCCAAGGGCTGGATCAACGACCCCGAGCTGCAGGACGTCCACGCGCTGCGACAAGCCGCCGGCAAAAGCGCGATCACGCTTTTGGCCTGACCGCTACTCCTCTCTCACAAACGCTCCCGCCCGTCGGCTGGCGGCGGAGCCCCCACCTCCCGTTGGGTCAGGCGCCGCGCCCATTGGGCCCGGCGCAGGTCGCACCCGGCCGCATCTCATGCGCCCAACACGGTTCGTCTTTGTTTCCAACGCTGCAACGGGCCGCGCCCGCGCCGGGCGCCAGCGCGGCGCCACCGAAGACAACGGGCGCGGAACCCTTAGGTTCCGCGCCCGCTTTGATCTTCGCCAGACGACCTGCCGGATCACTCGGCTGCGATCTGTCCTTCGATCTTTTCGACCTTCACCGCCGAGAACTTGAACTCGGGGATTTTGCCATAGGGGTCCAGCGCCGGGTTGGTCAGGATATTGGCGGCGGCCTCCACATAGGCGAACGGCACAAACACCATATCCTCGGCAATCGCCCGGTCGGCGCGCGCCATGATCTCGATCGAACCGCGGCGGGTCGTGAGGCGGACCATCTCGCCCGGCTCGACGCCCATCAGCTTCAGCGTCCGCGGGTTGAGCGAGCAGTTCGCCTCCGGCTCCACCGCATCCAGCACCTTGGAACGACGGGTCATCGACCCGGTATGCCAATGCTCCAGCTGGCGGCCGGTGGTCATGATCATCGGGTAGTCCGCATCCGGCGCCTCATCCGGCGGGATCACCGATGCCGGGGTAAAGCGGGCGCGGCCCTCGGGGCGCGGGAAGCCATCGCCGAACACAATCGCCTGACCGGGATCGGTCTCATGCAGCGACGGATAGGTGATGGTCTCGGTCTCCAGACGCTCCCAGGTGATGTTGTTGAGTGACTTCATGTTCAGCTTCATCTCGGCAAAGACTTCGCTGACATCCTTGTAGTCCCACGGCAGGCCGATGCGCTGCGCCAGCTCGACAGTGACCTGCCAGTCCTCGCGCGCTTCACCCGGAGGCGCCACAGCCGGACGCACACGCTGCACCTGGCGGTTGGTGTTCGACACGGTGCCGTTCTTCTCATAAAGCGCCGAGGCCGGCAGGATGATGTCGGCATAGTTGGCCGTCTCGGTCAGGAAGATATCCTGAACGATCATCAGCTCCAGCTTGGCAAAGGCGTCGCGCGCGTGATCGGCATCCGGGTCGGACATCGCCGGGTTTTCGCCCTGGATATACATGCCCTTGATATTGCCGGCATAGGCCTCGTCCACGATCTCGGTCACGGTCAGGCCCTTCTCGTTCGAGAAGTCGCCGCCGCCCCAGACGTCGGTGAAGCTCTTGCGCACATCATCCGACGTCACGGTCTGATAGTCCGGCAGGAACATCGGGATGAGGCCTGCGTCCGACGCCCCCTGCACGTTGTTCTGGCCGCGCAGCGGGTGCAGACCTGCGCCCGGTTTGCCCACGTTGCCAGTCATCAGCGCCAATGAGATCAGGCAGCGCGAGTTATCCGTCCCGTGGATGTGCTGGGAAATCCCCATACCCCAGAAAATCAGACCCGCATTCCCACCGGCAAAGATCCGGGCAACACGGCGCAGCTGATCGGGGCTGATGCCGCAGATCTCCGACATTTTCTCGGGCGTGAACTGCTTCAGATGCTCTTTCTCGGCCTCCCAGTTCTCGGTCCAGCGGTGGATGTACTGACTGTCGTAGAGCTCTTCCTCGACGATCACATTCATGATCGCGTTCAGCATCGACACATCCGCGCCGGGGCGGAACTGCACCATTTCGGTCGCGAACCGGCGCAGGCCAACGCCGCGCGGATCCATCACGATCAGCTTGCCGCCGCGTTTGGTGAACTGCTTGAAGTAGGTCGCCGCCACCGGGTGGTTCTCGATCGGGTTGGAGCCGATCACAATGGCCACGTCGGCGTTCTCAATCTCGTTGAAGGTCGCGGTGACCGCACCGGAGCCCACGTTTTCGATCAGCGCCGCAACCGATGAGGCGTGGCACAGGCGGGTGCAGTGGTCGACGTTGTTGTGCTTGAAGCCCTGACGGATGAACTTCTGGAAGAGATAGGCCTCTTCGTTGGTGCATTTCGCCGAGCCGAAGCCCGCAACCGATTTCGGGTTCTCATCGCGCAGGCGCATCAGACCCTTGGCGGCCAGATCCATCGCCTCTTCCCAGGAGGCTTCGCGGAAATGGGTCGAGAGATTACCGGGATCGACGTTCAGGCCCTTGGCCGGCGCGTCGTCGCGGCGGATCAGCGGCTTGGTCAGGCGGTGCGGGTGGTGGATGTAGTCAAAACCAAAGCGGCCCTTGACGCAGAGGCGGCCTTCGTTTGCGGGGCCATTGATGCCATCGACATATTTGACCTTGCCGTCCTTGACCTTGAGCGAGACCTTGCAGCCGACACCGCAGAACGGGCAGACGCTTTCGGTCTCGGAATCATAATCCTTGCTGTCGCCGACCTGCTGGTCATCCATCACGGTCGCGGGCATCAGCGCGCCGGTCGGGCAGGCCTGCACACATTCGCCGCAGGCCACGCAGGAGGACTGCCCCATCGGATCCGCCAGATCGAACACCGGGTAGGCGTCATGACCGCGGCCGGCCATGCCGATCACGTCATTGACCTGCACCTCGCGGCAGGCCCGCACACATAGGTTACAGGAAATACAGGCGTCCAGATTGACCTTCATCGCCACATGGCTGTCATCCAGCAGCGGGATTCGGTTCTTTTCCAGCTTGGGGAAACGCGACTCCGAAACCCCGTTCAGCTCCGCCATATCCCACAGATGCGAGGACTTATCGCGCGCCTCCTCCTGCTTCGGCTGGTCCGCGATCAGCAGTTCCATCACCATCTTGCGGGCGTTTTCAGCGCGCGCGTTGTTGGTGGTGACCACCATGCCCTCGGCAGGTTCGCGTATACAGGAGGCGGCCAGCGTGCGCTCGCCCTCGATCTCGACCATACAGGCACGGCAGTTGCCGTCCGGGCGGTAGCCGGGCTGCGGCTTGTGGCACAGATGCGGGATCTTCAGCCCGCGGCCGTTGGCGACTTCCCAGATGGTCAGGCCCTTCTCTGCCGTGACCTGCTCGCCATCGAGTGTGAAAGTGACTTTATCGCTCATGGCTCAGACCTCATCCATCTGAAGTGTCACGCGGAGGGCAGCGCCCGTCCCGGGGTGGGCGTGAAGCGCCCGCCCATGGGGGCGGGTCGGGCGCTGCCCGGCGGTGCCCGCCGGGTGGAGGATCTCAATAGCGCCGTACATCTCAGACCTCATCCGGAAAATGTTTCATGGTCAGGCGGATCGGGTTGGGTGCGGCCTGACCCAGACCGCAGATCGAAGCATCGACCATTGCGGTGCTCAGCTCTTCCAAGAGGCCCTGATCCCATTTCTTCTCGCTCATCAGCTTGACGGCTTTCTCACAGCCCACCCGGCAGGGGGTGCACTGGCCGCAGCTTTCATCCTCGAAAAAGCGCAGCATGTTCAGCGCCGCGTCACGGGCCGAGTCCTGATCGGACAGCACCACAACAGCGGCGGACCCGATGAAGGTGCCATGCGGCTGCAACGTGTCGAAATCGAGCGGGATATCATTCATCGACGCAGGCAGCAGGCCCGAGGAGGGGCCGCCCGGCTGATACGCCTTGAAGACGTGGCCATCCAGCATACCGCCGCAGGCCTCGATGATGTCGGTGATGGTGGAACCGGCAGGCAGCAGATGCACGCCCGGATTCTTCACCCGGCCCGAGACCGAATAGCTGCGCAGCCCCTTGCGGCCGTTCTTCTCAATTGAGTTCAGGCATTCCGGGCCTTCGCGGTTGATCTTGGCGACCCAGTAGAGGGTTTCCACGTTGTGCACGAGGGTCGGACGACCAAAGACACCCACCTGCGCCACAAACGGCGGACGATGGCGCGGCTCGCCGCGCTTGCCTTCGATCGATTCAATCATCGCGCTTTCTTCGCCGCAGATATAGGCCCCTGCCCCGCGGCGCAGGTCGATGTAACCTGCCTCGACGATACCGGCCTCTTCCAGCGCGGCGATCTCACGGCGCAGAATTTCCAGCACCGCCGGGTATTCGTCGCGCATGTAGATAAAGGCTTTCTCGGCCTCGACCGCCCAGGCGGCAATCAGCATCCCCTCAAGGAAGACATGCGGCGTGCGCTCAAGGTAGTAGCGATCCTTGAAGGTGCCCGGCTCGCCCTCATCGCCGTTCACGGCCAGATAACGCGGACCTTCGTTGGCGCGCACGAAACCCCATTTGGTGCCGGACGGAAAACCAGCGCCGCCCAGACCGCGCAGGCCGGCTTCCTTGACTTTGGCCTGAACCGCTTCCCAGTCGCCATTTGCGCGCAGGTCTTTCAACGTGGCATAGCCGCCATCCGCCTCATAAGCGGCAAAGGTTTCATACGCGGGGATATGCGCATGGGTATCATCTGCCGCAATCGCCGCTTCTACCTTCTCAACCGTAGCGTGGTCGATGTGGTTGTGGCCGATTTCCAGCACCGGCGCCGTATCGCAGCGGCCCATGCAGGGTGCGCGCAGCACGCGGACCTGAGAGGCATCCAGCCCATCTTCCAGCGCCTTCTTCAGCGCTTCGGCCCCGGCCAGCTCGCAGGAGAGCGAGTCACAGACCCGGATGGTCAGCGCCGGCGGCGGGGTCTCGCCTTCCTTCACCACATCGAAATGGGCGTAGAAAGTGGCGACCTCATAGATCTCCGCCTGACCGGTGCGCATCTCCTCGGCCAGCGCCCGGATATGCGCCGCGCTGAGGCAGCCGTATTTGTCCTGAATAAGATGCAGGAACTCGATCAGGAGATCCCGGTTGCGGGGCCGATCGCCAAGCAGGTCCAGAACCTCGCTATGCGCCTGATCATCCAGCTGCCGGCCCTTGGGCGTTTTGCGCCCCTTGCCTTTGCCAGATTTCCAAACGCCCTTGCTATTGTCCAAAGGTGCCACGATGACCTCCACTTCGCGATGCCAGATAAGGCGGCATTCCATTGAAGAAGCCTATCGTCAAATCGGAAAATTCAAAGGTACGATAACGAACGCTTATTGCTTGAAATCGTCAACCACGCCCTTCATCGCCTTCACCGTCGTCAGTTCGGGCTGGCGGTCCAATGTGACCATACAAATAGGCCTGCTCGGCGTCGGATCGACCAGCCGCAGCACCCGGGCGCCGGACAGCGGCCCCAGCGCATCCATCAGGGCTTCCGGTAGGATCGTGGCAACCGAGCCCGCCCGCGCCATCACAATCGCCGACATGAACCCGCTGGAATCCGAACGCACCTGCGGCCGCAGCCCCTGATCGGCGAAGATCCGGTCCAGAATCCGGCGATTCTGCATCTGCGGCTCCAGCAGGCTGAGCGGCAGCTCTGCTGCCTCGGCCCAGGAAATACTGTCCGCGCCATGTCCGCGATCCACCACCATCGCCTCGGGGGCGACCAGCACATAAGTCTCCTCATATAGCGGCTGGATGGTCACCTGATCGGGACCCAGGCTGTCGTGATAGGTGACGCCTGCATCAATTGTCCCGTCAAACAGGCGCTGCTGGATCACCAGCGAGCTCAGCACCTCGATCCGGGCCAGAACCCGTGGGTGGGTGAGATGCAGCCGGTCCACCATCTGCGCGGCATAGGCTGTTGCGGTGGGCACCACCCCCAGCACCAGCGTGCCGGTGACCTCGCCACGTGCGGCGGCCACCTCCTGCTCCAGCGCCTTGGCCTCATCCAGGATCGAGCGGGCCCGGCGCACGATCATCAGACCCTCTTCGGTCAGCCCCTGAAACCGATTGCCCCGGCGCACGATGGACACGCCCAGGCGCTCTTCCAGATTGCGGATCCGCATTGAAAACGCCGGCTGCGACATGCCGCAGTCCTGCGCGGCCTTGGCAAAATGGCGGTGACGCGCCAAAGCGCTCAGCAACCTGAGATCCTTGAGTTCGATCACCGCTCGTTTTCCTTGCTACTGCCGGGGCGCCGCTGTCGGTCATACACCATTCACAGCGGGTCGCGCCATCGGTTGCCAGCACGAGAGCGGCAGTTTTGGCGCAGGCCAGCAGGCTGGGCAGCCTGCACCATATATATAGGGGGCGATGGAGGCCGCACTCATGCGCCCCGCTACCGCCCCCGATCAGAGCGGGCCTCAGGCCTGCCGCTGTGCCGTCGCCGACCGGGCGATGCCATCATAGATCCCGGTCAGAATATTCAGCACCCGCGTTGCCTCACCGATACGGTTTTCCACGCCCGGCACCTGCGACAGCGCCTGCAGCAACAGGTTGCGACGCTGCACATCGTAGGCTGCGGTGACCCCCAGCCCCTCCTCCGTTGCGGAATAGGTCACCCCGCCACGCCCCGATCCGGTCTTGCGGATCAACCCGGCCGAAGCCAGCTTGCGCAGTGAATACTGGATATTCGGAATGTCATCCCGATTGGTGACCCGCGCAAGCTCCTTGATCGTCTTGGGCCTGTCGTTCATGCGGATAACGTTCATCAGAGTGATTTCGGGACCCGAGGCGGACAGATCCGACACAAGCCCAAGACATTCGGATTGCCAACGCGCAAACCCCTCGAATGTTCTCATCAGTGCAAACTCGAAATCGCTCAGATCATCTTCGGCACCATTATCAAAAGTCTGATCCACCGCATTCGCGGTCTCAGTCTTGGGTGATCCGGAATAGATATCCAACAAATAGTCTCCTTGGTTCAGCGGCATAAATAAGCCTCCGGTGGCGGCGAAACCTGCTGTCAAGGTGTTTCACGCGCATTCGTTCCCCAAACCCGTCACCACGCTCCTTAGTAAGTATCTGGCGTTAGGTTTCAACCCGTCCGTGCAGCAGAAAATGGGGCCAAACTCGGCGAATTTATCCAAGGGGTTGGAGAATCAGCGGAATTTAAAAAGCAAGATAAACTTTAGTTACGCATTATTTTTAAGAATATAGATAAAATTTCACGCCAAGGGCGCCCTGAATCATATTATTTCCGTGAAAACGCGCCCACAGGCCAGACTCATGCGGGGGCGCAGCCCGCCCGGCAGGCCACCCGCCTGTTCGCAATAAAATGGCAGCTTAATCATCACTTTGCGCAGCGGGCGCGGGCCCGCCTGCCCACCGATCGCGCCTGAAATTCGCCCGCCTCAGCCTGCGCTCATTGCGGATGTGCCTATTAATTCACCGGTAAGTCCTCAGGGCTATGCTACCCGCCGACGATGTGCACAGGCACATGTTGTGAGAAGGAGCAGAGCTTGGAACGACGGGCGGACCTCATGTTGGTTGTCGCGCAGGCATTGGCCGTGATGGTGACCATCACCGGTTGCGCTGCCGCACGCCTGATCGTTGCGTGGCGACCGGAGATTTCGACAGGGGCCAACTGCCGGCGCCCATATCGGTCGAAGACTCATGTCGCGGTACGCCCGCTGTTGCGGCACCCGCAGGCAATCAGACCTGCTCTTTCAGCTCGGTATCAAGATTGGGGCAGCGCAATCGCGCGCCTGCTGATGACCGGCGTCCGCCAATCTTTGGTCCGACGCCACAGTATGTTCACCATGTCACCGCCCCCAATCGGGCATGGTTCTCTCGGTTTGCCCGTTCCGGTCAACCAATTCGCGAAACGACGCAGCCGAAGCTTGCGGCTGTGTCCAGGGGGCTGTCGGTACTGAATCCGACACAAATTCCGCCAGCGCGTCCGTTCCGCGCAATGGCAATTGAAAGGTGCTGAAATGAAATTCCGAAATCCTGCGCGTTCCGTCATGAACAGGCTGTCTGTCTTTGCCAAATGCAGCCTTCTCATCGCGGCGTCCACCCTCGTGGTGACCTTGTTTCTGACTTGGGAAAACCAGAAAATCCTCGGTGAAGCTGTAGATAGTGGCGTACAGACACTGGCTGAAGGCGTGACCGTAACCGTGGCCGCGCGCAGCGGCGGTGCAATCCGCTTTGGTGATACCGAACGTCTTGAAAGCGACCTGCAATCCCTGATCGAGCTGTCGAACGGCCGGTCCAGCCACGGGATCGCCATCAATGGCAAAGGCAAGACGGTTGCCTCCACCGGCACCGCAACCGAGGCTGAAATTGCCGAACTGACCCTCGTCGCCCAAAAAGCGATGGAAAACAACCAGATGGAGTATAGCGAAAACGGCTATCTCGTCGCCGCACCCGCCACCGCCGGTGCCGAGGGGACGGTGGTCGTCGGCGCGGTCGGGATGGTCTGGAGCCCGGATGTCGCCTTTGCCGAGGTGGCGCCGAACCAGCTGCTGTCCTTCATTCTCGCCGGTGGCGCCTTTGTGGTGATGCTGGGCCTGTCGATGTTTGCCCTGCGCTCCATGATGTCGCGCCCGTTGGGCGATGTTGCCACCGCAATCAACCGCTTGGCCGAGGGCGATTATGATCACGACACCGAACATCAGGCACGGGGCGACGAAATCGGCCTGATCGCCCGCCATATCGAGGCGCTGAAATCGCAGCTGTCCGCCGCCAGAACCGTGGAAGATCAGCGCCGTGCCGACCAGGCGGCGCAACGGGTTGTGGTGGATCGCCTGAATGACGGGCTGCACGCGCTCTCGGAGGGGGATCTGTCGCAGACCATCGACGATGAATTCTCCGCCGATTACGAAAGCCTGCGCCAGAACTTCAACAAGACCGTCGACAAGATGGTCGGCATTATCGACGCGGTGATCGACAACTCATCGCGCATCCGTGCCAGCGCCGAAGAGATCAGCCAATCCTCCAGCGATCTCTCCCAGCGCACCGAGAGCCAGGCGGCCACGCTTGAGGAGACCGCCGCCGCCATGGAGCAGCTTACCGTCAGCGTGAAATCCGCAGCCGATGGCGCCCGCGAGGTGGAGGGCATCGTATCGGAGGCCAAGGAGACCGCCGTCAACAGCGGCCAGGTCGTCACCCGCGCCGTCGACGCCATGTCCAAGATCGAGCAATCATCGGAAAAGATCTCCCAGATCATCTCGGTCATCGACGATATCTCGTTCCAGACCAATCTGCTGGCGCTGAACGCAGGGGTCGAGGCCGCCCGTGCAGGCGAAGCCGGCCGTGGTTTTGCGGTTGTCGCCTCCGAAGTGCGCGCCCTGGCCCAGCGCTCCTCCGATGCCGCGCAGGAGATCAAGGCGCTGATCAGCGAAAGCACCGGCCACGTCGGCGAAGGTGTCGATCTGGTTGGCCGCGCGGGCGAGGAGCTGAAACAGATCATCGAACGCGTCGCCACCATCTCGGGCCATGTCAGCGGCATTGCAACTGGCGCGCAGGAGCAATCGACCACGCTGGGCGAAATCAACACCGGCGTGACACAGCTCGATCAGGTGACCCAGCACAATGCCGCCATGGTTGAGGAATCAACCGCCGCCAGCCAGATCCTGCGCAATGATGCCAATGAGCTGGCCCGCCAGGTCTCGGTGTTCAAGACCCGCAAAACGGACAATAACGTTGTCTCTGTGGCGCCCAGCGCACCAGCCCCGGCCCCGGCCCGGCCAGCCGCCGCGCCGAAACCCGCGGCTGAGCACAACCCGGCCCCATCGGCGCATGGCGATGATGACTTCTTCGATGCCAGCCCGACAAAGGCCGCCGTCGGCTGGGAAGATTTCTGATCTCCCCCGGCCACACCCAATAGCGAAAAGGCGCGCCAGATCCGGCGCGCCTTTTTCATATCTGCTTGCCCCCCCTGATACATGGCCCAGTCCCCTCCCCTGCGCGTCCCCGCCCCCGGATGACAGAACCCTGTCGCGAGTATCCGGGCAGCACCATCGCCACTCAGTTCTCTGGCAGGTCCAAGGCTCTGGCAGACCTGAGGCTCTGGCAGCTGATATCACCGCAGCCAAACCGGAGCCGAGCGGGGCGCGAAATCGACGACAATACAGGGAATCTCAAATCGGCCGCGAAACAGCGAGGCCACCGCGCTTTTACCGCCGCAGCAGATCCTGTGCGGTCGCCAGCCTTGGTGGCTGGCGACCGCACAGGATGGATGCGGCCCCGGCAGGCGCTGCCTGCTAGCCAAGTGCAGGGGCTGGTGCCGCAGGGGCGGCGGTCTGCACCGGTGCCCAGACCGGGTAGCCCTGCGGCAGCGCGGCCGCCTCACCCGCCCCGTGTTCATAACCCGCGCGCCAGCCCGGCTGTAGCCAGACCCGCGCGTGATCCGCGCTCGCCTCCATGTCGTGAACCGCGAGGCTCAGCGCCGCCGCATCATGCTGCGCCGTCAGTTGCAGATGATCGCCCGGAGAGACCGACCGTGGCCGATCCAGCAAAAAGGCCGTCCGCCCCCAATGCCCCTCGGAACCAAGATCATTGGTCAGCTGAATCCCCGGCGCCAGCTCCATCTCAAAGCTGACAAAAACCGCATGGACGATACCCGGATGGCTACAGATCAGCGTCTCGGTGGTCCGCCCCGGCCTGACATCCGGGCGCGTAAAATCGAACGCAAACAGCTCTGTACCGGCGCCCAGCGGTCGCAGCCCACAGGATCTGAAATCACTCGGCGTGATCTGCGCAACCCGCGCCAGATGGTGAAAGGCGCCCAGATCGAACCCCTCTGCCATCTGCGGCCGCCACTGCTCCAGAAGCGGCGCACTTTCGACAGGTTGCGCGACCAGCCTGCCGGTTTCGGGAACCGCACGGGCGCCCGGCTTGGCCAGCGCCGACATCGCATGTGACAGCGTATCCAGCGCGCCCTCCCCCAATAGAACGGTATCGACAATCTCCGAAATCACCACATCGGCCTGCTCCGGCATGTCGACACCGAGGATAATCTCATGCGACCACTTGGAAATGACGGTGATCCGGTCGCTCAGACCATTGTCGGCAATCACCCGCGTCGCCGCCTCCGCGATCAGCGGCTGCTGCTCACAGGTATAGACATGTTTCGCCCCGGCCCGCGCCGCCAGCATCGCCGTCAGACCGGCACCGCAGCCGATATCCAGCACGATATCCCCCGGTCTGACCTTCATCGCGATGGCCTCGGCATAGGCACGGTTGCGCGCCCGATCCGCCAGCATCGGAAAATGCCAGCGTGGCACAAACGTCTGGTGCAGCCGCTCCTGCAACACCTGCGCCTCATGGTGATGAGGATCCAGCCGCAGCGCTTCCGACAACAGCTGCGCGCTGCGCATACCGCCATCACCAAGGGGGGTGGATTTGGCAAGCTCCACCAGATGCCCGGCCTCCGCGCGCCCCGCAAGAAAGGGCATGGAGGCGGGTCTAGACGTTTGTGTTTTAAGCAATTTTTAGTTTTCCCTATTTGAGGCAAATGCAACTGATTGCGACTATTCACCACCCGGATCTAAGAATTGGTAAAGCTCACAGCCTATCGCGCACCGAATGTCGGCAGGCCATGCCCCGCCCCCTTGCCAAGGGTGCAAAAGTTTCTTAGCCTGACTTGAAACTCACATCGCACAACGGGAGGACAGCAGCTGAACATGCGTATCATCCGCCGACTTCAGCACGGTCCCCGTCTGGCCCTGTAAATCCGTTTGCAGGGCTGGCCAGAGGAAAATCTCGTCACTGGTCCGCCGATTGCCGCTTTTGCGGCCAAATCTCTTTGACCCGAGTTTTCCATGTCTGTCATCAATCTCAATGCGTTGGGCGTCACCCTTGGCGACCCGCTGTTCCGCGACCTCTCCCTGACCCTTTCGAAATCCGACCGGCTCGGTCTCATCGCCGCCAACGGGCGGGGCAAATCGACCCTGCTTGCCTGTCTCGCCGATGAGCTGACGCCGACAACCGGCGAGATCACCCGCGCCCGTGGCCTGCGGATTGGCCACGTGAAACAGAGCCTGCCTGCCGAGGCGCTTGCCGTCACGCTCTATGACTGGGTGCTTGCCGCCCTGCCGGGCGAGCAGGCCGACTATGAGAGCTGGCGCGTCGATGTGGTTCTGGATGACCTTCAGGTGCCTTATGAGTTTCAGCACCAGCCGCTTGGCGCGCTCAGCGGGGGCTGGCAGCGCGCCGCGATGCTGGCGGCCGCCTGGATCACCACGCCGGACCTGCTGCTGCTGGATGAGCCGACCAACCATCTGGATCTCAACCGAATAGCCTTTCTCGAAAACTGGCTGTCAGAGCGGCCGCGCGATCTGCCGATGGTGATCACCTCCCACGACCGCGCCTTTCTGGATGCCACGACCAACCGCACGCTGTTCCTGCGCGCCGAAGGCTCGCGGGTGTTCCAGCTGCCATTCTCCGCCGCCCGCGCCGCATTGGATGAGGTCGACGCCGCCGATGCGCGACGCCATGCCAATGATCTGAAAAAAGCCCAGCAGCTGCGCCAGCAGGCCGCAAAGCTGAAGAATGTCGGGATCAACTCCGGCTCCGATCTCTTGCTGACCAAGACCAAGCAGCTGGCCGAACGCGCCGACCGGCTGGAGGCCGCGGCCAAACCGGCCCACCGCGAGCATTCGGCCGGCGACATCAGGCTGACCAACAGCGGCACCCATGCCAAGGCCCTGATTACATTGGATGATCTGACCGTTCAGACGCCGGACGGGCAACGGCTATACAGCACCGGCCAGAAATGGATCACCCCCGGGGACCGCATTGTCCTGCTGGGCGCAAATGGCACCGGCAAGACGCAGCTGGTCAGGATGATCCAGCAGGCACTGACCGGCGGGGCGGAGCAGATCAGATGTGCGTCCTCTGTCGTTCCGGCCTATTCGGACCAGCACCTCAGCCAGCTGGCCGATAATGACACGCCGCTGGCGCTGGTGACGGCGGCCTCCGACATCGGCGATCAGCCCGCGCGCAACCTTCTGGCGGGGGCAGGCATCAAATTCGCCTTGCAGGACACGGCGGTGAAAGCCCTGTCAGGCGGGCAGAAGGCACGGCTGGCAATGCTGCTCCTGCGGCTTCGCAACCCCAATTTCTACCTGCTGGACGAACCCACCAATCATCTCGACATTGAAGGTCAGGAAGCCCTCGAAGCAGAGCTGATCGGCCAGGATGCCGCCTGTCTGCTGGTGAGCCATGACCGCAGCTTTCTCAGGGCCGTCGGCAATCGCTTCTGGTGGATCCGTGGCCGTCGCCTGGAAGAGGTCGCCAGCGCCGATGCCTTCCTTAGCTCTGAAATGGGCGCGGGCTGAGGGCTATGGCGGCGGCCACCTGTGACCGCCGCCCCGCCAGACCCGCCAGTTGCCGAAATATTGAGCAACACATCATCCAGGCCCCTGGCTGCGCCGGTGGCTGCGGCAGAACCGCTTGCGCCGCCACGTGGTTTTCGCAACTCTGCGACACAGAAACGGACACAGACACAGCCCCCGGAACAGACCCCGCCCCGCCCAGCGACCGGGGATATACGACCCAAGGATCCAGCCGATGACGACCGATATTGCCATCACCCGCGCCAGCGCCACCGAGCCCGAGGCACAGGCGCTGATCAAACGCCATCTGGCACAGATGGCCGCGCAATCCCCCGCAGAAAGCTGCCACGCACTGGATGGCAGCGGCCTTGATGCCGCCGATGTCGCCTTCTTCCTGCTCCGCCGCGACGGGCGGGCCATCGCCATGGGCGCCCTGAAGTCCCTGCGAGACGGCGGCTGCGAACTGAAATCCATGCACACCCTCGCCGAGGCCCGCGGCAGCGGCGCCGGACGCCAGATGCTGGAGTTCCTGCTGGACCGCGCCCGATCCGACGGCGCCTCTGCTGTCTATCTCGAAACCGGCTCGACCGAGGATTTCACCCCAGCCAAACGGCTCTATGAAAGCTACGGCTTTGTCGAATGCCCACCCTTTGGCGAGTACAGCAAGGACCCCTGGTCGCTGTTTATGCGCCTTGACCTGCGCGCCGCGGCTTGACCCTTCCCCGCGTCCTGTCATAACTGGCGCCAGCGGTCCCTTAGCTCAACTGGATAGAGCAGCTGACTTCTAATCAGCAGGTTGAGGGTTCGAGTCCTTCAGGGATCGCCAGCATTCCATCCATCAGGATCTGCCCGATAGCGGCGGCGTTTCCGGCGCGCAGACCGGGAGCTTGCCAGAAGTTTGCCAGAAGGTTGCCGGGGCGCTCTGGCGACAGACGCCGTTGCGGCAGCCTTTGCGCTTAACTTGACAAAAGAACTAGGGTTAAATAACTGACCCCGGGCGCAGCGGATGATGCGCCATCCAGCAAGACTCTGCACCTCAGCTGTGCAGGGCTCCAGCCATTCTCGATCACGACACCGATCAACACGGCGGCACCCTGTGCCGATGGCTGGAGAGACATGTGACACAGGGCAATCCCCCACCCTCAAATGACAGCGCCCGCCGCCGCCCGCAGCGGATCCTGATCCGGCGAGCCTTGCGCCAGGTCGCCGCCCTTATGCACTGCGCAAAGGATATGGCAGCGATCTCTCCGCCGTCCGGTCATAGCGGCATAGCGCGCTGGAGCCTGACCGGATTGCCGCCCAGCCGACATGTGATCCCTGAATGGGAGAGGCCAATCATGACCGCTAACCCGTTGTTCCCCCTGCAAACCATGGCCAGCCCCCCCGCATCGTTCTTTGCCACGGTGCGCGCCGCCCCCGGACAAAGCTATATCGCCGCCAATTGGAGCCTATCATGACCATCCTCAGATCAGCGGCCCTTGCCGCGCTGTTGCTGATCCCCGCCTTCGTCGCCGCGCAGGAGGCGCCGGTGTCGCCAACCCCTCCCGCCCCGCCGGTGCCGCAGGTCGCAGCCGATGCCCCGGCATCGGTGATGCCGCAGATCCCCGCGACCACAGGCTCCGCCGCGCAAGCCCCAGCAGCAGCACCGGCACCGCAACCGGATGCGCCGCAGACCGCGGATGCCGCCGCCCCGGCGCAACAGCAGCGCCTTGCGCAGACCGCCAGCGATGCCACCGCGCAGGCCATGGCGCTCCTGCGTGATGGCGGCCCCTCGATCTGGGTGATTGCCGCTCTTTCGGTGATCACGCTGACGCTGATCCTGTGGAAGATCTGGCGGCTCGCGCTGATCGGCGCCTGGTCCCGGGGCAAGGCCGGCCGCGCTGTCGCCGCCTTTGAACGCGGCGAACCGGACATCGCCCGCGATATCGTCCGGGGCCGTCGCGGCATCCGCTCCAAAGTGGTCGCAACCGCGCTGGCCTCCGTCCACACCCTGCCCGAAGACCGCGCCCGCGAAGAAACCGCCCGCGTCGCCAAGCTGCATCTGGCCTCCGCCGGCTCTGGCCTTGGCGCGCTGGAGCTGATCGCCACCATCGCCCCGCTGCTTGGCCTTCTGGGTACGGTTCTCGGCATGATCGCGGCCTTTCAGGCCTTGCAGGCCGCCGGGTCCAAGGCCGATCCCGCCTTGCTGGCCGGCGGCATCTGGGAGGCGCTCCTGACCACTGCGGCCGGCATGGGTGTGGCCATTCCCGCCTCCGCCGCCCTCACCTGGTTCGAAGCCGTGATCAGCCGCATTCGCCGCGACCTTGAGGACAGCGCCACCCGCATCTTTGTCGCCCACCAGCCGCCATCGCTGAAACTGGCCGCCGAGTAAGCCGATGCACCTCACCCAAGCTCAGCGCCCCCGACGCAAACCCAGCCTGACGCCGATGATCGACGTGGTGTTCCTGCTCTTGGTGTTTTTCATGCTGGCCTCCCGCTTTGGCACCGATGCGGTGCTCGACCTGCCGCTTGCGGGTCAGGGCGGCAGCTACAACGGCCCGCCCCGGCTGATCGGCATCGGTGCCGGCAATCTCGATCTCAACGGCCAGCCGGTGGCCGAGAGCAACCTGCCAGCGGCGCTCGCCCTGCTGATGGACAGCCCCGGTGACATGCTGGTGCTGCGCGGGCGCGATCAGGCCGATGTGCAGCGGATCACCGATGTGACCAGCCTGCTGCGGCAGGCCGGGTTCAGCAATTTTGTGCTGGTGGACTGAGGAGCCCCCGTGGACCTGACCGATCCCCCCCGCCGGATGCGCACGGAATCCATCGTGCCGATGATCAACGTCGTATTTCTGCTGCTGATCTTCTTCCTCATGACCTCGCGGCTCGCCCAGCCTGACCCGTTCGAGGTGACCCCGCCCGCCGCCGCGCTGGAGGGTGAGCCAACATCCGATGCCGTGCTCTTTATCGACGCTACCGGGCGGCTGAACTTCGACGGCCACGAAGGCACCGCCGCGCTCAGCCGACTTGCCGACGCCAGTGGCAAAACCATTCAGCTGCGCGCCGATGCCCGGTTGCCCGCAACCGATCTGGCGCGGATCCTGCGTCAGCTGGCCGCCGCCGGGCTCAGCCGCGCCGAACTGGTGGTGCGCCCACAATGAAACGCGCCGCCGAACTCACTGTCTTTGCCGGGATCGCCACGGTGATTCACGTTGCCCTGTTTGCCAGCGCCCCCAGATCCGGCGCCCAGTCCAGCGGCGCCGGCGGCGATGCTCTGGTCTCGGTTCAGGCCGCCAGCGCCACCGTGGTCGAGATGGTCGAAACCTGGGAGCGCCCGCCGCAGACCCAGCCCCGGATCGACACCGATCTGACCCCGCCACAGACCGCCCCTTCGGCCCCCGTGATACCGCAGTTCGACCTGGCGCAGGCGCCCAGCGCCGCACGCCAGCTCGCGATCAGCCCTCCGCCCCGCGCTGACAGGCTCGACGTCGACAGCGCACCACCGCCGCCGCCAGCGCCACCGCAGACCGTGCCGCGACCACTGCCCGATCCCGATCTGCGCCCCCGCGCAAAACCACGCGCCAAGCCGGAGCCGCAACCGCAAAACGCCCGCAAAGCCGAACAGAGATCATCGGGGCGCGATGCCCAGCGCGCTGCCGGATCGGGCGGCGGCGCCGAGGCGGGTCAGGCGGGCAGCTCCGCAGCCGCCACCGCAGAGGCCGGTCGACAGGCCAAGCTTCAGGCGATCTGGGGGGCCAAGATCCGCGCCCGTATCGAACGGCGCAAACGCTACCCGTCAGGCGCGCGCGGCAACGGGCGGGTGGTGGTGCGTCTCACCGTTGCCCGCAGCGGTCAGCTGATCAGCCACCGGATCGCCAGATCCTCCGGCAATGCCGCGCTGGATCAGGCCGCGCTTCAGGCCGTCGCCCGCGCCGCAAATTTCCCCGCCGCCCCCCGGCAGCTGACGCTTAGCCAGATGACATTCAGCCTGCCGATGGATTTTTCGAAGTAACGGCGCGACCGGCCAAGCGCGCCCTTGTGCAGGCGTGAAACCCTGTCCGCGCCCCGTCGCAGGATCAGCGCGCCACCGATGCGCCCGCAGGCCGGCGCCAGTGTCGGTGTCAGTGTCGGTGCCCGCGCCTGTTCGCCTAATCTGTTCGCCTAATCTGGTTGCCCAGTCTGTTAACCTCACAGAAATATCCGTTGCGGTCTTACCAGATATCCGCGCCCGCACGCTCTGCAACGCCCAGAAAAAGTATCAGCCTGCCTGTCCGAATGTTTCGCGCGCGAAACAATTAGACAGGGACGCTGACCTTTTCCACAGCACGAGCTGAC
Organism: Phaeobacter sp. JH20_08; assembly: GCF_048056635.1. Lineage (NCBI taxonomy): Bacteria > Pseudomonadati > Pseudomonadota > Alphaproteobacteria > Rhodobacterales > Roseobacteraceae > Phaeobacter > Phaeobacter sp. JH20_08. The sequence goes on along the minus strand of NZ_JAYMVV010000015.1, from coordinate 16,450 downwards.
AACCGGGCTGCCCCAGACACGGACCATGCCGCGCCACCTCGCACCCAAGGTTTACGCCGCAGGCCGCTGTGCCTCAGCCACCGCAAGCTCCGCCATCTCAAGGATCGCCGCGCGGGTGTCGGCCACCGCGATGAACCGGGCGTTGTGGCAGAATTTGGCCCCCTTGACCCCGCAGGCCGCCTCAAGCGCGGCATCGGTCAGCCCGGCCCAGGCCGCAGGCAGATCGGCGCGGCTTTCAAAGCTGTCGCCGCTCTTGCGGATGGTGGTCAGCGTCCAGTCGCTGCTGCGCGGATGGACCACGAACAAGAGATGGTCAGCCCCGGCCGCCTCGACCGCCGCGCGAAAGGGCATTCCCATCGGCAGCTCCAGCACCCGCGCCGCACCTGCGGCCTCGATCGCGCTCAGCACCATGACCTCGGCGCGCCGTTTCGCCGCCCTCCCCCGGACCGCCGCCTCGACAAAGGCGCGCGCCACCGGCAGTGCTGCCAGAAACGCCTGATCATCCGCGCCCTCGCGGCTGTCGTCAAACGCCGGCTTCAGCGTCTCCAGCAGCACCGGCAGCGTCATTCCCGCCAGCGGCCCCGCTACCGAAGGTTCTATCGCGCCATTGTCCAGCAGATCCACCGGCAGCACGAACCCCTGGTCAATACTGTGGTGGATCGCCTCGATATCCGCCTCCGGCACCGCCAGACTGCGCAGGTAATCGCGGCCATAATGCCGCCAGATCAGCCCAAAGGAGCTATAGGGCTGGCCATCGTCGCGCAGCGGATTGGGGCGCTGGTGATGATCGAAAACCTGCGCCTCGGCATCATAGGCCCGGCCCACGTCATAGATGATCCGCCCCGCCTGCGGCGTGATCCAGGCCTCCTCCCGCGAGCGCAGCAGCGTGGCATCGGGAAACAGCCGCGTCAGAATGACCGAGGACAGCAGTTCATCGGCATGAAACCCGCCGGAATGGGTCACAAGATGGGTGATGGTCATCAAAGGCGCTCCGCAAGGGCTAACAGGCGTCGGGCACCCGCAAGGCCACCCATCGGTATCAAAGGCGGCGTCGCCATGCGCGCATCATCACGCCCCCGGCGCCGCGCCAGGCTCTCCCCCCGGATAGCGCATCGTGCTGGCAAATTACAGGGGCGAAAAACACCCGCAGATCATTGGCTTGATACACCCAGTGGCAGGTCGGCTAGGCGGCGGGTTTGCGGACCTGAATGCGGGTCCATTTCTCGCCGCTCCACAGATCATGCAGCGCGCCGATCTGGCCCAGCAGCGCGCGCTGGGGGGCGGCCTCGGCATCGCGCAGGTCGAGGATGATCGCCCCATCGGGTTTGACGCTGTTCTTCCAGAAGGTCTCATAGGTGCTGACCGGATAGTGAAAACCGCAGCTGAGCAGCGACAGCGCCAGATCGACATCTCCGATCCGGTTCGGATCCTCGCGGCCCGGATTCACCGTCGTCACATCCGCCACGCCATTGGCGGTCAGAAACGCCCGCGCGGTGCTGAGACTGCTATAGGCGGCCCCTTCGGCGTCGAAGCCGAAATGGGTCGCCTCATTGTCTTCCAAGTCGATCAGGGTGATCGCGCAGGCAAACTCCCGCGCCAGAAACAGATCAATGAAGCCATAGCCACATCCGATATCCGCGACATGTTTCGGCGCAAGTGTCTCCAGCGTGGGCTTCAGCGCCAGATACTCAAGATAGAGCACGGAAATCGCGCGTTTCAGCAGCAGATCGCCGCGGCGCGCCACTTCGTCCTGCAACTCCTCCGGCTTGCCCTTGGACCAGCGCCGGATCGGTCGGCCGGGACGGTCCAGATCAAAGAGCACCTCGGACCGCTGAAGCACGGTGTTCAGAATATCGGCCTCGCTGAACATGGACAGATCCAGCGTTTCTACCACGCTGGACTGGGCAACCTCTGTGACACGATCTGCGTTGAACATCCTCGCGCTCCTTGCGTCTTCTGTGGCTCTGCGCTGCTGCCGGGCAGCACATCGGTCTGATACCATGAGACCGCAGAAAGCGGTAGGAAAACATCCTTCGCAGGCTTGGACTTATCGCAGGTTCGGCATGCGGTCAGTACATCACCGTGTTGAGCGTGACCTCGGGCCGTTGGCCTGCGGCGAGCTTGGCGCTGCCACGGGCGATCAGCCAGCCATCTTCCCGTTCCAGCCGCGCGACAATCCGCCGGGCGATATGGTTCTGCGGCAGCTCTGTCTGCGGCAGGCTGAATGCGATCTGCCGGCTGGCGCCATCGCTGATGAGATCGACCCGCGCCGCAGTGTCATCGGGCGCATCTGCCTGCGACGGATCCGACAGAAAGACGGTGATCCGCCCCTTCGGGATCTTGCCCTCGCCGACAAAGGTGACAATCCCCTGCACCGCTCCCGGCTGTGCCCGGCCGCGATCAGCGGTGACCACCAGCGCGGTTGCAGCCAGCCCAAGGATCAGCTGACGCCGGTGCAGCGGCTGGATATGGGACCGAGGTTGGGACTGTCTGATAGACTGCGGGGCAAGATAGCGGGGCATGGTGTTTCCTCTCCCGAAACATAGCCAGCACAGGGGGCGCAATCGGCCCCCTGTGCCTGTTCGTATCAGATCAGATGATCACAAAATCATCTGCTGTCAGCTGTAGCCCGGACTGCAACTGGGCGAACTGGATCGCATCGTCACCGCCCTGACCGTCCGCATCATAGGTCAGCGCACCGCTGGAGGTGTTGTAGACAATCCGGTCCGCCGCATCGAGCGCGGTACCCGAAGCGCTGCTGTGGAAGGCGCCAAAGTCCAGCACACCCTCTGCGCCCACTTCGGTGAAGATCGCGCTGTCCAGCAGGATGGTGTCACTGGCCACATCGAAGTCGCGGATCTCGTCGATATTGTCCGCCCCCAGCTCGGTCGAGAAGCGGAAGTAATCGTCTCCCTGACCACCAAAGAGCGTATCCGCCATCAGACCGCCATCCAGCATGTCGTTGCCACGTCCGCCCCTGAGCACATCCTCGCCCGCCTCGCCCGGCTGCGCCGGTGCCGGTGGGAATTCGACCGAGACATTCAGCTCATAGGTGGAGCCTTCAGGCACGCTCTCGGACCAGCCATCGGCGGTATCCGGCGACCAGCTGCCCTCAAGGATGTAGTAGGTGCCGGTTTCCTCGACCACAAAGACAGTGCTGGAGTCGCGGTTGCTGGTGGAGCCGGGATCGCCGCCGCCATCATCGTTCTGGGTGACGATATTGCCCTCGCTGTCCAGCAGCCGAACCCAGCTGTCGTGAACATTGGGATCGGCAATCCCGTCGATGTCGATGGTCAGCACGGTGCCCGCCGCCAGATCAATGCGGTAGTAACCACCCGCCCCGTTGCCGGTGGCATTCACTGTGGTGTGCAGCACGCTGGTCGAGTCAAAGATATCCGGGTCCTCGGTCAGCGAGAAGTTATCCGAGATATCAAAGGCGGTTTCGATCGAGTTATTGGTCGCATCCGGACCCAGCGTGGCGTAGCCGGTGCCAAGACCGGGCTGCGGTATCGCATCCGCGGCATCGGCAAAATCCCCCAGCAGGGTGTCATCCCCGTTGCCGCCTTTCAGGGTGTCATTGCCCCCCTGCCCGGTCAGCACATTGTCGGAGCCGTCGCCCTTGATCCGGTCATTGAAACCGGAGCCGGAGATGTTCTCGATGGAAACATAGGTGTCACCCGCGGTCTTGCCATTGGCCATGTTCAGCTTCACGCCACGGGTCGCATTGGCGTAGTCGGCCGTATCGCTGCCCGCGCCGCCATCAAGCAGGTCCGCCCCGCCACCGCCGGTCAGAACATCGTCGCCGGCACCGCCGCTCAGGGTGTTTTCGCCATCCGAGCCGATCAGGTGATCGTCATGGAGCGAGCCTACCGCGTTTTCCACATCCACGATGATGTCATGACGAATCGTGGTGCCGCGTCCGACGATCTGCACCGGTCCGTCAGCGTCGCCGCCACGGGCTGTGCCGTTTTCCAGATCGACAGTCACCCCGACCGAGCTGGTGGTATAAACCACGGTATCCACGCCTGCGCCGCCGTCGAGATAGTCCTGACCGCTGCCGCCGATCAGAACGTCGTCGCCGTCCTCACCATAGAGCATGTCACCGTCGTTGCCGCCATCCAGCGTGTCGTCACCGCCGCCGCCATTGAAGACGTCGCCGCCGCCCTGACCCCAGAAATGGTTGTTGTCGGAGGTGCCGATAAACCGGTCGATCCGGTCATCCGAGCCGATCAGGTTTTCAATGCTGTAGAAGGTATCGCCCGAAGCGGTGCCCCCGCTGGCCACATTGGTTTCCAGGTTGACCAGCAGCTGGAACGGGCTTTCCTGGCTGAAATCAACGGTGTCGATCCCTGCCCCGCCGCGGAACACATCGGCCCCCGCCTGACCGCGCAGCAGGTCGTTGCCATCGCCGCCGTCCAGCAGGTCGTCGCCCGCTCCGCCGTTGATGGTATCATTGCCATCGCCGCCATAAAGCGCGTCATTGCCATCGTCGGTTTCGGTCTGATCCTCAAGGTCAGCAATATCAATGGTGTTGTTGATGTCGCGGCTGGCCAGCGTATCGCGCCCGCCAATGATCAGATCATCGCCACCAAGGCCAAAGATGGTGTTGCCACCGGCACCGCCATCCAGCGTCTCATTGCTGTCATCCCCGATGATCAGACTGTCCAGCGCGTCGGTTGGCCCTTCGTTCGGCGCATCCGGCGCGTCGCTGCCCGGTGTTCCCGGCGTGCCGCCCGCGTAGATGATGGTCTCCACATTGGCGATGTCGCCCAGATCCAGCCCATCGGCCACCACGATCACGGTGTCATTGCCGCCGTTTTCTTCCTCGCGAACGATATCATCAATGGAATCAACGAAATAGACGTCATCGCCGCCATTGCCGGCCATGCGGTCATTGCCCGCGCGCCCGTCCAGAACATTGTCGCCGTCATTGCCGATCAGGATATCGTCGTAGCTGCTGCCGATCCCTGTCTCGATGTAGTATTCGGTCTGATCCGCGTTGTGCCCGGCAAAGATCGACACATTGTTGTTGTGCCCGTTGACGCTGGAAAACTCACCGGCACGCAGGTCCAGAATGGTGCTGGCGGTGGAGCCGGAGAAGTCGATAGTGTCATCGCCGCCGGTGTCATGGATCACAAAACCGATATCGTGCTGCGGCCCGTCCTCGGTCAGCAGGTAGCCGTATTCGCTGCTGTTGAAGCCATAGGTATTGTCATCGGTATTGAGGTTGATGGTCTGATAGGTCCGCACGCCCTCATCATCGACGGTGGAGAAATAGCGGCGAATGATCGCCTCGATATCACCCATAAGCGGGGTCACCGCTGACCAGCGCGTATCCTCACCCACGTCGATACCATCGAAATAGGACATGACGCTGTATTGCTGACGGTCATAGGTCCAGGTCGCATTGTTCAGATAGTTGATCTGCACGCCGCCGGGGCCGCTGTAGTTATAAAGACCGGGGTGGTTCAGGCCGAATTCATGGCCGAACTCATGCACAAAGGTATCAAAGACATAGCCGCCAAGGTCGGTGATATTCGGCTCGGTATCGTGAAAACGCTGGCCGACGCTGACATAGCGGTCGCTGGAAAAGGCGCTGCCGTCACTTTGTTCGCCGATTTCCGGGCTGACAACCTCCATCCAGTGCACATCGGCATCAAAGGGGGCGTCATCGACGATCTCAAATTGCAAAGGCGTGACTGCGGACCACATCTCCAGCGCGCCGATGGCCGCCTCTTTGTAGCTGGGGTGATCATTCAGCCCGGTCAGGTTGATCACCAGCGGTTCAGCGGCGATTTCCGGCGTCAGGCTGCGTCCCAGCGCCCCCAGATAATCGAGAAACCCCTCGTAATCCTCGCTTTTGCCAAAGGGGTTCTCCGGCGTTTGATCATTGGTCCACCAGTCTGTGCTGGTCTCGGTTGATGTTGGCATGTTGGCCTCCCTGTCATTCAACCCAATCGTTCAACCCCGAGTAGTCAGATCTGATGGGCAAAATTCACCCGTAGCCCTCCGCAGGCATGTCGGAGCGCCCGGGCCGCCATCGGCTGACCTCGGAGATTATAGATATATTGGTTTCGTGCCCTGATCGTTTCCGAATTGAATGATCGTTCAACTCACTATTTTTGGTGAGTTTTTCGACACTCCTTGGTTTCGGCAAAAGCTGGCCCATTGACGTCGGGGCATGAGCGAAGTTGTGCGGACAGTTGCAAGGGCCGCAGAACCGCGCAGAACGGCGAATTGACAGGTGACCGCCGTTCCGCTGATCGAATCAATCATAGGTAGCAAACCTGACGCCCGCAGTATGGCCCTGCCCCAGCCCTGCCGCGCCACGACCGGGCGACAACCTGGCCGGCACGCCGGTAACCGGGCCGCAGGCCTCCTCTGCCATCGGGGGGGCTGATCTGGGCCGCCGGATAAGCTCTGTTGCACAAATCATGTGAAGGGGGCGCTTCCCCTTTCCCCGGACGGACTTACCCTACGGGCACTGTGACGGGTATGCCAAGGGCGGTGTAGCTGTTTAGAACCGCGATCCGGATTTGGTGTCCAGCCACCTGTCGGTCGAAGTCTCGTGAGGCGATGCGTACGCCGAAGGATTTCAGACATCGCATCTTTGCCTCGATCCGACTTCGGGCATGATAGCCGGTCCATCGCTTCCAGATGGCCCGCCCGAGGTGCCGGGTGGCGCGCAGGATCCCGTTGCGAGCCGTTGCGGCCGGACAGTCTTCCTTCCAAAGGCGCTCGTTCTTGCGGATAGGGATGACGGCGGCGGCGCCTCGATCCAGGATGGCCGTATGGCAGCGGCGCGTGTCGTAGGCGCCATCCCTTGCCCGGCAGTGCATGTCTACATGCACGAGAAGGCGGTCACGGTGCAGATCTGTTCCTCTGGCGGCACTGGCTCAGCAGTTCGGGCAGGGCCGGACTGTCGCCTTTGTCGCTGGAAGGGTTTTGTTGCACAAATCATCTGAGGGACCAACTGCTCATGCCCGTCAGCTACCACTCTGGATTCAAACAGTGAATCCCTCAGATGATTTGTGCAACAAAGCCGTGACAACCTCAAATCAATGCCTATTAAATGAAGGCAAAGTGACCCTGTTTTTTCTACTTTTCACCCTCGTGCAGAATGAGATAAAGTAAATACACTGGACCACCCAGAAGCATGCTATTCACACCCAACCTCAATCCAACAAGCATGTCCCTATCCGGTAACCAAAATTTAAAAACGACACAAATTAAATAAAGACCCAGAAAAGGTTTGAATATTTCACCTTTCAAAGGGCGCCCCCGCCAATCTAAATTTTAAATACATCAATTTCTGCATTCTAATATTCAGAATTTCCTCAAGAACTAATTATATTAAAAAACGACCTCAACTTCACCTGAGGAGTTCCCCCCTAACTAACCGCCTAACAGGCCGACCCTCGACGCCAAAAATTTGATATACTCCAAAAAACACCCACATTTGCTCAGCTATTATAAAAGTGGAACCTAGCAAATACGGATATATAGGTATGGCACATATAGCAATTAAAATCATCGCCGCATGATTATTTACCGACACATATCCCGCAATAATTGACTCCACCACCATCATTATTAATATTACCAGAGTGATATTAGGTCATGTTGACAAATGTCTGAGCCAAAGCCGGATGGATGTAATGTCGATGAAGCCCAGGAAGCTTTCCATGGTTTTGTCGTAGCGAGTTGCCACGCGGCGTGCGTTCTTTAGTTTGTTGAAGCAGCGCTCGACCAGGTTGCGCAGGCGGTAAAGCGAGCGGTCGACACCGATACGCTTCTTACGAGATTTACGCATTGGGATAACGGGCAGGACGTTGCGCGCATTCAAGTTCGCCCTGATGCTATCGCCATCATAGCCACGATCCGCCAGCAACACGCTGGGACTGGCGGTAGACGCTCGACCACTTGCCAAACTCTTCCGGCAGATCGCGCCATGGCGCGCCGGTCCGGGCAATCCAGAATATCCCATCAAGAACAAGCCGGTGGTTGGTTGGTTTGCGTCCGTTCGGGCACGGGCAGAAAGGATGAAACGCTCAAAGAACACCCATTCTTCGTCCGACATAAGGTCTCGTGCCAAGCTGGTCTCCATCGCAGATACCAACTTGAATCACGTTCAGCGCTGCCTGTGAATCCCTTTTGTCAACACGGCCTAACCTTGTCCATGAAAGCCAGAGATCGGGAAAGCTTAGCCTGTAATGGGCTTCTGTGTGGCGTAGTGAAACACTGGTGAAGTCCAATCGCAACAAACGCTTTGCTCGGCATCGGTGCCGTTCGATCCGAGTGCAGCATTCTTCACTATGGGCTCACTGCCGCCTTGCGGCGATGCGGCAGCTCGGTTGCAGCGATACCGCACCTGGTTTCTGCTGCCAGATGACACCAGCCAGCCCGAAGCGGAAGTAGACAGAAGGACCTGGCCAACAATGCTGCACATGCGAGACTATTTGGGCCTGTTTCGGAAAAGCTGACGCTCGGTGATACGATCTATCATCCTTTGATGCAGAGACCTTGGCTTAATTTTGGCCCGCTTCCATTCGGCAGTCGCATGAAGCAGAAAACAGCAGCTTTCTAGGAGGTGGAGTTGAGCAATTCCAACGTCGCATTTTTCGGATTGTACACGTACTGAGCTATCGAGCCATCTTTGATACGTTCAATGGCTTCCTCAATCACAAAAAGTGGTACCATAAACCACTCCTTGGGACATATAGGGCGCCCAAGTCGATCAGGAATTTCGATGTCCAACTGCGCCGGCGCGAAGATCCTGTGCAGAAGGTTCTCTAGCTTGGTTCTATTTATATTGTAAAGTCGGTAGGTAGCCACAACGTCGACCTTGGCCATCAGGAATGTTGGTTGGAGGTGCGCGCCAGAAATGCGCTTCTCAACATCATTACTAGTCACTCCAATCTTGTGAACAAGTTCACGGTTTGCAGCGACTAAAGGATGCTCCGAACGACTTCGCAAAACATAAATTGTTCCGCTCGCTTCATCACCTTCAGCGGTTTCATCGGAAAATAGCGGGCCTGCATTCGGCTCTGTTATCCTGCGCCCAGCATCCCCATCAGCATTGAGTGCGCGTTGAAGCGACCGCATGAGCATCTTGCTTTGCGTGCCGTTGTCGAAAATGACCCGCAGGCGTGAATCTGTTCGGCCATGGTCCGTAAGCTCTATTTCGCCCATTTCCGCGACATAGGCTTTTTGCCCTCCGACGATAAAGAAACGGCCTGGTTCGATTTCAGCCTTAAGCTCAAACTTGCGTGTTTCCCTTAGGCCAGAATCCAGCTCCTTCTGGATCTGCTCAAAGAGCGGTTTAAAGGTGTTGAAATCTTCACATTTTTCCCGCCCTGCGACTTCCTCTGCGGCCTTTTTTTCTGACGTCGAGCGAACGTGTTTCAATTCCGAAATGGATGGCATCTCTGCGTCGATGCCAAGCTCCGCCAGCAATGCATCATCATCAAGGTTTTCGAGATCAGCTTCTTCGGCTGAATTTTCAGCGCCCAGAAGCCCTTGATGGTCCATGCCTGAAATCAAATCTCTGCCACTACCCAGCTCACGCAGACGTTCAAGCCGGGTTGCATAAAGGCGTTCAAAGATATCTTTGTCCTCGCCGTGGCCTGGGACTCGCCCATTCTGGTCTACAAACCGCTGGATTTCTTCAAATCCTGCAATGATACGCTCCTCTTGCGGAGTACGTGCGGCAACCTTCTTGGTCTCGATTTCCACACCAAGTTCCGCGAGCAGCGCATCATCCTCGTCGGTGAAACCTTTAGCCATTTGCAGCCTCCTGCTTCATGCGCGCAAGGAATGCGACACCTTCAGCCATTTTCTTTTCCCAAGCATCCGCAGATGTGATCGATGGCAACCGCCCACGCTCATGCTTGAACTTGACTGCACGTTTGGCCAAGTCTCGGGCCTCATCTGGCGAAAGCTTTACTTTTTTCGCCGATATGACTGCTTGAACCTGTTTGAGGCTGTCTTCGCTCATTGTCTTCGCGAGGATGGAATAGGCCTCGCCGAACGGGTTGATCCGATCAATCAAATCGATATCCAACTCACGTACATCCATCGCAAATTTGCGCACACCATCGATCAAAGCTGTATTCCCACCAGTTTCATCCGCATCTGCACCTGACAGTGCGATTTCTTTCGCTTTCTGGGTGAGATTCAGAGCCGCGATCGCATGCTGGCGTACAGCCTCTTGGTCTTCCGCATCAAGTTCTGGAAACTTGGTACCGACAATCTTGCCCATTCGCACTTGCGTGAGCTCTTCGGGGACCATCTCTTCGTCAAAGAGCCCACGTTCAATAGTCGTTTTGTCCTGAACGAATGCCGTGATTACCTCGTTCAGATCCTCATCACAAATTCGCCGTGCGAATTCGCTTTTGGGTTCAGCAAGGCCTTTGATTTCCATCTGGATTTGCCCTGTGGCCGCATCAAACCCGACGTTCTCCTTGTTCGGATCATAGCCGCCTTCACCGTAGTCAAACCCTTCGACGGGTCCGCTCGTCGGCGTCTTGGGCGTGAAGTTGAAGCGAGGGGCCAAGACCTGTTCCATCAGCAGGCTTGCCGCGATGGCTTTGAGCGTGTCGTTGACCGCTTCCGTCACAACCTCTTCACCCGCATCGGGTTCGGCGATCAGGTTGGTGAAGCGCGCCTTGGTCTTGCCTTCTGCGTCGCGGGTCGCGCGGCCGATGATTTGCACGATTTCAGTCAAACTCGCTCGATAACCAACGGTCAAGGCATGCTCACACCAGATCCAGTCAAACCCTTCCTTCGCCATCCCGAGTGCGATGATGATATCCACGTGGTCGCGGTCGTTCTTATGCGCCGGGTCCTTCAGGGCACTCGCCACCTTGTCGCGCTTTGCCGCCTCATCATCGACCAGATCGGCAATGCGCAACACGCGACCCTCGGACGTCTCTACCAGCTGGAAACCCGTCTCAGGGTCGAGGCCTTTCCATTCACCTAGGCTGTCGATGATGTGTTCGACTTCCTTGTGCTTGTCCTTGGTGCTTTCGCGGGAATTCACATTCGGGATGTGGACGATGGTTTTCTCGTTTGGGTCCAGAACCTCTAGAATGCTGTCAGCATAGGACCCGGTGTAAAAGAAATAGCCGATATCAAGCGTCTTCAGATGCTCATAGCCATTGAGCTGCTCGTAGTAGGTGTAGGTGACCGTCTCGAACCGAGCTTCGTCCTCGGGGGACAAAACGGCTTCGGCATCGCCGCGGAAGTAGGACCCCGTCATCGCGACCAGATGCACCTTGTCGCGGGCAATGAACGCGCCCAGATGCGCGCCGAGCTTGTTGTCGGGATTGGCCGATACGTGGTGGAATTCGTCCACTGCAATCACCCGATCGTCAAAGGCCTCGACCCCGAACTTGTCGACAGCGAAGCGGAAGGTCGCGTGGGTGCAGACCAGCACCTGATCATCGCTTTCCAGAAAACGCCCAACAGCACCAACCTTGCCGTCATCACCACCAGGAGCGTTACACAGGTTCCATTGCGGCGCGACTTGCCAATCGGCCCAAAAGCCGAACTTGCTCAGCGGTTCATCGTTGAAGCTCGACCCGATGGATTTCTCCGGCACCACGACGATGGCTTGTTTCAAACTCTGATTGTGTAGCTTATCCAGCGCAATGAACATCAGCGCCCGCGATTTCCCCGAAGCGGGCGGCGACTTGATTAGCAGATACTGCTCCCCACGCATCTCATAGGCGCGCTCTTGCATCTTGCGCATGCCCAGCTCATTCGAGGTGGTCGAACTGCGGTTCCGCGCGTAGGTGACGGAAACGGAGGGAACAGATTTTTTATTCGACATTGCGGCTTCCTAAAATTGGCTGCAAATCGCATGTAGGCTGCTCAAACCGCCGCCTCATCTCAGCTCTTTGCTCTTCAAAAAACTTAATCTTTTCAGCCATAAATGCTTTTGGATCCCATTCGGACCCCAAGTTTGCCTTGTGTACGGCTTTGATCCGATACCGTTCCGACAGTTGCTCAGCGAGGCATAGTGCATCGTAGCCGAGCTTTGCATACCCCTCTTGGCGGGCTTCAAAAAACTCCGAATAGTCCGGCGGAGTGGCGGCATACTCCGATTGACCGTCAATATAGCGATCAGTCGTCCGCGCTTTGTTCGGCAAGCCCAAAATTCGATGCATCAGGCCTTCGGGCAAACTCCGCCAGGCGATGTCGTCTGGATATTCAGGTGGTGCAGGTTGTCGAACTTGCGCGACATAGTACTCCTCCCCATCGTCTGTCCGTCCTGCTGGTTGACCATGACTGGTTCCGTCATCTTGCACCACATCGACGCATTTGTCGGCGTATTCGTGAAGGATACAGACCAGGCGGATCGCCGCATATGATCCCTCTTGCCTGCGCTGTTTCCACGATGCAAATCCATCCTTCGCGATGGTCAAAAAACTTCCGACGACGACGCCAACCAAACCAAAGACTGCTTCGATCATACCGCCACCTTCGTTGTCATCTTGGTGTAGAGCTCGAACAGCTTTTCCAGCCGCTCTGTGTCGTTGCGGAAGCGGCGGCCTATGTAGATGCGTTCCAGGACCTCGTCGTTACGGTCGTGGGCTTGCCGCAGGTTTTCGGGCATGGCGTCGGGTTTGTAGAGGTCGGCGATGGTGGCGGGGAAATGCGCCTCGCGGGCCAGCAGGATATCCTCGGCGCAAGCCGTCAGGTCCGCTTTGTTTTTCTCGGTCAGTTTGGGAAGGGGAAATGTGTTCCAGCCGAGGGTGTTGGAATAGCTGAAATCGGTACGCATGCGCCCACACACTGTCGCAATCCATGCCAGATGCAATTTCGAGCAAATCACCGCCAGTGCCCAGAGCTGACCATCAGGTATGTAAAACGCCTTGTTTGTCGGAATGACGGAGTCGTCCGTCAATCCCGCTGGAAAATACTCTCGGTTTTCAGACGATACGATTGGGACAAAAACCTTCTGTTTTTCATCCCCTTTTCGTTCGCGAAACTGATGCGGCGATTGGGCAAGTTTGTTGACAGCAACATCGGTTGTCTTCAGGCGATCCTCTTTAACCGATGCGACGCGCGCTGAGATTTGAGGGTATGACAGCGCCTCATCCAACTCGCCGTCAGAAATCCACATGCAATACCGCTCTTTGCCGTTGATGAATTCGGTCGAACCCAAGAAGCGACGAAGAAACTTTGACGGAACACCTTGCTCTGCGAGCTTCATTCTTTCACTCGGGTCTAACATCAAACCAGCCGACTTTGAGTAGTACACACCGTATTGCATAGAAACTCGCGTAAACTGCGGTTTCTTCGAGGCTGGGACGGCATCAATCAGATGATCCGTAAGATAGGGGTTAATGTTACGAACTTCCCTCTGAACTCCATCGGTATAGAGATAGCGCCTTTCACTTTCGTGGCGGTCCACGCCAACAACGACCACAGTCACTCCGGCTTTATTTGCTGCCAAATTTGACCATTTGAACGACGTGTGGGCAAAACGAATTTTGAATCCGCGTTTTTGCAGAAGCAGCCATGTGATCGGCACCTGTTGACCTTGGCAAATGCTGTTTGTGGCCACAAAAGCAAACGGCGCATCACAGGCCTCGTTATAGAGAGCAGCTTTCATTAGCCACGCACCGACATAGTCGACATTTTTCCACTTGTTGGTTTCGCCAGCAAAGACCCTTTCTAAGTCTTCCTTTTCATGAGCTTCTTGCTTTCTAGTGCCTTTGAAAGGCGGGTTGCCGCAGATATAGGTCTCGCCGCCCTCGTTCTTGAAATCGATCTGGGCCTTTTCCAGCGGGGACATGAACAGGTCTTCGCCGCGCATATCGACCTTTTGGCTCGTCGGTGGGCAGACGGTCAGCCAATCGAGGCGAAGCGCATTGCCTTGGGTGATCCAGTTCTCCGCATCGAGAGGCAGAAACGCGGCCAGCGCGTCCTTATGCCCGCGATAGGTCACGTCGCATTGGTATTCCGCTATGATCAGCGCAAGGCGGGCAATCTCGGCCGGGAAATCGCGTAGCTCAATCCCGCGATAGTTCGTCAGCGGGATATCCGTGCGCCGATCGGGCTCGCCGCAATAGGCGTTGATCTTCGCCTCAATCGCGCGCATTTCCTTATAGGCGATGACAAGGAAGTTGCCCGACCCGCAGGCGGGATCAAAGACGCGGATTTTCGACATGCGTTTGCGCAGATTGTCGAGCTTGCGTTTGTTTTCCCCTGCCGCCTCAAGCTGGGCATTCAAGTCATCGAGGAAGAGCGGGTTCAGCACCTTCAGGATGTTGGGCACAGAGGTGTAGTGCATCCCTAACGCGCCGCGCTCCTCATCATCGGCCACGGCCTGGATCATGGAGCCGAAGATATCAGGATTGATCTTGGTCCAGTCGAGCGAGCCGATGTGCAGAAGGTAGCTGCGCGCGATCTTGGAGAATTTGGGTGCCTCGGTGCTGCCCGAGAAAAGCCCGCCGTTCACGTATGGGAAGGTATCGGCCCAGCGGGGGAGGTTTGCGCTCGCGCGGTCCTCGATCTTGGTGTTCATCGCGCGGAACAATTCAGCAATCACTTCGTGCGTGTTCGAGCTGTCTTTGTCCGACATCTGCGTGACGGTGGCGGTGAACAGGTCTTCGCCGTTCAGGATTGAGGTGTCTTCGGCGAAGAAGAGAAAGATCAACCGCGCCATGAAGTGGTTCATGTCATGGCGGCGCTCTGCCGTGCCCCAATCGGGGTTGGTTTTCAAAAGCTCGACATAGAGGCGGTTGAGGCGGCCCGTGGCCTTGATGTCAAACGAGCTTTCGCGGATTTGTTTGACGGTCGAGATACCCGCAAGAGGCAGGAAGAAACCGAAGTGATCCGGGAAATCTTTGAAGTCGCAGGCGATGGTGTCGCCGTTGGTCAGGTCCTCGGCCTCAAACGTCTGGCCATCGGTGGCGAGGATGAATTTGGCCTTGGCTTTGGAGGTGGCAGGGCTGGACTTGAGCGCGGCCAGCGTTGCAGACACGGTGCCCGCCGCGCAGGACTTCAGGTGGATGTTGTTCGTTTGCAGTACGCCGTCCAGGTCCGATTTGTTCGACGTGCCTGAGCGAAGGCGTTTGAGCGTGGTCTCCTTGTTGCCGAAGGCGAGCAGGAAATCATACGGAAATTCAACTGCATCAAACGGTTGTTCGGCCAGTTGAGAGATGGCTTCTTCGATTTCAACGGCGTTCATGCACGGCCTCGTACGCGTTATTCAATGGCTTGGGCGCTGATACCAACAAATCCCCCTGCTCGCATCAGTAAAACAATCATCAGGTCAGGGGGCCATAATGTTGCCAATAGCCGTATTTGTTTGAGGAAGCCGCTCAACATCAGCATCGGGTTTAGAGTGGACAGCCATGCAAACAGTCAAAGCAAAGGCCGTGAACTATATTTTTGCCTGGTACTGAACAGATAGCGAAGAGCCTGATCGATCAGTAGTGATAGCGCAACTGGGCGATCTCCAAGCTCTGGCCATCACCTTTGCCGCTGACGCGATAAACAAACCTGTGTTCAGCAGTGATCCGGCGGGACCACCAGCCGCTCAAATCGCCTTTGAGAGGTTCGGGCTTGCCTATACCCTTAAAGGGCATCCTTCCCGCCGCCTTGAGAAGCTCGTTCACACGGTCGAGCCCCTTTTCATTGCCCGGAGACTGCCACCACAGATAGTCCTCCCAGGCATTATCAGAGAAAACCAGCTTCACAGATCGATGTCGCGCTCAGTTCCGTTGCCCGCATCAAGCTGTGCGATGGAGGATTGAAGACGGCGCGCATTCGCTGGGCTGCGCTGCAAGTGAAGCGTTTCCTGGATGGCGTTGTATTCATCCAAGGACATCATCACGACGGCCTCGCGCTTCTTGCGGGTTACGACGACGTCAACGTTATCGTGGATAACACGATCCATAACGTCCTTCAGAGATGCGCGTGCATCGGTATAGGTAATAACATCCATGGGAGCCTCGCTTCGTGTGACATACATATATGCACGGAATTCTGTACATGTCAATATTTGAGAGCCAACATCCTCTCCTCCCGCTGGAGCCTTGCATAAGGCTCGACAAGTCAGAGGCAAGGCTTTGGGAATGTTTTTTAACGTCTTGGCTTCCTAGATCTCGACGCTCTCGGAAATTGACAAGGCATCTTCCAGGTCAACCCCTAAGTAACGGACTGTGCTATCCATCTTGGTATGCCCGAGAAGGAGCTGAACCGCTCGAAGGTTCCCGGTTTTGCGATAAATCTGGGCAACCTTGGTACGCCGCATCGAATGGGTTCCATAGGCGCTTGGCTCCAAGCCAATGGATTTCACCCAATCCCGAACCAGTCGCGCGTATTGGCGTGTACCTATGTGCGGCCGATCGTGCAGTCTTCCAGGCCAAAGAAACTCCGATTTCTTCATTATTGGCATATTCAGCCAGGCCTGAAGCGAAGATCGCGTTCCTTC
>NZ_JAYMVV010000014.1:0-69717 GCF_048056635.1 Phaeobacter sp. JH20_08 | reverse complement strand
GGCGCTGAACGAAGCAGAAAAGGCCCGCGCGGGTGTCAAAACCCTGAAATCGCTGTACGACGGCGCAGGGAGCGTGACGCTGACCTTGCAGGACACAAAGATCAGGCTCAAGCCATGGCGCTATCGCGGGCGTTCCAGTTGGGAGGGCGTTCGCGGCCATGAAGATACGGTCTTGCCGGAGGACGTGTCGGACGAAGCGCTTGGCAAGGCCATTCTGAATGCCTTGGACGTCAGTCGTTCTGCTTGAGAAACAAACCGGCAACCGTAATGTTGTGGCGGCTGCTCAGATTGCTTCCGGGTTGAATTGAGTACCGGTTCTGAGCATCGCATTGAGGATTGTGAGCAGTTTTCGGGCGACAGCAATGATTGCCTGTTTCGGCGTCTTTCCCTTCGCCTGCAGCCGCGCGCGGAACGCAATGAAGCGTTCGCAACGGCGGGACGCCTGAAGCGCAGCCAGATACAGCATCGAGCGCAGGTAGGGCCTGCCGCCGCCGATGCTGCGCCCCGGCGTTCTGGCGCCGCTGTCGCGCGCAATTGGCGCCACCGCATCGGCCTCGGCCTGCCAGAGTTGCTCGAACATCGCATCGTCGATTTCTTCCCAGTGCGACTTCGAGAACTCGGTGAGGGCGAGGATTTCGGTCGCCATGGGCCGCAGGAGTTTCACCCTCAGGATCGGCACGCCGTCCTCATCCATGAAGGCCGACGCCTTCACCATCAGGGCGGCGCGTTTGGAGGTCTTGTTCCAGCAGAGCCTCGCACCCTTCGTATTGGCGCAGATGGCTTTGACCCGGGGCAGGGTGAGCGGGTCGTTGCGATCGGTCCGCTCGACGGTCAGGGCGGTCGCCGTCGCCCCCGTCGCCTCATGCTCGAAAATCACCTTACGATCGACAATTTCGAATTTCTCGGCCTTGAGCGTCTCAAGGCCCACATCGAGCGTGCCTGCCTGGCGCGCATCTTCGATGATCGCCGAAAGAAACCCACCGAAAGCCTCGAAGATCGCGTCCTGCATGTCGATGCGGAGCGCGAGACAGCGGTTCAGGAACTGCTGGATCGGCGGCAGGTTTTCTTTCATGGTGCCATCCGCCTCGTCGAGCGTCAGCCCGGTCATCTCCTGAAAGCGGGCATAGGAGCAGGCGTCGATCTTGCCGGCACGCAGCTTGTAGAAGAACTGCCGCAGCGCCGCGCGTGCGTAGGGGCTTTCGAGATTGTCCTCGGCGCGAAACATGTTCTGCCCGCCAGTCTCGCGTTGGCCTTTCGTGATCGCCCCGAGCGTGTCGAGACGCCGCGCGATTGTGGAGAGAAACCGCTTCTCGCCTTTCACATTGGTCGCCACCGGCCGAAAGAGCGGCGGCTGCGATTGGTTGGTCCGATTGGTGCGCCCCAGCCCCTGGATCGCATTGTCGGCCTTCCAGCCGGGCTCCAGGAGGTAATGCACCCGGAGGCGCTGGTTCTTTGCCCCAAGATCAGCGTGATAGCTGCGCCCGGTGCCTCCCGCATCGGAGAAGATCAGGATGCGCTTGGCATCATCCATGAAGGCTCGGGTTTCTCCGAGGTTGGAGGAGGCAGGGCGGTTCTCGACCTTGAGCCGAGAGGCTGTGACCAACGGCAGTTTTGAGCTGGTTCAGAATGCTGCACGGGCGAAGCGCGGCATCCAGTTCAAGTCCGGTGTAGGCACGTACGAAAACCTCGCAGTGCTACGCTGTGCCTGGCTACCAAAATTTAATATTCGCAGCAGGGTACAGTTCTTCTCCACCCGGTATAGTGGAGCGGAAACCCTCATCCTTCAGGTGTAAACGGCTCTGGATGACGCCTCTGCCTCAACTTCCCAGCATTCAAATTCTCAATGTCATTCATCAGCGGCAACAATGAAGCTGCCTGTGCTGGCTTGGAAGATCGAGTGCCGCCACAGTTAGGCAGTTCTGAAGAAATGCCAAATTTCCATGTGCTGGGAGGCTAGGTCTGGAGGAAATGGTAGCTGGGGGTTCTCCCCTTTCTTCAGCGAATGCTCAACGGGAGGAAGACATGAGCCCCAACAATCAAACTGGTGAACGAACCGGCAAGCCATTGCCAGAACATGTTCTGAAAGCGGCTGGCCATGCACGTCGAGGCGGTGACATGGACCGGAGGGAGTTTCTGGCACTGGCCAGCGTGTTCGGCGCAACCGCAGCAACCGCCTATGGCATGCTGGGCATGGCTGCACCGGCACAGGCAGCCACGCCCAAACGCGGCGGAACCTTGCGGCTTGAAGTAGGCGTGCATGCGTTGAAGGACACCCGTACGATGGATTTCGCGGCGATGTCGATGGTCGCCTCCAATTGGCTGGAATATCTGGTCGAATACAACAACGACGGAACTTTCAAGCCGCGGCTGCTGGAAAGCTGGGAAGTCAACAGCGACGCCACCGAATATACGCTGAAAATCCGCAAGGGAGCGACGTGGAACAATGGTGATCCGTTCACCGCGCAAGACGTCGCCCGCAATATCGAACGCTGGTGCGACGCTGAGGTCGAGGGCAACTCGATGGCGTCGCGCATGAACTCCCTGGTCGACCCGGAAACCAAGAAAGCGGCAGCCGGAGCTATCACTGTCGTCGATGGTGAAACCGTCAAGTTGAAATGCCGTTCTTCTGACATCACGATCATTCCCGGCTTGGCAGATTACCCCGCCCTGGTAGTGCATGAAAGCTATACGCCGGAAACAATGCTGACCAACCCGGTTGGGACCGGTCCTTACAAACCGGTCGAGTTTCAGGTTGGCGTCCGCGCAGCTGTGGAACGCAACACGGATCATACCTGGTGGGGCGAAGGTACCGGTGCCTGGCTCGACCGGATTGAATTCCTCGACTACGGCACCGACGCCTCTGCGGTTCTTTCTGCTGTTGAGGCGGATGAGATTGACGTGACCTACAACACGTCGGGCGAGTATCTGGAACTAATCGAAGCGTTGGGCTGGCAAACATCCGAAATCGCAACGGGCTCTACGGTTGTTATCCGCGCCAACCAGCAGGCCGAGGTGAACGGGCAGAAACCTTATGCTGACGTCCGGGTCCGCAAAGCACTGCAGAAGGCAGTCGACAATAACGTTGTGCTGGAACTTGGGTTCAACAACAACGGCAAGGTTGCACAGAACCATCATGTTGCGCCGGTGCATCCGGAATACGCCAACATTGGCGACCCAGTGCATGATCCGGCGGGCGCCAAAGCCTTGATGGACGAGGCTGGCATGGCCGATTTTGAGCATGAACTGATCTCGATTGATGGCGGCTTCCGCAGAGACACTGCTGATGTTGTTGCCATTCAGCTCCGTGACGCCGGGATCAAGGTGAAGCGCACCATCATGCCGGGTTCCACCTTCTGGAACGACTGGACGAAATATCCGTTCAGCATCACTGATTGGAACCACCGCCCGCTGGGGGTGCAACTCTACGGCATCTGCTACCGCAGCGGTCAGAAATGGAATGAATCCGGCTTTGCCAATGCTGAGTTCGATGCGCTCCTCGATCAAGCAGTCGCAGTAGCTGATCCGGCAAAACGCAGCGAGATCACGGCAAAGATGGAACAGATCATGGTGGATGAGGCCGTGATCATCCAGCCCTATTGGCGCTCCCTTTTCCGTCAGTCGCGTGAAGGCGTCCTGAACGCCGAGCCGCATATTTCCTTCCTGCCTCAGCTGTACAAGTGGGGCTGGGCCTAAACCCTAGCGTTTAGGCACGGCAGGCTGCGGACCTGTGCTCCCCCCGTGGCCTGCCTGAACACTCGGAGTTACCATGCGACACTTCATTCTGCGGCGGTTCGGCGTCATGGTTTTGACGGCGGCTTGCCTGACCTTTGTGGTCTTCTTCCTGACCAATCTAATGCCCAATCTTGAGAAGCTGGCCAAGACTGAGGCCAATGCCCGTATGAGCGACGCCGAAGTCCTCTCATGGCTGGCAGACCGCGGCTATACACAGGACATCTTTTCCAAGTACGGAGAATGGCTTGGGGTCATCCCATCCGCACGGCTGACCGATGCGGACGGAGATATGCACACCCGCTGTTCGAGGCCAGTGCGTCCTGCGGAAGCGGCTCCGCAGTACTGCGGCGTGCTTCAGGGGGAGTTCGGCTTCTCCACGGTATTCAAGGAAGAGGTCAGCACCGTCATCGCCAAACGGCTAGGCACCACCGGTTATCTGATGCTTGCGGTGCTCTGTGTCATGGTGCCGCTATCTCTGCTAATCGGAGTTCTGGCCGGCATGCACGAAGGTTCTTGGGCCGACCGGCTGCTCTCCACGTTCTCGATCATTACCACCTCCACCCCGGAGTATGTATCTGCGGTGGTGCTGATATCCTTTTTCGCTTCGAAAAATGCCGGGATTTCACCGCTCCTGGCAGACTGGGGCCTGATTGACGGCCCAACCCTGTTCAAAGCCTCTGCCGCCACGGCGATGAAGGGCATCACCTTTGCCAACTTCACCCTGCCTGTCCTGGCGCTGACATTCTACGGTATGGGCTACATCGCCCGGATGACCCGCGCCTCGATGACCGAGGTGATGACCGCGCAGTACATCCGCACCGCCCGCCTGAAAGGGGTGAGCTTCCGTTCGATTGTGCTGAAACACGCGCTCAGGAATGCAATGATTACCCCTTTTACCGTGATCATGCTGCAAATTCCCTGGCTGCTGACCGGTGTTGTGATCGTGGAAACGATCTTCAATTACAAGGGTTTCGGCTGGGCGCTGGTTCAGGCCGCAGGCAACAATGACATCGAACTGCTGATGGGCATTTCTGTAGTTGCGGTAATCGTGGTGCTGCTGACCCAGCTCATCTCCGACATCGGCTATGTCTTCCTCAACCCGCGCATCCGCGTCAACTAAGGATCCGGGACCATGACTGATCTCACAACTCCCGAACTTCTCTTGCAGCTGAGCCTGCGTTTTCTGCCCGTCTGGGCCTGCATGGCAGTTATCCTGACCGGATCCATTGCCACACGCCGCAAAACCGGCCTCTATGGCCAGATCTTTGACAGCCCTATTGGAGTCGCTGGTTTCTCCCTGGTGCTGTTCTGGGTTCTGACTGCACTCTTTGCAAATCAGATAATCACGCACGACCCCTATGGCCAGTTCTCCGGCATGAAAAACGCTCTGCCTGGCAGCGCCATTCCCGGGGCGGATGAAGATACCTATAGCTGGTATCTGCTGGGCGGTGACAATCTGGCGCGGGACGTGTTCTCGCGGATGGTTTCCGGCAGCCGCATCGTGCTGACCGTCTCCCCCATTGCGACAGTCTTTGCGTTCCTGGTGGGGATCACTCTGGGCCTGCCCGCTGGCTACTATGGCGGCCGCATGGACACGGCCCTGACCTTTGTGGCCAACCTGATTATCGCATTCCCGGTCATCCTGCTGTTCTACCTGCTGGTAACACCGGAAATCCGCGCAGGTGGCCCTGCCATCAGCTTTGGTGCCGGGCATGTCTGGCAGGCATCTGTTCCCAATGTTCTGGCGGCAATCGTCTTCATCTTCCCGATGATCTTCTTCTGCCTGTTCTGGCACTCCCGTTTCTATGTGCGCCCTGTTCTGCGCAACGTGCTGGTCGGCACCACGCTGGGCATTGGCGCCTGGGTTTATCTTGGAACTGCCTTTGACTATGACCCCACGGGAATTTTCCTGATCGAGCCTGGGCTCAAGAACATCTTCGCCATCATCGCGGTGGTTGGTGCGCCGGCCAAGTTTCGTATCGTGCGCGGACAGGTTCTGGACATCAAGACGCGTGATTTTGTTGCAGCTGCCCAGACCCGCGGCGAGCGTCCCTGGTACATCATGCTCTGGGAAATCCTGCCCAACGCGCGCGGGCCGCTGATCGTCGATTTCTGCCTGCGCATCGGTTACACCGCGATCCTATTGGGAGCCTTGGGTTTCTTTGGTCTCGGCCTGACCCCGGAAAGCCCGGACTGGGGCACCACCATCAACGAAGGCCGGAAGTTCCTGGCGCTGTATGCTCATCCCGCTTTGGCGCCTGCCTTGGCCCTCATGAGCCTTGTTCTGGGCCTGAATCTGCTGGGGGACACCCTGCGCGAAGAATCCCTGAAAGACTGATGGAGGCGGATATGAACAAACTGGCAGATTACGACGGCCCGATCCTCGAGATTAACAAGCTGTCGATCTCCTTCTTCACCCGCCTGCGCGAAATTCCCGCGGTGATGGATTTCTCGGTCACTGTGCAGCCCGGCGAGGCCGTTGGCCTGGTGGGGGAGTCCGGCTGCGGCAAATCCACCGTGGCGCTTGGCGTCATGCAGGACCTTGGCAAGAATGGCCGCATCGTCGGCGGCACCATCAAGTTCAAAGGCCTCGATCTGGCGGAGATGAGCGCGGAAGAACTGCGCGACATCCGCGGCAATGAAATCGCGATGATCTATCAGGAGCCAATGGCCTCGCTCAATCCGGCGATGCGGATCGGCAAGCAACTGATGGAAGTGCCGATGATCCACGAGGGCGTCAGCGAAAAGGAAGCCTACGCCCGCGCGCTGGAAGTGGTCACCGACGTGCGCCTGCCCGACCCGGAGCGGATGCTGAACTCCTTCCCGCACCAGCTGTCGGGCGGCCAGCAGCAGCGGATCGTGATTGCGATGGCGCTGATGTCCAAGCCGTCGCTTCTGATCCTGGACGAGCCAACCACCGCGCTCGACGTGACGGTAGAGGCCGCGGTGGTTGAGCTGGTCAAGGACCTGGGCAAGAAATACGGCACCTCGATGCTGTTCATCAGCCACAACCTCGGCCTGGTTCTGGAAACCTGCGACCGGCTTTGCGTCATGTATTCCGGCGAGGCGGTCGAGCGCGGCTCGATCCACGACGTGTTTGACGAGATGCAGCACCCCTACACCCAGGCGCTGTTCCGCTCGATCCCGTTGCCCGGTGCCGACAAGAACGCGCGCCCGCTGGTGGCGATCCCCGGCAACTTCCCGCTGCCCCATGAACGCCCGCCGGGCTGCAACTTCGGCCCGCGCTGCGATTATTTCGAAGAGGGCCGCTGCGACGCCGATCAGGTCATTCCGATGTCGCCGGTGCACGGCAACGACCGGCACGAAACCCGCTGCCTGAAGTTCCAGGAAATCGACTGGAACGCGCCGATCACGGTGGGCGAGCAGAAGGAAAAGACCGCCCCCGGCCAGGTCGTCCTGAAGATAGAAAACCTCAAGAAATATTATGAGGTGGCCGCCAACGCCCTGTTCGGCGGCGGCGAGAAGAAGGTGGTCAAGGCCAATGAAACCCTGAGCTTCGAGGCCCGCGAGTCCGAAACACTGGCCATCGTCGGCGAGAGCGGCTGCGGCAAGTCCACCTTTGCCAAGGTGCTGATGGGGCTGGAAACCGCCACCGAGGGCCAGATCCTGCTCGACAACCGCAACATCGAACAGGTGCCGATCGAGGAACGCGACACCAGGACCGTTTCCGACGTGCAGATGGTGTTCCAGAACCCGTTTGACACGCTGAACCCCTCGATGACCGTCGGCCGCCAGATCATTCGGGCGCTGGAAATCTTCGGCATCGGCAATTCCGAAGCAGAACGGCGCAAGCGGATGCTGGAGCTTCTTGATCTGGTGAAACTGCCCCGCGCCTTTGCCGAGCGGATGCCGCGGCAGCTGTCAGGCGGCCAGAAGCAGCGCGTCGGCATCGCCCGCGCCTTTGCAGGCGGCGCGCGCATCGTGGTGGCGGATGAACCCGTCTCGGCGCTGGATGTGTCAGTGCAGGCCGCTGTCACCGACCTCCTGATGGAGATTCAGCGCAAGGAGAAGACGACGCTCCTGTTCATCTCCCACGACCTCAGCATCGTGCGCTATCTCTCCGACCGGGTGATGGTGATGTATCTCGGCCATGTGGTGGAGCTGGGCACCACCGACCAGGTGTTTGCACCGCCCTACCACCCCTATACCGAGGCGCTGCTCAGCGCGGTGCCGATCGCCGACACGTCCGTGGAGAAAGAGCACATCGTTCTGGAGGGCGACATCCCCTCGGCGATGAACCCGCCGCCGGGCTGCCCGTTCCAGACGCGCTGTCGCTGGAAATCCGAAGTGCCGAGCGGTTTGTGCGAGAAGGACGTCCCGCCGGTGCGCACATTGGACGGCGGCCACCAGATCAAATGCCACCTCAGCGACGATGTGCTGGAGCGCATGAAGCCGGTGATTAAGGTCGCAGCCGAGTAAGGCAAACCGCGCAAGAAGCGCTCAGAAGCAAACCGATTCAATTGACCAAGGAAGAACATGACCGAAATTCTGATTGTAGAATCCAGTTCCCCCAATCTTGCCAGCAGCCGACGTCAGCAAGGACGGGCCGCGCCGCAAAACTTTGCCCGGGTGTTCTCAGCAGTCATACCAGGTATTAAAATCCGTGTCGCCGAGCCCTACAAGACCGAGATGACACGCGCAGATTTTGAAGGCTTGGACGGCATCGTCATGACTGGGGCCGGCGACGAGTGGCCAGCAGACGACGAATTGGCCCGCCCTATTCGGGCAGCATGCGACCTTGCTTTCGAAACCGGGCGCCCTGTGCTTGGTGTGTGCTACGGTCTGCAGATCGGCACTGTCTGCCTGGGCGGCGAAATCGCCGCCTGCCCAAAGGGCAAAGAAACCGGGCTTGCTTTGAATGTTGAACTAACGGAAGAAGGCGTGAAACACCCGATGATGGAGGGCCGCCGGTCAGGTTTCAGTGTTGCTTGTGCTCACCGTGACGAAGTCACCCGCATTCCCGACGGCGGTGACTGCCTGGCCTTCAACGCGCATAGCGCTGTCCAGGCAATGGCAGTGCGCCAAAGCGGTGCAGACTTCTGGGGGCTGCAATACCATCCTGAAATTTCACCCTCGATCGTGGCCAATGCGATCCGTGAGAACGGCAGCCTGTTTTTCAACACCGGTGTTGCTGTCGAGGATTTGCTGATGGTTGAAAGCGATCTGGAAACCGCAAATCGGCTGGGCTGTTCGGTCGATGATTTTGAAATCAGTACCCGGACCCGGGAACTGACAAATTGGATTCAGTATGTTTCAGGCCAGGAAGCGCTATCGGTTTGACCACTTAGCCGTCTGGCAGCGGCGTATCCGGGTCAGAAAAGATATCCGGGTTCGCCAGTCTCAAGTAACTTGCGGCCTCAGGCGACATTGTTTGCCAGGGGCCGTCCACTAGCTCTTTGAACACCTTGACCAGCCGTTGGTTCACGTCTTGGGACAGCTTCTGCATTTCTTCAGTGCGGCTAAGGAGCATCAGCGTGCGGCATGCTTCCGGCGGCGCAGGGAAAATCGAGAGATCACGTAAAGCTGCAGGTGTCTGATAAAGACATAGGACAGAAGTTACGGCCCAGCCATAACCGACCTGAACAAAGCGCAGCAGGCTCTGGCTTGAATCAAAGCTGAAGGCAGGCTCGGTATCCGCTCCCAATTGCCGTGCAATCCTGGCCGCGCGCACTCCGAACTTTGTGGTCGGCGCATAGGCGATCTGAGGGTCGGTGACGACAAAGTCTTCCGGCCGCTTGCGGGGCAGCGAGGCGGGGTAGACCAGGACATAAGGATCTATGAAGATTTTGGCCGGGTTCACATAGCCAAGCGTGTCATAGGGCGGGGTGTCGACCATAAGATCGAAGCTGCGCCCCAATAGCGCGTCATCGGCCCACGGAGAGATCCCTGCACTCAACTCCACCGACGCTGCAAGAGAGGTCGCGACTGAAAGGAATTCAGCCCCCATTGTGCAGGACATGCTGTCCGGCATAGCAATCCTCAGCTTCTTGCGGCTGACATTCGGTGTCGAGCGTACGTGTTCGACCAGTCTCACCAAATCCTGCAACTGGCTGGGCAATCCTTCCGCAAGGCGCTTTCCTGCCCGGGTCAGCCGGATCGGCCGGGTGTTCCGCTCCATCAGCAAAACACCCAGAGCTGCTTCGAGCCGCTGCAGTTGCTGGGAAAGCGCGGGTTGAGATAAGTCGCATTTTGCGGCCGCTTCGGTGAGACTGGCTGAACCGGCAATGACACAGAAATTCCGCAGGAGCGAAAAATCCGGAAGCTGGTCCGAGGGTTTGCTGCGGCTCATCTGTCTACCCCGTGAATGATCATCCTTGCTGAAGCACCGGCAACGGTTTCTGAAACACGCTCCTCAAAGGATCTCAGAACAGAGCAGGCCAGTCCGGCCATTCTGTGCCATGCAGCAGTTATAGGATCTGGCTCAGAAACTCTCTAGTACGCGGATCTTTGGCGTTGTCAAAGAACGTTTCAGGCGAGCCGTGTTCGACGATCACCCCTTTATCGGTGAAATAGATGTGGTCAGCCACTTCACGGGCAAACCCCATTTCATGCGTTACCAGGATGCAGGTCATCCCATCCGCGGCCAGATCCTTAATAGTAACCAGCACTTCCTTCACGGTTTCCGGGTCCAGCGCTGCGGTCACCTCGTCAAACAGCATCACATCCGGACGCATCGCCAGACTGCGCGCGATGGCAACCCGCTGCTGCTGGCCACCCGACAGCTCGCCCGGATAACT
Source organism: Phaeobacter sp. JH20_08 (assembly GCF_048056635.1). Taxonomy (NCBI): domain Bacteria; kingdom Pseudomonadati; phylum Pseudomonadota; class Alphaproteobacteria; order Rhodobacterales; family Roseobacteraceae; genus Phaeobacter; species Phaeobacter sp. JH20_08. Next base: position 59,227 of record NZ_JAYMVV010000014.1, on the reverse strand, counting down.
GTGTTCCTTGCCTTCCAAGCGCACCTTTTTCAGCAATGCACGCGCGCGTTCCTCAACTTTGATCTTGTCTTCCTTCAGCACTTTTACCGGTGCCATCATTACGTTTTCCAACGCGGTTTTGTGGGGGAACAGATTGTATTGCTGAAACACCATGCCGACTTTTTTACGCAGCTGCAGCCGGTCGAGCTGTGCGTCATGCACTTCCTGGCCTTCAACAGTTATGGAACCGCCCTGAATGTCGTTCAGGGCATTGATGCAGCGGATCAGCGTCGACTTGCCGGACCCGGACGGGCCGATGATGCAGATCACCTCTCCTTTCATGATGTCCATGCTGACACCTTTGAGGACTTCAATTTGCCCAAAGGATTTGCGCACATCCCGGATGGAGATTATCGGCTGATCAGATGTCCAAGTATTCATCGTCCGGACCTTTCAGAGTTTGACGGCATAGCGCTTTTCCAGCGCGATTGTGATGCGGGCGATCGGGTAGCAATAGGCAAAGAACAGAACCAGCGCGTACCCGAAGAACGGCACCAGAAGCTCAGGCCGGTTGTTTTCGGCCTCCATTGCCTGGCGCGAAAAGGTGATGATTTCACCGACACCCAGCAGCGAGCACAACGGGGTTGCCATTGTCAAAATGGCGTACCAGTTCATCCAGGGCGGGATCATCCGCTTGAAGCATTGCGGCAGGATGATCTGCCAAAGAGTCTGTGTTCTTGAGAAGGACAGCGCTTCGGCCGCTTCCCATTGTGCCGACGGTACAGACATGACAGCTCCGCGCACAATTTCGGAGATGTTCGCCATGATCGGAAGGGACAATCCGATGACGGCCTTCATCCAGGCTGGGACGGGGATCACCAGGCCGAAGATTTCGATCTCAAACGGAAAGGCCAGCAGCACGATGAACAGGATCACCAGCCAGGGGGCATTGCGGAACAGCTGGGTGACGCCCCAGCTCAGCCGCCGCAGCCAAAGGCGCTGCGAAATCTGCCCCAGCCCCAGCGCGGCCCCGGCAAAGGTTCCGATCAGCATCGAAAAGACCGAAATCACGATGTTGAACACAAAGCCCTGCAATGTCAGGAAAGGTATCCAGCGCCACAATGCGGCAAAGGCATCCCCCATGGTGTAGCTTGCGGACTGGGCGTAGGCGCAGGCAGGCCAGGCCACCAGCAGCACCAGTATGAATTGCGGCGGAATGTTCCCCAGCCACCGGACCAGGAACATCTCGTCATAGGTGCCGCCTGTCAGAGTATAGGGTTTCAAAACCGGCAGATCAGTGCGGGCCGGGCCGGTGATGCCCGGAAGGTTGTTACTGGCCATAGCCCGGTATCCTCATCTTGCGTTCCCAGGAGTTCATGCCAAAGACCAGCACTCCAACGAGGCCCAGATAGACAACGAAAAGAAGCAGCATTGTCGGGTTTTGTGCTGATGGAAAATCGTTCCAGACAGAAACGCTTTCATATAGCAGCTCGGGCACGGCGATGGCGAAAGCCTGGGTGGTGGTCTTCACCAGATTCACAAGGTTGTTGTTCAATGCAGGAATCGAAACCCGCAATGCCAGAGGGAAGACCACATTGGTGAAGGTCTGTGTCCGGCTCATCCCCAGCGCTTCCGCAGCTTCACGGGTTGAATGCGGTACAGCTTCGATCCCGGCGCGGAAGATTTCAACGTTGAATGCTCCCGCAAAAAACGACAGCGAAATGATAGCCCAGCCCGCAGCTGAGATAACTGGAACTTCGGTCCAGCCGTCAGGGCCGGTCACTACAGGGGTAAACTGGCCCAATGCGAAGTAGAAAAACAGCAGTTGCACAAGCGGAGGTGTATTTCGGAAGAACTGGATGTAACCCTGAACACCCGCACGCAGGATACGGTTGCTTGCCCCTTGCAGCCAGGCTCCTGCTATGCCGATCAGCAGTGAGAGCAGCACACAGGCAAAGCTGAGCTTCACCGTCATCCACAGGCCGGACAATATCCGACCGGCCTGTTTCTCGTCATAAAGCCAGATGAAATTCCAGCGTGGGAAATCCTCGGCAAGCTGCACAAAAAAAGCTTCGAAACCTGTCATGCCGACGGTCTCCCCTATGGCTAATGCTTATTCTGCGACCGGGTCCGCCAGCTTGGCGTTCAGATCCTGCAGGTAGGCCGTCGGTTTGATGCCCCATTTGGCTTCCCACTCGATCAGGCTGCCATCCTGGTGCCAACCATACTGCATACCGGTCATAAACCGGCCAAAGACACAGCTATCTTCGCCCTTTGGAACCGCCAGGCCCCAAGGGCTGTCATCCTCGGATGCCAGCGGCATTTCGAAGTCTTCCCACTCGCCAGAAGCGATTGCCGAGCCGATGGAGGAATCGTCATAGACAAATGCAACGCACTTCTTGTCACGCAGTGCCTGGCGAGCCTCAGCAGAACCTCCAAAGGCCACGATTTGAGCGCCATATTTGTCTTCAACGATCTGATTGTAGAACGCGCCTTGCACACCACAGACGGGTTTGCCGCTCAGTTCACCCCAGGATGTGAACCCCAATGCCTTCGGGGCCAGGATGTTCGTACCGGACGTATAGTAGTTCGGGCCGACGATGCCGACGATTTCGCGGCGGTCGGCGCGGTCGGTCATGGTGGCAATCATCAGATCAATCTGACCCTGCTCCAGAAACTGCATCCGGTTCGAAGCGACAACTGGGGTCAGTTCCAGTTCAACGCCAAGTGTCTCAGCAACATCCTGAGCCATGTCGATTTCCATGCCGACAATCGACCCGTCGGTGTCCCGGAAACCCCAGGGCTTGTAGTCTGCCTTGACGCCGACAACGATCTTGCCGCGCTCCTGAATACGGTTCCAAGTGTCATTGGTGCATTCCGCGGCAGCGGATGCGATCGGTGCCAGAACAAAGCTGGCCAGGGCTGTGGTGGCAATCAAGTGTTTCATGTTTCTCTCCCTTTCTCGTCTGCCGGATGGTTTACAGCCAGGAACTGTTCAGCGTGAGAGACGAAAAAGTTCCCCTGTCACCGGAACTTTTTTGACAGGCTGCCTGCTTGCCTGACCTATGCGCGCACGGATACTCTGGCACTGGCGCGTAACCAGCGGTGGATGACTGATGAACCGGCTCTTGCAGATCGTGACGGCTATCTGCCTACTTGGCATCATGATGCACCCTGTCCGGGCAGAAACCTGGGTGGTCGGATCCATGGAAGGCTTTGCGCCCTTCAACTACTCAATCGAAGGCGAGTATTCGGGCATTGACGTGCAGATCCTGAATGAGGCTGCAGAACGGATCGGGGTTAGGCTGGACCACAGGCCGTTGCCTTGGAAGCGCGCCTTGCTGGATTTCGAGACCGGCCAGCTTGATGCCGTCTTTCAGCTGGCGCCGACGCCTGAGCGTTTTCAGAAATGGAACATGGTCGGCCCCCTGCGCCGGACGCGTACAGTTTTTGTGACTTTGAAAGATTCCCCGATCCAGGATGTCCATACGCTTTCGGACCTGGACGGCCTGGTTGTAGGTGTGGTTTCAGGCTTCACATACGAGGCGCGCTTTGACCATTACCAGCCGCTGCAACGCGAAGCCTCGCTGGATGATTTCACTAATCTTCGCAAGCTGCTTCTCGGCCGTTCTGATCTGATTGTCGGCGGCTACGAGACACTGCATTATGTGGCCAGCGAACTGAATGCGCTGGACAAGTTGAAGTTTCTGCCGACCCCTTTGGCGGAGCACGCCCGCTATATCGGCTTTCACCGCTCTCCAAAAGGCGATGATATGGCCCGCCGCCTACAGATCGAACTGGAAAGGATGCAGGCCAATCATATCCCACCTGAATACCTGCGCTATTACTTCTCGCGATGAGGCTAAAGCTAAAACCCGCAGGCATCACACGTAAAATCGCGCTCGCTGCTGCATTGCTAGGGGTTTTGTCCGGACTGTTACTGGGGCTGTATACCCTATTGGCGGAACATTCCCTCAGAATTGGTGCAGCCCGCCTAAATGCCGACCGTATCATTCGGGCGACACTGCCACAGATTGCCGGGGCGTATTGGGAGGTGGACGTTCCCGCTGTCCGTGCCATTTTGAACGGCCTGCTTGAAGATCCGGTGATCCTGAGCGCACGTATTGACGACCCGCTTCTGACCGACGCGCAGCGCGACAGCAGCGGCTTGATCGACCTGTCCGTATCGCGACAGCCATCGCCTACGCCGCCGTGGCTGAGCATCCTGTTTCAGCCCACTAGCCAACCGGAGAAACCTGCCTACATATTGACCAACCCGCGGGACGGCAGTGAGATCGGTCGGCTGGCACTTGAACTTTCTTTCCGTCCTGTCGAAAAGGATATGGTTGCCCGCAGCTATGTCGTGCTTGGCTCAAGCATTCTGCAGACGCTATTAGTGACCGCGGTCATTTTTCTGATTGTGCAGTTGATTGTTATTCGCCCACTTGCGCGGCTACAGGCGGCTGCCCTCAGGGTGCGGGATGGGCACTCGTTCCGGCTGAAGGGGCGCGACCAACGAATGTTCGATGTAAGAAGGCAGGACGAGATTTCCCGTCTGGCCCGTGCATTCCGGCGCACGGTGACTGAACTTGAGGCCAGCCGTGATAATCTTCAGGAGCTTGTGGACGAACGTACCCGCGAACTGCTGGTCGCGCGCAACGAAGCAGTTGAAGCCTCCCAGGCAAAATCAATCTTTCTTGCCAACATGAGCCATGAGCTGCGTACACCGCTCAATGCGATTATCGGATTGTCCGGCATTCTTCTGCGGGAAGGTCAAGGCAACATCGGTACGCGCAACCTGACTGATCTGAGGGCCGCCGCCGCGCAGCTGTCGGAGAACATCGACAGCATTTTGGACCTTTCCAAGATCGAGGCCGGGGAACTGGTGCTGGAGCAGGTCTGGTTCCGTCTTGATGATCTTCTGGACGACGTGCTGCTACAGACAAGAGCGCTGATGGCCGGCAAACCAGTACGGCTGACCTGGGACTACGCCCCGGATCTGCCGGAAGAGGTTTGTGCGGACTCTCTGCGTCTGCGGCAGATTATGGTCAACTTTGCCTCCAACGCGGTGAAATTCACCAAAGAGGGCGAGATCCGCCTGCTTGCTGCATATCATGAGGGCGCTCTGCGCCTGGGCGTGAGAGACACCGGGATTGGGATCTCCCCGGACCAGATTGAAGGCATTTTCAAGGCTTTTGGGCAAGCCGACAGTTCAACCACCCGCCAATACGGGGGGACCGGGCTTGGCCTGTCTATTGCCCAAAGGCTTGCGGACAAGATGCACGGTAAGCTTCTGGTAGATAGTGAGCCTGGCAGGGGGGCTGAGTTTGCGATCCTTCTGCACCTGCCAGCCCGGTCCGCGCCCCGGCAAAGCAAAACTGCGGATCTGATCAAGGTTGAGGGCACGAAGGGACCGGTCCGGCAGCTTCAGATAATGGCAAACCGGGCGGCGGCAATCATCACCGGTCCAATACCGCCGGTCACGGTCACCGTCACAGCGGCCCATGCAACATTTATTATGCAATCTTCGGGCAGCATGATAAGCAAACGTCTTGCTTTCCCAATCACCCATAGGGAACTGGCTGCAGTTATTTCGGAATTGCAAACCGGCGGTAACCCAAAACCGCCAAAGGACGACATTCTTGCAGGCCTGGATGTGCTGGTCGTGGAGGACAACCCAGTCAACCTGGCTGTCTTTGTTTCGCTGGTGGAAGCACTTGGTGCCACGGTGCGCACAGCGACGAACGGTATCGAGGCAATGGAACAAGCCGCAGAGACGATGCCGGACGTGATCCTGATGGATCTGCATATGCCCGTGATGGACGGGTACCGCGCTCTGGAAAACCTTCGGAGCAGGTATCAGGCAAGCTTGGCGCCTGTGGTCGCCGCAACGGCCAACGCCACCCAGGAAGAAGCCGAGCGCTGCACAACTACCGGCTTTGCCGGGTTTATCCCTAAGCCGATCGACCCCTCGCAGTTACGCAGCCTTCTGGCCGGCCTTTGCGGCAGCAATCAGTTGCTAGGAATTGATCAGGAAAAGGGGCTGTTTTATGCAGGCGGCAACCGGCAGCACTATGAAGCTTCCCTGCGCCGGTTTCATGCCGGTTTGCGTGAATGGTCCGCAGGTCTGGCGGCCCTGACTGACAGGCCGGAAGGCCCGGTCAAGGCCAATCTCCTTCATGTCATCAAAGGGGCGGCCGGCACGGTGGGGGCCGACAGGCTGGCGGAACTTGCGGCGGGCGCTGAAAAGGGCAGCACTTCTATCAAAACAGTGGAACAAGCCATGTCCCAGCTGCTTGAGCAGTTCGACGCCCGCAGCCCTCTTTCTGCAGATGAATTGCCGTTCACCCCGGACAGGTTGGAGAGGATTAGGGCACTTATCAGCAAGCGTGACATTCAGGCCATTGAAGAAGTACAGAATACGGGATCAGGGGAACTTCCGGAAACTGCCAAGGCGAAACTTCAAAGCCTTAAGACGGCTTTGAAAGTGCTGGACTTCGAAACGGCTGATCAAATTGTAGAACAGCTAGCGGGCTCTCTTCACGAGGACTGAAACTGTCCGATGTCTGAACACATCCGGGCCAGTAACTGCTCAGCTTTCCCGAGCCGGTCTGCCCGCCGTGCCAGCAGTTTTTCCAAGGCCGTTTTTGCCTGGCGGAGTTCAATATGGCTGCGGATCCGGGCACGCAGAACAGCGGGCACAATCGGCCGGGTGATAAAATCGCAGGCGCCCATTTCCAGGCCTTTGGTTTCATCCATCGGATCATCAAGACTGGTCAGGAATATCACCGGTACATCAGCAAGGCTTGCCGTGGATTTGATTTGCCGGCACACCTCGTAGCCATCCATATCCGGCATCCGGATATCCAGCAGGACCAGGTCTGCCAGCTCCCCCGCGAGAAAAGACAGGGCTGCTTTGCCGGAGGTTTGCGGAATAATCCGGTAAGCGTCCCTTAGCAGGCCGTGCAGGTGGTGAATATTTTGCGGTGTGTCATCAACTACAAGGATCGACGGCAGATCCTCTTCATCTCCCGAAGGTGCCGCGCTATCCAATTCAGGAACATTGCTGACCTCTCCTGCCAGTTCTTTCGCCGCAACTGCAATGGCGGTAAGATTGGGTGACACTGTTGCAAAGAAATGTGCTCCGGCCGCTCCCATGAGCGCCCGGTTTGCGTCCCTCTCAAACAGAGAAATTCCAAGATGGCTCTCCAGTGTCCGGATCTGCCGGCTGACAGCCTCTCGGGAGACATTCAACTCTTCCGCCGCAGCGGTAAAGCTGCCAAGGCGGGCAGCAGCTTCAAACGCAAGCAGAGAAGTCAGAGGCGGCAAATGGCGTTTGAGTTGTTTCATGCTTTGCGTTCCGGAATGCTACGCATCTTGGACCGGAGGTTACGGCCGCTGTTTCATTTGTTACCGTGTAAGACTGGTCATTGAACAGGTGTTGCAGAAATATCCTGCCTGTTGATGCTATCAATTGGCAGCTCAGCCACGCTCACAAAGATCTTGCTCGCGGTGGTTGAACAAACTGCAAGTGATGTGAGCAAGACCGATCTCAGTTCCCTACCCAGAGGAAAAAATAAGAGTCGAAAAAGTGAAAGACTGGTGCGAGTGTGGGCTTTCAACGGGCATAAAATCAATGGCTTATTGATGTCTAGATGGCAAAACCTTTCCTTCTTCGTGTCTCCAACATCCCTGCTCGCGCCTCCTGTTCCGCCAATGGCGAAGCCTTCCCTGATTTTCTCTTCGGAAGACCTCGTGTCTTCCGGAGGGTAAAGCAGGGCGAACGACTGGCTTCCACGCCGTGCAGCGGCGCTGAAAATGATGCAGTCGCGGCAATTCTGCTGCTGTGAGCGCGCGCAGCACGAATTTAACACTTCCGCTGTGGGCTCAGAGCGCCAGTTCGCTGCAATTGTCGCGAACGACTGCTTTCGTGGTCGCCACAACCGCCTTCCTCGCCTCAACGTCCTGATCAGTGGCGGCACCTCGACCGGAAAGACCACCTTCGCCCGCCACCTTCTGACGCATGTGAGCCAGCACGAGCGGTTGATCACCATCGAAGACGCTTTCGAACTCTTCCCCGGCCAGCCCAACACCGTCGCCCTCCTGGCCGACCGCGGTTCCGGCTCGCAACGCAGCGCCAACGCCCTCCTGCAGGCCTCCCTCCGCATGCGCCCCGACCGGATCATCGTTGGCGAGTTGCGAGGTGCCGAGGCCCTGACCTATCTCGAAGCGATCAATACCGGCCATGGCGGGTCGGTTTCCACCATCCACGCGGAGACCGCGGAACTCGCCATCGACCGGCTGGCGATCATGGTACTGCAGGCGGGAACGCCGCTGACCTTCGCCGAGGTGCGGGAATATATCCGGAAATCCATCGATGTGATCGTGCAGCTGGGACGAGCAGAGGGGAAACGGGGGATCACGGAGTTCTATTTGCCAAGCTGACGGCTATTTTCGACAGGTTGGACCAGGTCCGGTCATTCGCTGCACCTTGCCCTGAGGGTCACGATGCGGGACTCAACCGACATAGAGTTTTTCGTCTTCGCTGACGCAGCATCGTTTTGCGCGCGCGGCACACTCTTCGCTGCGTTGCAGCCGGTGTCGCCAGAGCGGCCATTGAAAGCCTGCTCGAGGTGTTTACGTAAATCTGACAATTCGCCCCGTGCCGGAAACGATCTTTGCCAAGTGGACAAGATGGATTTGCGTCTCCTCTGCCACGCCGCTTGTCAGCGCGTGCTGGACATGTATGACCAGAACCGCTCGACGTCGCTCCGGCTACGCTCCATTGATCGATAAAGGTGGATTGAAATCGGGTTTTCGCTACTGTCATCACTGATTTTGATCAGTCGGCCTTCATTAAGTTCACGTTCGGCGGCGGCCATTGGTAGCCATGCCACGCCCATGCCCTCAAGGCTGGCTGCTTTGAGGGCTTCGCAGACAGAATTCTCATATTGAAAGACGCAACTCTCTTTGAGACCCGTTCGTTCGAGAATGAGATTTGTCATTTTCCCCAAAAAGCTGTCGCGGGTATAAGACAGCAGCGGAAAGGGCTCTTCACTGTCCAGTCTGAATCGGGCAGAGCCATCAGGCTCGGCGACGCTGACGGCCACCATCAGGTCCTCGGCGATTTTCATAGAAGGGTATCTGGCGTCATCAGCGATCATCGGAACGGTTGGGTGATGGTAACAGAGCATGAAATCACTGGACCCAGATAGGATCGCCTCAACACAACCAGAGAAGTTTTCGGCAACCACACGAGATTTTATCGGCCCCAAGGTCTTGCCAATGTTAGTGATCCACCCAGGGAAATAAGAGATGGCCAATGTATGAAGCGCAACAAAATCGAGCACTTCGCCTTCCCGACGCACCAACCCTTTGGCCTCGGCCCGGGCCGTCGAAAGCGTATTGATCATTTCATGGGCGACCGGCCGAAAGGCCTTGCCCGCCTGAGTCAACACAACAGGATGCACACTGCGATCAAACAGAGGAGTACCGATCCAATACTCTAGGTTCTTGATTCGACGTGTAAAAGCAGACTGGCTGATGTTTCTCGCATCTGCCGCCTTTGCAAAAACGCCCGCTGCACTGAGTGCCAGAAAATCTTCGAGCCAATCGATTTCCATCGTTTCACCTACTTTACCATGTTGCGCAAAGCCTAACCCATCTTGTGCAGAAAGCATGTTGCAAATTTTGCAATTGCGTTGCGCTCTTTGTCATGGCGTTGCAGGGCGCGCCCGCTCAACATGACTTCAGATCACGGATCGTACGACTTGCAACCGTGGCAACCACGCCGGCACCGCTTTTGCCGCTAAGCAACATGGAGAGTATCAATGACGAAATTTTTGGGCGGCTTTGCTCTTGCCGCGACCCTGATGACCACCACCGCTGCCTTCGCGCAGGAACAATCCAACGCAACCTGGAACAAGATCATGGAGCGCGGCGTCATTGTTGTAGGCGTCAAGGCTGATACACGTCCTTGGGGCTTTCGCGATGAGAATGGCAACATCATCGGAATGGAAGCCGATATGGCACAACAAGTTGCCGACACTCTGGGGGTTGATCTGGAGCTGGTCGCGGTAGAATCCTCTAACCGGATGCAGTTCCTGGAAGGCGGCCGCATCGATCTGATGATCGCCACCATGTCCGACCGGGCGGATCGTCGGGAAATCGTCGGCATTGTGAGGCCGAATTACTACTCCTCCGGTACCAACGTCATGACGCCCAAAGCGCTTGGCGTGACCGCTTGGTCAGACCTTGCCGACAAACCCGTCTGCGGAAAGCAGGGGGCGTTCTACAACCAGATCGTCGAAGAACGCCACGGAGCCAACGTCATTGCATTTGGCAGCAACGCCGAAGCGCTTCAGGCCCTGCGCAACAAGAAGTGCATTGCCTGGGTTTACGACGACAGTTCCATCGCAGCTGATCTCGCCTCTGGTCAATATGACGACTTCGAGATGCCGCTGGTGTCCGAGGACAACAACCCATGGGCGCTCGCTGTTCCAATCGCTGAGCGTGACGGCATCTTTGGCCGCTTCATGTCGGGCATGCAGTACAACTGGCATCAGTCAGGCGAGTTGATTGCGCTCGAGGAAAAATGGGGCATTCAGTCAACCGCCTATCTGAAGGAGCAAAACGAGCATTTTGCTGACTGGCTCGCTGAATAGACCTTAACCCCGCACCTCACGCCATATTCTCCCGTGGCGTGAGGTGTCTGCATGCAGGTGGCTTAAATGCTTGACGCCTTTACAGAATTCTTCCGCCAGCTTGCGGCGGATTATCCGCGTTGGAACTTCATCTTCTTCTATCAGGAAGTGCAGGCCGGAAAAATCTGGCTTGGGATCAAATACACAATCTTCCTGTCGATTGCCTGCCTGATCTTCAGCGTCGTCATTGGCGTCGTCGGCGCATGGCTTCAGGGGTCCAAGCTGCGAGTGCTGCGCGCCGTTGTGCAAGGCTATATCCAGCTGTTCCGCAATACGCCGCCCTTCGTGCAACTGCTGTTTTTCTACTTTGCCCTTGGGCAACTGACCCCAACTTATTCGCCTGACGGATGGCTGGAAGTTCCGATCATCTCAAACGTGGGCTGGGCGATCATTTCGCTGTCGTTTTTCGCCGGGGCGTTCAACGTTGAAATCTTCCGGTCCGGCATCGAAGCCGTGCCGGAATCGACTATCGAAGCCGCCGACTCTCTTGGCATGTCGCGCCTGCAAATCTATCGCTATGTGGTCTTACCACTTGCTTTTCGCGTCAGCCTGCCGGCCTTGAACAACAATCTCGTAAACCTGATCAAGACCACCACGCAGGCCTTCGCCATCGCGGTGCCGGAGTTGCTATATCAGGCTGTCACCATCTGGAATGACTACCCGTCGGCCCAATACCCCGCAATGTTGCTGCTGTTTGTCGTCTATGTCGGCCTTGTTGGCATCATGGTCTTTGGCATGAACCGTTGGGAACGCAAGCTGCGCATTCCCGGCTATGGCAACTAAGGATATCCAAGATGACACAATCCACTCCATTCGCCGTTCTCAAACCGATGCCTCATCGCGATGCGATGCAATATGACGTGATGACACCAGTGCGCTGTCTTGGCGCAATTCCGGCTTGGATACCGTTCGCATTCTTTGCGCTGGCACTGATCTGGCCTACCATTGCCGCTGCGCAATCGGGCGAGGCCGTGCGCCCATTCAGCGCATTGTGGCGATGGGCGCCATTCCTGATCACCAAGGGCTTCTTCTTCAACATCCTGATCTCGTTCCTTTGCCTTTTGATCGGCACCTTCGTCGGTGTCCTGCTGGGGCTGGGGCAAATCTCGCTGCTGCGCCCGGTCCGCACGCTATGCTGGTTCATCACTCAGCTGTTTCGCAACTCGCCATGGTTGGTGATCCTATTCATCGTGATGCTAGCGCTGCCCTTTGAAATCACGGTCTTTGGAACGCCCTATTTCGTGCCGGGCTGGATCAAGGCCGTGATCGGGCTGTCCTTGCCGATCATGGCGAACATCTCTGAAATCGTGCGCGGCGCGATTGGATCAGTGCCAAACACGCAGTGGGAAGCGGCCGAGGCCCTGGCCTTTACCAGAGGGCAGACCTTGTGGCGGATCATACTGCCGCAATGTTTCAAGCGGATGATCCCGCCCTGGATGAACTGGTATGCGATCCTGACCATGGCCACACCACTAGTGTCAATCCTAGGGGTGGAAGAGGTTGTGAACCTGACCCGCCAGGCCATCGTCGCCGAGAACAACCGCCCTGAACTGCTGATGCCGTTCTATGGCTTCGTGCTGATCTTATTCTTTGCCTATTGCTATCCGATTGCGCGGCTGACGCTGCGGCTGGAACGCAAATTCGCCGTCAAGCTGTGAGGACATCAAAATGACCGCAACCGATACATGGACCACCGAACAACCCATCGTTTCCATCCGCAATGTCCGCAAATCCTTTGGCGCGCTGGAGGTGCTCAAGGGCATCGACATGGACATCATGAAAGGCGAAGTGATCTGCATCATTGGCCCGTCCGGATCGGGTAAATCCACCTTGATCCGCTGCATCAATGCGTTGAACGATATTCAGGAAGGGTCGATCAAGGTCGAAGGGATGGAAGTGCACCGCCCCGACCTCGACAAGCTGGAACTGCGCAAGAAGATCGGGATGGTCTTTCAGCAATACAACCTGTTCCCGCACAAGACCGCGCTGGAAAACATCATGATGGCCCCGGTTCTGGTGATGAAGGAAAACAAGGCAGAGGTCGAAGAACGCGCCCGCGCCCTGTTGAAGAAAGTGCGCCTTGAGGGCAAGGAAAACGCCTATCCCGGTGAATTGTCCGGTGGACAGCAGCAACGCGTCGCCATCGCGCGCTCTCTCGCCATGCAGCCGGATGTGATGCTCTTTGATGAGGTGACCGCAGCCCTTGACCCCGAAACGGTCAAAGAGGTGCTCGTGACCATAAAGGAACTCGCCGCCGAAGGCATGACCTGCATTCTTGTGACTCACGAAATGGGTTTCGCGCGAGAAGTGGCTGACCACATCTATTTCACAGATCGCGGTGTGATTGTGGAACATGGATCGCCCGAAACCTTCTTTGACAATGCTCAGGACGAACGCACCAAGCTTTTCCTCAGCCAAATTTTGTAGAGGCCTTCAATGACCAAAATGGCAGACCTGCCCCGGACCGAGACCGATAGTCTTGGCACGGTCCAAATCCCTGCGGGCGCGGCCTGGGGCAGCCAGACCCAACGCGCCATCGAGAATTTTCCCATCACAGGGGTCGTTATCAACCATTATCCGGAAGTCGTCGTCGCCCTCGCGCAGGTCAAGGCGGCCTGCGCATATACCAATGCAGAGTTGGGTGTTCTGCCATCTGAAAAGGCGCAAGCGATTGCTGAGTTATGTGGCGAGATAATCGACGGTCAGCATCACGAACACTTTGCCGTCGATCTGATGCAGGGCGGGGCGGGAACCTCGACCAACATGAATGCCAACGAGGTCATCGCCAATATTGCACTGGCGCGCATGGGGCGGCCCTTTGGCGACTACGCGGCACTTCATCCAAACGATGACGTCAACCGCTCGCAATCCACCAATGACGTCTATCCCACCGCAATTCGGCTCGCCACGCTGGCGAAAACCGAACCCCTCATCACGGCCATGACGGAACTGGTGCAAGCTTTCCGCGCCAAGGCTGGAGAATTCAGCGATGTAGTCAAGGTTGGCCGAACCCAATTGCAGGATGCGGTCCCCATGTCGCTTGGGGACGAGTTTCGCGGTTTTGCCACAACCATTGCCGAAGACATCGACCGGATCGCGGACTTGGCGAACTTGCTGACAGAGGTCAATCTTGGCGGCACCGCGATCGGCACGCGGATCAACGCGCCTGAAGGCTATGCGGAACGCGCGGTTGCGCATCTGAGCGAGATTTCAGGGCGCGATCTGATCCCCGCGTCCGATTTGATCGAGGCGTCGTCCGACCTTGGGGCCTTTGTGATGTTCTCCAGCGCGCTGAAACGCGTCGCGATCAAACTGTCCAAGATCAGCAATGACCTGCGCCTGCTTGGAAGCGGGCCTAGGGCCGGAATTGGAGAGATCATCCTGCCCGCCGTGCAGGCTGGGTCGTCGATCATGCCGGGCAAGGTCAATCCGGTGATCCCCGAAGTTGTCAATCAGATCTGCTTTCAGGCGATTGGCAACGATCTGGTGGTCACCATGGCCGCTGAAGCGGGCCAATTGCAGCTCAACGCCATGGAGCCCGTGATCTTTTACAAGATCATGGAAACCATGACGACACTGACCAACGGCATGCACGTTCTCACTGAGCGCTGTGTCAAAGGTATCGAGGCGGACCGGGCCCGCTGCGCTGAACTATTGAACGGCAGTCTGGTCCTGGCCACCACATTGGTGCCGCTCATCGGGTATGAAGCGGCGACAAAGCTGGCGAAGTATGCACAGGCCGAGGGGTTGACCCTACGGGACGCTGGTGCCGCTCAAGGCGTGGCAAGCGCCCTGTTTGACGAGATCGCCTGATGGCACGGCCCGGTTTGAAACTCGGAATCGTTGGCGGCCTGGGCGCACGCGCAGGTGCCGATATTCTGAACCAGCTGGTGCGCCTGACCCCGGTGAAATCCGAGGGCGATCACCGGGAAATTTCGTTCGAACAAAAGCCGCTTGTTGAAGCCCTTTCCGTAGCCAGCCCCGACTATGCGCCGGTGCACCGCAAGTTCTATGTCTTTGACGCGCTCAGTCGGATGGAAAAGTCCCGGTGCGACGCCGCGATGCTGCCCTGCTTTATCACCCATACCTTTCTGGAAGAACTGCGCGCGGAATTGGGTCTGAAGCTGATTTCCATGACCGACGCTATCTGGGCGTATCTTGATCAGCACCATGGCGCCGCAAAGCGGGTGGGCGTTCTGACAACGCCCTTTGTACGCAATGACGGGTTGTTTGACCGCCTGCTTGAGCCGAGCAGAACTGCTATTTTTCCCTCGCCCGGCACCGAAGATGCCATGATCAAGGCAATCTATGGCCCTGCGGGATTCAAGGCCGGTGGGCCGGTTGAGGCAATCGCAACTGTGATCCGTACCGCCATCGAAAGTCTGGAGGATCAGGGTGCCGAAGTCATCGTACCCGGGATGACCGAGATTCCTCTCATTCTGGCGGATATTCCGACGGATCGCACGCCCACGATCCTGCCCATCAACGAGATCTATGCCCGCTTCGCACTCCAGGAAACCGGTCAGGTCTCGCTGAAACCCTTCAAGATTGGTGTGTTGGGCGGTGTTGGCCCGGCCGCGACCGCTGACTTCATGACCAAGATCGTGAACACAACCCAGGCTGCGAAAGATCAGGACCATATCAAGGTGATCGTTGAGCAGAACCCACAGATTCCTGACCGTACCGACAACCTTGTCGGAGACGGCCTCGACCCGACGCTCGCGCTTTATGCAACGGCCAAAAAACTGGAGCGCGGTGGCGCAGATATCATCGCAATTCCCTGCAATACTGCCCATGCCTATGTTGACCGATTGCAAAGGCATCTGGATATTCCAATCGTGAACATGCTCACGGAAACGGTTGATCATATTGCGAAGATTTCCCCAGCGGTGCGAACCGTTGGTATTCTGGCCACATCGGGCACCATCGCCAGTGGACTGTACCAGGATGCGCTCAAGGCCGCAGGCATCCTGGCTGTTGTCCCCGACAAGGGCGAACAGGACCGGGTGATGGACGCGATTTATGGCCCATTTGGGGTCAAGGCAGGCCATACCTTTGGCCTATGTGCAGAACACATCACTGCGGTGGTGCAATCGCTCAGGGCGCAGTCCGCCGAAGCGATCATTCTTGGATGCACGGAACTCCCCTTGATAAAACTCAGCGAAGAACTGACCCGTTCAACACGCGTCATTGACCCGACGCAAGTTCTTGCAAGCAAATGCATCAGCACGTCCATCGCAATGCTGGGCGCGCGCTGATTGCGGATCGCCCGCGACCTGTGAGCGAACCAACTCGTTTTCGCGGCGTTTCGTCTGAACGACAGAATTCTCCGCTGCATGGTAGCAAAGAAAACCATGCACATGCCGCATTTCCAGCGCTGCGAGCGCGTGCAGCAAGTTTCAACACTTCTGCTATGGGCTCAGTACCGAACAACGCCGCAAAGGGGACAGACACCCGCTTTGGAATGGCGAACGGCAGGGCCCGTTCGCCAAGGTAGTTCAGATATCGATACGCTCAGCGATGCTTAGGGCATCTTCAAGTTCGGCTCCAAGATAACGAACAGTGCTATCGACCTTGGTATGGCCGAGCAGCAATTGGACCGCGCGGAGGTTGCCGGTCTTTCGATAAATCTCAGCTGCTTTTGTTCGCCGAAGTGAATGGGTTCCATACCCACTCGGTTCAAGGCCAATTGCCGTTACCCAGTCGCGCACAAGCCTTCCATACTGGCGGGTTGAGATGTGTGGGCGGTCGTGGAACCTGCTTGGGAACATGAACCGACACGCGAACATCTCAGGTGCTTTGACCCAGGCCAAGACGGTTTCACGCGTGTTTTCCGTTAGTTCAAATTGGACAGGGCGCTTGGTCTTGCTTTGGATGACCGATACGCGTTCCCGGACGCGGTCATCCTTGACGAGGTCGGACACGGCCAACCTAACCAGATCACAGCCACGCAGCTTGCTGTCGATTGCGACGTTGAATAGCGCCAGATCGCGTAGATAACCCGCTAATTCGAGCCGCGCCCGGATCGCCCAGACCTGTTTTGGCAGCAAAGGCCGTTTTTGACCGATGATCCGCCCCTTGTTCCAGGCTCTGCGTTTCGGGGTTGTTGCAGGAAGTTGGACTCTTGGCATGTTTTGCCCTCCGATCCTCCCTCCAACCCAGTCACCAGCACCATGCGGGCAATGAGATTGTATCGTCCTTGGCAATGGCAGCTGTCAGAGGCCGTTCAACTGCGTTGGCTCTGCATGCGCACTCGGCGGCTCTGAGCCCAAAGTTGTCGTGGATGCACTTGCAGTATCTTGCAACTGCAGAAACTTCTCTGGGCTACTTGGGCCTCAAGTCATCGAAATCAATGTTGCGCTAACTTTACTCATGTTGACAGCGTGTTTGGTGGGGGGCGCATAAACTCAAGCTTTTTGGCTACATTTAGACGTGGATACGCTTTTTGCACCGAGGTCTCAAAAATGTCCGGGCTGTGACCCTTCGCGGCGCATTGCACAATGGATTGAGGCTCCCCCAAAGAAGTGGTCCGCCCCTATGATTAGGAAACGGAGGACCATAGATGGCGACCAAGAGGCCCAAGCCTGAAGAGATTGTCGTGAAGTTACGGCAGGTTGAAGTCTTGATGGGGCAAGGCATGCCCCGCATAGATGCGATCCGTCAGATCGGCGTTACGGAACAGACCTACTATCGCTGGAAAAAGAAGTACGGCGGAATGGGCACGGAACAGCTTAAAGAACTAAAGCGGCTGCAGAAGGAAAACGAGCGGCTTCGCCGGGCGGTTTCGGACCTGACACTGGACAAATTGATCCTGTCCGAGGCCGCAAAGGGAAACTTCTGAGCCCCTCCCGCCGCCGGGCCTGCATTGATCATGTGCGCAGCCAGATGACGGTTTCCGAGCGTCGCGTTTGCCGCGTTCTGGGCCAGCACCGGTCCACACAGCGGCGACTGCCTCAGGGGCGTGCTGACGAGGAACGCCTGGTCGCCGACATGATCGAGCTGACACGTCAATACGGCCGATACGGCTACCGCCGGGTTGCAGCCCTTCTGCGGGACGCTGGCTGGCAGGTGAATGACAAACGTGTCGAACGTCTATGGCGGCGGGAGGGGCTGAAGGTTCCAATGAAGCAGCCCAGGAGGGGACGGCTCTGGCTCAACGACGGATCCTGTGTCCGGCTGCGTCCCGCATATCGCAACCATGTCTGGTCGTACGACTTTGTGCATCATCGAACGGATGATGGCAGGGCTTTCAGAACATTGAACATTCTGGACGAGTATAGCCGGGAATGCCTTGCGATCCGAGTGAAGCGGAAGCTGAATGCAAACGAGGTCATCGATGCACTGACGGATCTGTTTATCCTACGTGGCGTGCCAGCATACATTCGGTCGGACAATGGCCCTGAGTTCATTGCTGAGGCCGTCAGAGGCTGGATCAAAGCCGTCGGGGCCAAGACCGCATACATTGAGCCTGGATCACCCTGGGAGAACGGATACTGCGAGAGCTTCAATGGGCGGATGCGGGATGAATTGCTGAACGGTGAAATCTTCTATTCGCTACGCGAGGCCCAGATCATTATCGAAAGCTGGAGAAAACACTACAACACTAAACGGCCCCACAGTGCTCTGGGCTACCGCCCACCTGCGCCAGAGGCCATCGTCCTGATGGACCAAAGGCCAACCATGCACTAACTTTCAATTTGGACCACCCAAGTGGGGCTACTCACTCAGAAGTTTCCCTTTGCGGCCTCGGACAGGATCAATTTGTCCAGTGTCAGGTCCGAAACCGCCCGGCGAAGCCGCTCGTTTTCCTTCTGCAGCCGCTTTAGTTCTTTAAGCTGTTCCGTGCCCATTCCGCCGTACTTCTTTTTCCAGCGATAGTAGGTCTGTTCCGTAACGCCGATCTGACGGATCGCATCTATGCGGGGCATGCCTTGCCCCATCAAGACTTCAACCTGCCGTAACTTCACGACAATCTCTTCAGGCTTGGGCCTCTTGGTCGCCATCTATGGTCCTCCGTTTCCTAATCATAGGGGCGGACCACTTCTTTGGGGGAGCCTCACGGCTACTTTGTCGGCCTGATGCTGTTTCGCGCTGTCCCCGGCGTGGCACTCTCGCTGCCCTTGTTCATCGTCTTCGCCAAAGTGGGCATCATCGACACACATTTTGGGCTGATCCTGGCCTATGTGGCCATGAACGTCCCCTTCACCATCTGGCTCACAGACGGATTCTTCCGCCAGATCCCCAAGGAATTGCATGAGGCGGCGGAAATCGACGGCTGCACCCGCTGGCAGGCATTTTGGAAAGTGGAATTTCCGGTGGCGCGCTCAGGTGTGGCATCCGCGGCAATCTTTGCTTTCCTCACCTCGTGGAATGAATTTGCCCTGGCCTCCCAACTGACCCGCTCGGTGGGCTCCAAAACCATGCCCGTTGGTCTTTTGGATTTCACTGCGGAATTCACCATCAACTGGGGCGGCATGTGCGCCTTGGCGGTCCTGATGATCGTCCCTGCCCTGATCCTCACCTTCATAGTTCAGAAACACTTGATCGCCGGCCTGACTTTCGGCGGCGTCAAAGGATAACGGAAATGACCGAAGTAACCCTTTCCCAAGTCGTCAAGAAATACGGCCAGCATCAGGCCGTGCACGGCATCGATCTGGACATTCACGATGGCGAGTTTGTTGTGCTTGTCGGCCCGTCCGGCTGCGGCAAGTCCACAACCCTACGCATGATTGCCGGGCTCGAAGACATCTCCGGCGGCGAGGTTGCCATCGGCGGACGGGTGGTGAACGATCTGCCCCCCCGCGAACGCAACATCTCCATGGTGTTTCAGAATTACGCGCTCTATCCGCATATGACCGTGCGCGAGAACCTTGGCTTTAGTCTGACGATTGCCAAACGGCCAGAACAGGAAATTGCCAAAGCTGTCGACGAAGCGGCCTCAATTCTTGGTCTGAACGAGTTGATGGACCGCAAACCCGCAGCGCTCTCGGGCGGGCAACGTCAACGGGTTGCCATGGGCCGCGCCATTGTGCGCCACCCGGATGTGTTCTTGTTTGATGAGCCGCTGTCCAATTTGGATGCCAAGCTGCGCACGCAAATGCGGGTAGAGATCAAGAAGCTGCACCAGAAGGTCAAGAGCACCATTATCTATGTGACCCACGATCAGGTGGAGGCCATGACATTGGCTGATCGCATCGTGCTGATGCGTGACGGTCACATCGTGCAGGTGGGTACCCCGCTGGATCTGTTCAACACGCCAGTGGATACCTTCGTCGCGACCTTCATTGGCTCGCCTCCAATGAACCTTGTCGATGGCGTCGTGCAGAAAGGTCAAATTATTCTGAACGGTGGAGTTTCGGTGCCAATTCCAGCCACGGCTGGCCCACTCGAGAACGGCCAAAGTGTCAAATTTGGCTTCCGCGCTGACAACCTGATGCCGGTCGGTCATGCGGTCGAAGAGGAAGGTGCAGTTCATGAGCTCGATATGTCGGTCACGCTGACGGAACCACTGGGCACCGAAACTCTTCTCTTTGCCAATATGGCGGGCGTTGAGGTGCAGGCCAAAATGTTCAACCCGCGACCTGTCGCGCCGGGTGATCAGCTAGGCTTCCGCCTGATGCTCGATAAATGCCACGTGTTTGACGCGGAAACAGGCAAAGCTGTGCGGGGGTAAGCCATGGCAGTCATCACACATATCGAGCTGCGCATGGTGGACCTTGCCCCCAAGGTGGAACGGGTGGATGCAATCCAATCGTTTGCCTCGCAGGAAACACCGATCCTGACGATCTATGACAGCGATGGCGCCAGCGGTACCGGCTACAGCTACACCATCGGGACTGGTGGCCCATCGGTGATGGCACTGCTCGAGCATACGCTTTTGCCCCGTTTGATTGGTCAGGATGCGGATCGGATCGACGGTATTTGGCGTGACCTGCTCTATGCAACGCACGCAACATCTGTTGGCGCGATCACTTCTCTGGCACTCGCGGCAATAGATACTGCGTTGTGGGATCTTCGGTGTCGAAAGCAAGGCCTGCCATTGTGGAAGGCGGCTGGCGGCAGTCGGGACAGCATCCCGCTTTATTCCACGGAAGGAGGCTGGCTACACCTGAGTTCGGAGGCTTTGGTGGAGGATGCGCATGCCATGCAGGCGCGCGGATTCAAAGGTTCCAAAATCAAAATCGGCCGTCCGCATATCTCCGAAGATGCTGCGCGGCTTGCTGCGGTACGAGACGCCGTTGGTCCGGGGTATGAAATACTGACCGACGGCAATCAGGGGTTTACCCTCTCAGAGGCTATTCGCCGGGCTCGGATGCTGGAGGACTATGGCATCGGCTGGTTCGAGGAGCCACTGAAGGCCGACGATGTGGCCGCCCATCGCGAGTTGGCCAACCGAACATCGGTGCCCATTGCGGTTGGTGAGAGCATGTACTCTCTCAGTCAATTCAAAGACTATTTGCAGCTCGGTGCAGCTTCCATTGTTCAGGTGGATGTGGCCCGCATTGGCGGGATTACCCCATGGCTGAAAGTGGCGCATCTGGCCGAAGCCTTTAACGTCATGGTCTGCCCACATTTCTTGATGGAACTGCATCTGCCACTGGTCTGTGCGGTGCCCAATGCGAAATGGCTGGAATACATCCCTCAGCTGGACAGGATCACCCATGAGGGATTGCGGATTGAAAATGGCATGGCGCATGTCAGCCATGATCCGGGCCTTGGCATCAATTGGGACTGGGCGCGACTTGATAGCATGGCACAGCCAAAAACAATCAAGGAGGGCGCATGATGCAACGTATGGGCATGGTGATTGGCGTCAAACCAGAGATGATTGAGACCTACAAACGGCTGCATGCCGCTGTTTGGCCGGATGTTCTGGCGCAGATCAAAACCAGCAACATTCGCAACTACACAATTTTCCTGCGTGAGCCGGAAAACCTGCTGTTTGGCTATTGGGAATACCATGGCTCGGACTTTGATGCCGACATGGCGGAAATGGCCAAAGACCCACGCACACAGGATTGGTGGTCCCATACCGACCCCTGCCAGTCGCCACTCGCAACCCGCAAAGACGGAGAGCAATGGGCGATGATGGAAGAAGTTTTTCACACGGATTGAGATGATGACTATGAAACAAGGCCGCTTGGCCGGTAAAACCACATTGATCACTGCTGCTGGCCAAGGCATTGGCCAAGCCACTGCAGAGCTGTTCGCCGCTGAGGGCGCAGAGGTGATTGCAAGTGACATCAATGACGATGCTTTGGCGGAACTGGCGACCATAGACGGCGTAACCGCGTTAAAGCTCGACGTGACAGACGGCGACGCGGTCAAGCAAGCCGCCAACGACCTGCCTGCATTGGACGCGTTGTTCAATTGCGCGGGGTTTGTTGCCAACGGCACCATTCTGGATTGTGACGAGAAAGACTGGGACTTCAGTTTCGAACTGAATGTGAAAGCGATGTACCGCCTCATCCAGCTGACCCTGCCTGCGATGCTGGAAAATGGCGGTGGCTCGATCATCAACATGTCATCGGTCGCCTCTTCGATCAAAGGTGTGCCCAATCGGTTCGCGTATTGCGCCTCCAAGGGTGCGGTGATTGGCCTGACGAAATCCGTTGCTGCCGACTACGTCACCAAAGGCCTCCGCTGCAACGCGATCTGCCCCGGAACGGTGGACAGTCCATCCATGCACGGTCGGTTACGCGCCACCGGAAACTATGAACAGGCGCTGAAGGATTTCATCGCTCGCCAACCCATGGGCCGCATCGGCACCGCTGAGGAAATCGCCGCCTTGGCGCTTTATCTCGCATCCGATGACAGTGCCTTCACCACTGGTCAGACCTTCGCCATCGATGGCGGCTGGTCCGTATAAGAATTTTAGGAGAACAAGAAATGAAACTGTTGCGATATGGTGAGCGAGGCGCAGAAAAACCGGGTTTGCTGGACCAAGATGGCAATATCCGAGATTTGTCCGGAGTGATCAGCGATGTTGCAGGCGACGCCCTGAAGGATGAGAGCATTACCAAGCTAAGTGACCTCGATCCTACGAGCCTGCCTTTGGTTGAGGGCAACCCACGCCTCGGCGCCTGTGTCGGTCAGGTCGGCAAGTTTATCTGCATCGGTCTGAATTACGCGGATCACGCAGCGGAGTCCGGCATGGCTTTACCGGATGAACCGGTGATTTTTTTCAAGGCGACATCCGCCATCAGCGGTCCCTACGACGACGTTGAGATCCCGCGTACGTCTGTCAAGTCAGACTGGGAAGTCGAGCTTGGTGTCGTGATCGGCAAAGATACCAAATACGTAAGCAAAGAAGAGGCGCTGGATCATGTAGCCGGCTATTGTGTGGTCAACGACCTGTCGGAGCGTGACTTCCAGCTGCACCGCTCTGGTCAGTGGGTGAAAGGCAAGTCCTGCGATACTTTTGGGCCCATTGGGCCATGGTTGGTCACACGCGATGACGTTGCCGATCCGCAGAACCTTGCAATGTATCTGAAAGTCAACGGGCACCGCTATCAGGATGGCTCCACCAAGACGATGCATTTTGACGTGGCAACCGTCATTTCCCATCTTTCACAATTCATGAGCCTGCAGCCAGGTGACGTGATCTCGACCGGCACGCCGCCGGGTGTGGGCATGGGGCAGAGCCCGGAAACCTATCTCAAACCCGGAGATACAATCGAACTGGGGATCGAAGGTCTGGGCGTGCAAATACAAAACGTGGTGGCGGGTTAATGGTTCAGGTTACTGCAATCCGCACGCATGATTTGCGCTTCCCCACATCGGAAGGGCTGGACGGTTCTGACGCGATGAACCCAGATCCCGATTATTCTGCCGCCTATGTGGTCTTGGAAACGGATGGTGCCCATGAAGGTCACGGGCTGACCTTCACCATTGGGCGTGGCAACGACATCTGCGTCGCCGCGATTCAGGCGATGGAGCATTTGCTGGTTGGCGTTGAACTGGACTGGATCCGTGAAGACATGGGTCGGTTCTGGCGTCACGTGACGGGTGACAGCCAATTACGCTGGATCGGGCCTGACAAGGGAGCGATCCACCTTGCCACTGGCGCAGTGGTTAATGCCGTGTGGGATTTGCTTGCAAAGGAAGCGGGCAAACCTGTGTGGCAATTGGTAGGCGACATGTCTCCGGAAGAAATCGTTTCTTTGGTCGACTTCCGTTACCTCAGCGATGTGCTTACGCGTGATGAAGCTCTGGAGATTCTGCGGAAAGCCGAACCGGGCAAAGCGGACCGCATCGCTAAGCTTAGAGCAGAAGGCTACCCGTGTTATACCACATCGGCTGGTTGGCTGGGCTATTCAGATGAAAAACTCCGCCGCCTGTGCCGAGAGGCACGGCAGGCTGGTTTTACCCATACCAAGTTCAAAGTGGGGCATGATCTTCAGGATGACATCCGTCGTCTGACCATTGCCCGCGAAGAGCTGGGCGATGACATCAACATCATGATCGACGCCAATCAGGTTTGGGAAGTAGATCAGGCCATCGATTGGGTCAAAGAACTGGCATTCGCCAATCCGCTATTCATCGAAGAACCCACAAGCCCGGATGACGTGCTTGGCCACCGCAAGATACGCGACGGGGTCGCGCCGATCAAAGTGGCAACCGGTGAAATGTGCCAGAACCGCATCCTGTTCAAACAGTTTATTGCCCATGAGGCCATTGATTTTGTTCAGATCGACAGCTGCCGCTTGGGCGGGCTTAACGAGGTGCTAGCCGTACAACTGATGGCCGCTAAGTTCGGCTTGCCGGTTTGGCCACATGCTGGCGGCGTGGGTTTATGCGAATATGTGCAACATCTCTCAATGATCGATTATATTGCGATCACCGGAGAGAAGGACAGCAAGCGCATCGAGTTTGTTGACCATCTGCACGAGCATTTTGTGGACCCCTGTGTGGTCGAAAATGGGGCTTATCGCGCTCCAACCAATCCAGGGTTTTCGATTGAAATGAAGCCAGATTCGATTGTGACCTATCGCTTTCAATCATCCATGGCGGCGGAATAAACGCCTGCCACACCCGGATTTTTCCGGGTGTGGTCCAATCCCGCGGTCTAAGCTGCACACGCTGTTCCGAAATCAAACCAATAGGTTCCTCATGAAGACCAACCGCATCGGCAAAACCGACGTAACCGTGACCGAAGTCTCCTTTGGCTGCGCCAGCATTGGTAATCTTTATCACGCGGTATCCGATGTCCAAGCGCAGGATGTGATCGCCGCCGCATGGCAAGAAGGCATCCGTTATTTTGACACTGCGCCGCACTATGGTCGGGGCCTGTCAGAACAGCGTTTGGGAAATTTCCTGAGACACAAGCCGCGCGGCAGTTACACTCTCTCCACCAAAGTTGGGCGCGTGCTATCACCCGGACACACAATGACTGAGGCCGATGGCTTCATCGATCCGCTGCCCAATGACGTCCGTTATGACTATTCCGGCGACGGCATCGAAGCCTCACTGGAAACAAGCTTGGAACGTTTGGGCACCACGATGATCGATATTGCCTTTGTGCACGACTTAGGCCGCTACACCCACGGCGTACGCAACGACACACATTTAGAAGCCTTTCTGGACAGCGGCTACGAACGTCTTGTGCAACTGAAAGAAAAAGGGCGCATTCGCGCCTTTGGACTTGGGGTGAATGAAAATGAAGTTTGCTTGGAGGTGATGCAGCACGGGCCACTCGACGTGATCCTATTGGCGGGTCGTTTGACCTTGTTGGATCGCTCCGCCGAGGAACAGTTGACACAGAAAAGCCGTGAGGCAGAAACCAGTCTTGTACTGGGAGGTGTCTTCAATTCCGGAATTTTGGCAACGGGAGCAGTGGAGGGTGCAACTTACGACTATGCGCCGGCCAGTTCCGAAATCCTTGCGCAGGTGTCTGGTTTGCAAACCACATCAGAGGGGCTGGGCCTGCCCTTGGCGACCTCAGCACTGTTGTTTGCCAAACATTATGATCTGACTGCTTCGGTGTTGATTGGCACGGCCAAGGCGTCCACTTTGCAAAGAAACCTATCGTCCCTCAAAACATCCCTGCCCGAGGCGTTCGCCACAGCTTTCAATCTGTGACGCTGCACGCTCGATCAACTGATGATGACTTCGCAAAAACTACCTAATTGGACAACTTGGTATCAAGTATCAAATCACATGGTCCACGATGCCAAGCGAGGAATTCAAAAATCCCTATTCTTAGATTTGGCGAGCAATCATTTGGGCTCACTGCTTTACGTCCTGCGGCCAACGACCGCTTGCTGTCCAACGCACAGAATGGCCATTTGACTTTGCTTGGGTTATGCATGCGCGTCGAAAGGCAGCTTAGTCCGCGAGTCGTTAATTGATGTTGAACTTGTCGCTGCGCGATGAACGAATGGCAGCGACCTCTGCCGCCGCGCGGCGCACCAGACCGAGCGATTGCAGCGATTTTCGTGCTGAGTGCACCCGCAGCATATTTTGAAGACTTCTGCTGTGGGCTCTCTCACGACCTTCGCCGCGCTGATCGTAAAGGTCCGCTCTATCAGTTCTACGGCTCCACCAGCGTCATCCACCCAATAACTCCTCGATGAAATCTTCCTGCCGATCGAGCGCTGCCTCCCATTCCTTCGGCACAGCCGCTTCCCGCTCGAGCGTCTCGGGCTCTGGTTGCCCGCGCCCGGCCTCCATCGTCCTCAGGCTCATCGCGCGCGCTTCGCGGCGCTGTGAACGATCTGGACCTGTCGCGGTTTGATGCCGCTCCTTTGATAGCATTTATTGCAGCAAAGGAGACGAACTATGGGACTGAAACGGACGGACGAATTTCGCGCTGATGCGGTGCGGATCGCGCTGACGAGCGGCCTGACACGCAAGCAGGTGGCTTCGGATTTAGGTGTGGGCCTATCGACCTTGAACAAATGGGTGACGGCGCATCGCGACACGGATGTGGTGTCGGACAAAGACCTCGACCTTGCACGCGAGAACGAACGGCTTCGACGGGAGAACCGCATTCTCAAGGAGGAGAGGGAGATCCTAAAAAAGGCAACGCAGTTCTTCGCGGGCCAAAAGCCATGAGGTTTCGGTTCATCGAAGAACACCGTGATGCCTTTTGCACCAAGAGGATGTGTGACGTGCTGGATGTCAGTGGCCGAGGTCTGCGTGCTTATCGCAATCGACCTGCCAGCCAAAGGCAAAGGACTGACATGGTCGTGCTAACGCACATCAAGGAACAATCCCGTCTCAGCCTGGGCAGCTATGGCCGTCCACGCATGACCGAAGAATTGAAAGAGATGGGTCTGAACGTCGGTCATCGCCGGGTTGGCAGATTGATGCGCGAGAATGGCATCCGCGTTGAGCGGTCGAAGAAATACAAGGTCACAACGGATAGCAATCACGCTTTCAATATTGCGCCGAACCTGCTGAACCGGGACTTCACTGCTGATCAACTAAACCAAAAATGGGCGGGCGACATCAGCTATGTCTGGACCCGTGAAGGTTGGCTATATCTGGCCGTGATCCTTGATCTTCATTCTCGGCGAGTGATCGGCTGGGCCGTCAGCAATCGCATGAAGCGGGACTTGGCGATCCGGGCGTTGAAGATGGCCGTTGCGTTGAGGCAGCCGCCCAAAGGCTGCATTCATCACACTGATCGCGGGTCGCAATACTGTTCGCACGACTACCAAAAGCTCCTGCGTCAGCATGGGTTCAAGGTGTCCCTCTCATGCATGTAAACATGCACTGCCGGGCAGTGGATGAGCGGTAAGGGCAATTGCTATGATAACTCCGCCGTCGAGACGTTCTTCAAAACGATCAAGGCTGAACTAATCTGGCGACGTTCATGGCAGACGCGTCGGGAAGCCGAATTGGCAATCTTCCAATACATCAACGGTTTCTATAATCCGCGTCGGCGGCACTCAGCACTGGGCTGGAAAAGCCCGGTCGCCTTCGAACGGAAAGTGGCCTAAACGAGCACCTGGGGCGGCACAAAAACGTGACAGGTCCATACTGACCAACCGCGCAATCAGAGCATTTTTTCCTTGCAAAGCAGACGCCATCCACACAGGACAAACCCGAAATTGGACTTTTCTTCTTCGCTGACGCAGCATCGCTTTGCACATGCGGCGGGCTTCTTGCTGCGTTGCGGCCCATGTCGCGGAAGCAGTCATTGCTTGCCGGATTCGAACGGCTGATCCAAACTACGCCTGCGCGGCATAGCGCTTGGACACGAAAGATGCGGGACCTAACTGATATGGGGCTTTCATCATTCGCTGGTGCAACACCCCCTCACCTTTGCAGCAAGCTCATTGCTGCTTCGCAGCTCATTTCCCCGAAGCCGCTGTTCAACAGACTTTACCAGCGCCGAACTGAAATGACCCAATTAACCCCTATTACCCGGCCCGAAATCAGGGCCGGGTGTTCTCGCGGAGCGGGTTAGGAAATTCCTCCCATGCAAAGATATTTCAGCTCCAGATAGTCATCCATACCGTACTTGGAGCCTTCACGGCCTAGACCGGATTGCTTGACGCCCCCGAACGGAGCAACTTCGGTGGAAATAAGCCCCGTGTTTATGCCAACCATGCCAGTTTCCAGAGCCTCTGCCACACGCCAGACGCGGGAAAGATCATTGGCATAGAAATACCCGGCAAGGCCGAATTCTGTGTCGTTGGCCAGAGCGATCACTTCGTCTTCGGTCTCGAACCGGATTAGTGGAGCGATCGGGCCAAAGGTTTCCTCGTGTGAAACCTTGGCGCTAGCGGGCACATCGGCCAGCAGGGTAGGTTCGAAAAATGTGCCATTGAGCCGGTTGCCGCCGGCCATCACGCGTGCGCCCTTGTCCAATGCGTCTGTCAGGTGTTCTTGAACTTTGGCGACAGCGGCTTCGCTGATCAGAGGGCCAGTGGTCACCTCCTCGTCCATGCCATTGCCGGGCTTCAAGTTCCCGATGGCCCTGGCCAGCTTGTCGCTGAAAGCGTCATAGATCCCGGCTTGAACATAAATGCGGTTGGCGCAGACGCAGGTCTGGCCGTTGTTGCGGAACTTGGCAATCATCGCGCCTTCGACCGCAGCGTCCAGATCAGCGTCGTCAAAGACGATGAAGGGAGCGTTGCCCCCCAGCTCCAGCGACATCTTCTTAATGGTATCCGCACCTTGACGCATAAGGATCCGGCCTACGCGGGTCGAGCCTGTAAAGGTGATTTTTGCCACCTTTGGATTGGCACACATTTCCTGTCCGATGGCTGAGGCGTTGGTATTCGGCACGACATTGAACACACCGGCAGGTATGCCTGCGCGCTCAGCCAATACCGCCATTGCGATGGCCGACAGAGGAGTCAGCTCGGCGGGGCGCACCACAAAGGCGCACCCGGCAGCAAGCGCAGGCGCCGCTTTTCGCGCGATCATGGCGTTGGGAAAGTTCCACGGAGTTATAGCCCCTACAACGCCCACCGGTTGTTTCAGAACCATGATCCGTTTGTCGCGCTGATGGCCCGGAATGGTGTCGCCGTATATACGTTTGGCCTCTTCGGCGAACCATTCGATGAACGAGGCGCCATAAGCGATTTCGCCTTTTGCCTCAGCAAGAGGTTTACCCATTTCCGCACAAAGGATCCTGCCCAGATCATCCTGCGCAGCCATCATCAGATCAAACCACTTGCGCAGAACTGCGGCGCGCTCCTTGCCGGTCCAGGCAGCCCAGTCCTTCTGCGCCATGTGGGCCGCTTCTATGGCCTGCTGGACATCGCTGATGGAGCAGTCAGCAACTACTGCAATGACTGTGCCTTCGGCGGGGTTGGTAACCTTAAACCGGGTGCTGCTATCGCGCCATTGGCCGTTGATATAGGCGCGGTCTTCCAGCAGGGAGGGGTCGGAAAGGTCAAGCTTTGCGGTTTTTTTGTCAAGCATCGTTACGCACCCTTTGCGGCTTTGATGGAGGCTTCCAGAAGATCGAGTGCCTCGGCGAATACGTCTTCTTGAATTGTGATCGGTGCAAGGAAACGCACTACATTGCCAAAAGTGCCGCATGTCAGCAGGACCAGATTGCGCTTCAGGCCCTCAAGGCGCACGCGGTTGGCAAAACCGGCGTCGGGGGCCGACCCGTCTGGGGTGTAGAATTCGGCTGCGATCATGAAACCCGGGCCGCGAATATCGGCGATTTCCGGAACATCGGCACGAATTGCTTCAAGTCGCTGCTTCAAGCGGGATCCCAACTCGTTTGCGCGGGCGTTCAGTTCTTCTTCCTCGATGACATCCAGCACGGCATTTGCAGCGGCGATACCCAGGGGATTGCCCCCGTAGGTGCCTCCCAGGCCGCCGGGATGGGCCGCATCCATTAGATCGGCGCGGCCTGTCACTGCCGCCAAAGGCAGACCTCCCGCCAGCCCTTTGGCCATGGTCGTCAGGTCGGCAGCCACGTCGTAATGCGCCATCGCGAACAGTTTGCCGGTGCGGGCAAATCCGGTCTGCACCTCATCTGCGATCATTACAATGCCATGCTCGTCACACAGGGCCCGCAGGGCGCGCATCAATTCCGCGGGGGCTTGATAGAACCCGCCTTCACCCTGAACAGGTTCCAGGATGATTGCAGCAACGCGGCCCGGATCCAGATCTGCTTTGAACAGCTGGGTCAGGGCCGATTTGGCGTCCTCGACAGTGACGCCATGCAGATCAACCGGGAAGGGGACGTGAAACACGTCAGGCATCATCGTGCCGAAACCGGCCTTGTAAGGCTGAACCTTGCCAGTCAGCGACATGCCCATGAAGGTCCGGCCATGAAAACCGCCGCCAAAGGCAATCACAGCCTGGCGCTCAGTTGCGGCCCGGGCCACTTTGACCGCGTTTTCGATCGCTTCGGCACCGGTCGTGACAAAGATCGTCTTCTTGTCAAAACTGCCCGGCACCGCGGAATTCAGGCGCTCTGCCAGATGAATGTAGTTTTCGTAGGGCATGACCTGATGGCAGGTATGGGTAAAGCTGTTCAGCTGTTTCTCCACGGCGGCCATAACTTTGGGGTGGCGGTGGCCGGTGTTCACCACTGCAATACCCGCAGCAAAATCGATATAGCGATTGCCTTCGACGTCCCAGACTTCGGCGTTTTCAGCACGCTCGACATAGATTTGCGTCATCATGCCGACACCGCGTGCAATGGCTTCATTGCGGCGCTCTGCGATTTCCGCGTTTTTCATTTTCGTCATCCTGTGCTGTTCACTGTGCAAGCATTTTCGTGTCCGCAAAAACCTGCATGATTTCATATCCCCTAAAAAGTCTGTTTGTCTGATCTTGTAATCGATTGAAAAATATTGCCCCTTCTGTAGGGTGTTCATGATCATGAACGATGCAAACACCCAGAATACACTGGCCGATGACGGAATCGACCTTGGCACCAGGCTGCGCTTTATGCGTGAAAGGGCGGGGTTGTCTCAGCGTGCTTTGGCCAAGAAAGCAGGCGTCCAGAACTCGACCATCTCCCTGATCGAGTCGGGTAAGATGAACCCTTCGGTGGGCGCGCTGAAGCGTGTGCTGGACGGAATACCCATTGGTCTTTCAGAGTTTTTTGCCTTTGAACCCGAACCGGAACGCAAGGCTTTTTTCGCTGCCGAGGAGTTGCTGGAGATCGGTAAGGGAAAACTGTCGTTGAAACAGGTGGGCAGCAATCTGCTCGGCAGGTCGCTGCAGATCCTTTATGAAACTTACGGTCTGAACGCAGATACCGGTGCCAAGCTTTATGAGCATGACGGCGAAGAGGGCGGCGTTGTGATTTCCGGGCGGATAGAGATCAGCGTCGGGTCTGAGCGGAAGATTCTGGGTCCCGGTGACGCCTATCTTTTCGATAGCCGCCGTCCGCACCGTTTCCGGCAGGTCGGTCCCGAGCCTTGCGTAATCGTCAGCGCCTGTACGCCGCCGACGTTTTAAGGGTGTTTCAAAGTCAACCCTGCGCCAAAGGTGCATATTCGTGGAATTCACGCGACAGCCATTCAACCGCAATGCGGGCAATTCCACGCTCCAGACGCTCCTTTTCGGCCACGAGGTAATAGGACTGCCGGGCAAGCACTTCTGTTTCAAACAACCGGATTAGCTTGCCTTCCTCCAAGGCCTGTTCGGCCAGCAGTGAATCGCTGATGGCTACGCCATTTCCAGCAATCGTCGCAGAAATCACATGGGTCATATCGGTAAATGTAGTGCCGCGGTCCACTTCGATTGTTTTGCGCGTCGCGGACGCCAGCCACAGCACCCAGTCGCTGGTATCGGTATGATGAAGTAATGGCAGATCTTTCAGGTCGTTCGGGCTGCGCAGCCTGCCGACACGCTCCAGCAGCTTCGGGCTGCATACCGGAAAGGTGCGGGGGGTCGACAGATGCCGGACCGCCAGCCCGGGCCAGGCGCCGTCCCCATAGTGGATCGCCAAATCCACTTCCTTGGCCAAGGCCCCAGCCTGCCCCGTACCACTTGAAATCTGGAGAGTGACATTGGGGTAAAGCGCCGAAAACTCCCCGATCTTTCGCGCCAGCCAGTAGTTTCCAAAACCCGAGGGGCAGTTGATGTGCAGATGGCCGCGGGGCTCTGCATCCGGCGGGTGGGCCGCAGATTCAATCAGTTCAAGCGCTTTGCGTACCTCGTGCAGATACCGGTTTCCGGCCGAGGTCAGCTCAGTCCGCCGTCCGGCACGGTGGACCAGTTTGATGCCCAGCATTTCCTCCAGATGGCGCAATTGATGTGATACTGCACTGGGCGTGACATTCAGAGCACCCGAAGCCGCCTGCATGTTCCCCAGTTTGGCAATAGCATCCAGCATTCGAAGCGCAGTCATCGACGGATAACGTTTCCATGGCTTGTCAGCAGAGGGCTGGCTCATTTCCATATCCATTTCACAAGTGGAAGGTCAGCAGATGCGTCTGTGACTTGAGTTTTTTTTGCGAATTTACCCAAGTTTCTTTCATTTGACGACAGAAAATCTCTCACACAATAATCACACCCAATTCCCTGCCGGGACTGCGAACGGGAGACTACATGCCGCGACTGCCTCAAGACCGCTTGGACCGTTATGCCGCTTTGGCAAACCGCGATCTGTTTGACCTTAAAGATCCGGATTTCGGTCCCTTCCTTCGACGCGCTGTGGACGAAGGCGTCGAGATGGTTTCAAACAACTTTAACACGCTGGGCATGTTCCGCGCGCCTCATACCAAAGATCTTGATGCGTTGGATCTGGCGATGATCGGCCTGCCGCTGGACCTGGGAGTACCCAATCCCCGGCCCGGCACCCGCAAGGGGCCTGAGGCCGTGCGTTATTGGTCACTGGATCGCAACATGGTGAACCATTTCACCCGCACATGCCCCTATGACCTGTGCCGGATCGCGGATTGGGGCGATTTGGAGTTCTCGACCAATCCCTACAGTCTGGACGCCTGCCTGGAAGACATCACTGCGCTTTACGACGAGTTGGTGAAAAACGACGTCACCCCGCTCAGCATCGGAGGAGAGCACACCTGCACCTACGGTATCCTGCGCGCACTCAGCAACAATGGCGAAGACCCTGTGGCGCTGGTGCATATCGATGCACATGCAGACACCGCAACGAATTTCCAAGGGGTCCGGGTGTCGGACGCCACGCTGTTCCAGGTGGCCACCGTAGAAGGCTTCATTGATCCGGAGAAGACCATACAGATCGGGCTGCGCGGACGGGGAGTGCCGCGGGCTGAATTCGGCGAACAAGCGGGCATGCGGGTAATGCTGGCCGAGGAGCTGCAGTCACGGGGCGTCGAATACGCACTGGAAGAAGCCCGCCGCGTGGTGGGCAGCGACCGGGTATATCTGTCGATCGACACTGACGCCTTTGACTGTTCTGTCATGCCCGGCACCACCCTGCCTGAGCCCTTTGGACTGACGGGTGAACAGGTGCGCGACATTATCCGCGGGCTGTATGACGTGAATGTCGTGGGTGCCGACCTGGTAGAGCTGAGCCCGCCCTATGACCCGACCGGCATGTCCGCCTGTCTGGCCGCAGGCACAGCGTTTGAAATGCTTTGCCTGCTGGCCGAGGCACGCGCGCGCCGTAAGGGCGAACGCCGCCCGACCCACTGGTCCTGAACGAAAGCCGAAGAACTCACCCGATGACAAACTTCACGCAACATATCTCGACCAACAGCCCCAAGCGTGACCTGGGGGCGGATATGGTGTTCACCAATGGCCGGATCTACACCGTCGATAACGCTCAGCCCTGGGCCGAAGCCGTCGCCGTCAAGGACGGGAAATTCCTGGCGGTCGGCTCTAATGAGGACATCGAGCCGCTGATCGGTGCCGACACGTTTGTCAAGGATCTGGACGGGGCCTTTGCCATGCCCGGTCTTTACGACATGCACACGCACCCCGACCTGGCCTTGGGACCAAAATACTCGGACTACCTGGATGTCGGCCTCGAAACCCCCGGACCGGACCATGTCCGGGACGCTATTCTGGCCTATGCCGCGGATCATCCCGCCACTGACGCCAACGGCGGCTGGATTTTCGGCAAGCATTTTGTGCACTACAATTTCCGCAAAGCAGGCATCGCACCTGGCAAAGAATGGCTCGACAGCTTCATTCCCGACCGGCCGGTTGCCATCATGGATCGGATGTGGGGCAGTTGCATGGCCAATTCCAAGGCATTGGAACTGGCCGGCGTAACCGCCGGGACACAGGATCCGAACAACGGCTATATCGTCCGGGACCCGCTGACAGGTGAACCGGACGGCATTCTGGTCGACGGCGCTTATGCTATGATTATGGCAGCGATGCCGCCTCCGCCGCAGCACGCCCTTGTTCGCGCCTACAGCGAAGGGGCACGGTTCCAATCCGCGCGTGGCGTGGTGGCCACGAAATATGTGCATGTCTGCGAAAACCGTCTGGACGCTCTGCGCGCAATCGACCTGAGCGGTGAGCTTCCCGTGCGGGTGGAGGCGGCGATCAGCTGGCAGGATGACATATTCCCAGTGGCGCGCCGCTGGGAACTATTGTCCGGCGAGCGCCATTACTACCGGTCAAAGCGGCTTAATGCCAATGCTGTCAAATTCCACTTCGACGGTACAGCAGAACCCAGGACATCTTATTTCCTGTCGCCCTGGCCCAACGAGAAGGACTGGCGCGGCTCGCTCAACCTGACGCCTGAGCATATCTATGACATGGTGGCCGAGATGGACCGCAAGCGCATCCGCGTGGTGGCCCATTGCACCGGCGACGGCGCCTCGGACATCTTCCTTGACGCGGTTGAGGAATGCCGCCGCCGAAACGGGCCTGGCATGCGCCATCAATGCGCCCACAGCACCATCCTGCACGAAGGCAACCTGCAGCGGTTCAAGGAACTGGATGTGATCGCTGAATTCTCTCCGGTCGGCTGGTACCCGTCCAATTTCACCATTGGCGCCCGATCAGCCTATGGCGACAAGCTGCAAAAAGCCTACAATGTGCGCGGCGTTCTGGATCATGGCGGTGTTGCCGTGATGGGCACAGACTGGCCGGTCAGCAGCATTGATCCATGGATCGGCTTCGAAGCTCTGGTAACCAGGCAGAACCCATGGGGCGAGATGGAAGGCCAGCTTGGCGATCCTGTCTCTGTGGCCGAAGCCATCCGTATGCTCACGATCAACGGCGCCTATTCCATGGGCATGGAGGATCAGGCGGGGTCCATAACTGCAGGCAAGACAGCCGATATGATCGTGCTGGATCAGAACCTGCTGGAGATCAGCCCCAAGGGGCAGCTTCACAGGACCAAGGTGCAGATGACCATGCTTGATGGCGCGGTTGTGCATGATCCGGATGGCTGGACCAAAGACAGTCTGCATGAATGCAAGATCACCTCGGACGTTCCCGATTTCTACCCGGTGGTGATCTGATGGACAGCCGTATTCCTGTAACGATTATTTCGGGCTTTCTGGGGGCAGGCAAAACCACGCTGATCAATCAGTTGCTGCAGTCCGACCAAGCACGCAACATCACCGTTCTGGTGAATGATTTCGGCGCGGTGAATATCGACACCGATCTGATTATCAAGCGCGAGCGCGAGGTGATGGAGCTGTCAAACGGCTGCGTGTGCTGCTCAATTCAAAGCGATATGGTCGCCCAGCTGCACGCTATGTTCACCGCGGAGGCCCCGCCGGAATACCTGCTGATCGAGACCAGCGGCGTCGCACAGCCCGGCCGCATTGCTTCGGTCTTCGGTTATCCGCAGCTCAGCCGCTTTGCACGGCTGGATAGCGTGGTCACACTAATCGATGTGGCTAATGTCGACATCCTGTCCGACGAGGCGCATCAGCTGGTACGCAGCCAGATTGAGGCCGCCGACCTGATTGTCGCTACCAAGACGGACCTGGCAGCCGAAGAGGAGCGGCGCAAGGTCTACGATCGCTGGCTGTTTGCCGATCTTCCGGTTCTTGAAGCAATCGACGGCAAGGTTCCGGTCGAGGTCTTACTGGACCAGCGCCGCAGCGCCAGTGCCATGGAGGCCGCCGTGCCCGAAGCCGTATTGCCCAATCAGTTTGTGTCAGCTCATTGGTCCAGTGCAGAGCCTGTGTCCTACAAGTTGTTGCAAGCCAGCTTGAGACGTATGTCCGGAGCGCTGTACCGCGCCAAAGGCATTATTTTCTGCTCGGAGTTTCCGGAAGAACGCATCGTTTTCAACAAAGTCGGCGCCCGAACCGAGTTTGCAAAATCAGGCACTTGGGGTGGCGCGCCGCGAACAGCCATCGTCGGCATCGGCTATGCCAAGGCTATCACCGCCGAACAAATCAAACAGGAACTGGAGGTTAGCCAGCCCCTCGGTTGAACGTGCTGGCCGCGGCATCAAAGGCCCGCATCCCCGCAGCCCTGTACTCACGATCCTACAGACGAAGTTACGATAAGGAGGATATCATGAACTTCAAACTTATCTCCCGCCGGACGGCATTCGGTGCTATTGCAGGCGCAGTCGCGGCTGCTTGTCTTGGAACAGCCGCTTCGGCCGACACTCTACGCCTGCGGTTCCATACCTACTTCGGCACCGAAATCGACGATATCGCCAAGGAATTCCGGAATGCCGTAAAAGACCGCACCGATGGCAGCGTGCGCATTCAGTATTTTCGCGGCGGCGAGCTGGTTCCGTCCGACCAGCTGGTGGACGCGGTGGCCAAAGGCACCATTGATATCGCTCATGGCGTTGGCAGCTACTGGTCTGGCCAGGTGGACATCGGCAACATCGAAACCGGCCTGCCGGGCGCCTGGACCACCATCGAAGAAGCCAAGGAAGTTCTGGGCACTCCCGAAGCACAGGCCTTGCTTACCGAAGCCTATGCCGAAGCCGGCGCAGTGTTCTTGGGCAAGTCCTATGGCTCGGATTATGATCTCCTGACCAAAGAACCGGTCAGCAGCCTGGACGACCTGAAGACCTTCAAGATCCGCGCGACGTCGAATGTTGCCAAGGTTTTGCAGCAGTTCGAAATCCCCACCGTGTCCCTGCCTGGTCAGGAACTGTATGTCGGCCTGTCGACCGGCGTCATTGACGGGGTGATCTATGGCAGTGCGGTGGATTACCACCAACTGAAACTGAACGAGAGCGCAAAATACTACACGCGCCTTAACATGCTGACACCGGGCTGGACCGAAACCTATCTGGCCAACCCGGACACCTGGGGCAAGCTGAGCGACGAACAACGGACCATCGTGGAAGAGGAAGTCACCAATTTCGCCGCCAAGGTCGAAGCCTGGCTGAACGACGGCAACAAATCCTTCCCGGATGATATCTTTGAGTTCAGCACCCTGCCGGCAGATGACACCAAGGCACTGACCGAAGCCGCTCAAAGCGTCTGGGAAGAAGAAGCCGGCCGGTCCGAGCGGAACCAGAAGCTGATCGACCTGATTGCGGCCAACGCCAAGGCCAAAGGCCGGCTTTGATGGAGATTGTGACAAGATATCTTGTCATTCAGGACGGCCTGTCCGAGTTTCTCGGGCGGGCCATTTCCTGGCTGACCTTGGCGATGATCGCCGTGCTGATGTTTGAAATCGTTGCCAGGTATTTCTTCAATAGCCCGACCATCTGGGCTCATGAAACCAGCACCATGCTGTATGGCGGTTTCTGCATTCTGGCCGGGGTCTATACCCTGCGCCATCAGGGCCATGTGCGCAGCGAAGTGATCTGGGGCGCCTTGCCCGAACGTGTCAGGGCTGCGCTGGATGTCGTCACGTTTTCCTTTGCGCTGGTGGTGCTTGCTGTCTTTCTGAAACTGGCCATCGCCTTTGCAGCCGACAGCTGGGCAGTGCGCGAGTTTTCCAACAAAAGCATTTGGCAGCCGCCGCTTTACCCGATCAAAACAGTGATCCCGGTCGCCGTGGGCCTGCTACTGTTGCAGGTTTTGGCGGAACTGGTGCGTGCAATGCTGACTGCGCTGGGTGTTGAATACGAAGATCCTCGCCGCGCCGAGGACGAACCCGCCGATCCGGTGCTGGCGGCCGAAGCACTGCCGGACCAACCGCAAACAGCATCAAAACCAACTGGAAACGGCAATGCTTGACCTCGACCCGCTTGTAATTACGCTGATCATGTTCACATCGATGCTGGTGCTGATGGCGATTGGATCACCATTGTCATTTGCATTGCTGTCCTGCGGGGCGGTCATGGCTTACATGGTTTATGGTGACGGCGGGCTGGACCTGCTGATCACCTCTACCTTCAGCTCGATGGACAATTTCCTGCTGGTAGCGCTGCCGATGTTCATCTTCATGGGGCTTGTGCTGCAGCGGTCCGGCATCACTGATGACCTGTTTGCGATGATGCACAAGCTAATGGGCCGCTGGCCCGGCGGCTTGGGCATTGGCACAGTGATCATCTGTGCGCTGATTGCGGCCATGGCGGGTGTGTCCGGTGCCGCAACCGTGTCGCTTGGCATTATCGCGCTGCCGTCGATGCTGAAACACGGCTATGACAAGCGGATGGTGACGGGCACGATCATGGCAGGCGGCGCGCTTGGCTTTCTGATCCCGCCCTCGGTTTTGATGATCATCTATGCCTTCCTGTCGCGCGATTCCGTGGGCAAGCTGTTTGCCGCCGGTCTCGTGCCGGGACTGATGCTGGCAACGATCTATATTGCCTACATCCTGATACGCTGCCGGATTAACCCGCGCATGGGCCCGCCGGCAACCGAGACCTACACCACGATGGAAAAGCTCGCATCGCTGCGGTTTCTCATCGCCCCGGGTCTTTTGATTGCCACCGTTCTGGGCTGTATCATCGGCGGTGTGACCTCACCGTCTGAGGCCTCTGCCATCGGTGCGTTCGGCTCGCTGGTGATTGCGGCGCTTCAGCGACGTCTCAGCCTGGACATGCTGAAGTATGTCATGCTGTCCACCACCAAGATAATGGGCATGCTGATGTGGATTGCCCTGGCTGCGGTCTTCTTTTCCAAGATCTATGTCGGCTTGGGTGCCGGGCAGATCGTAACCGAGCTGGTCGAAGACAACGATCTGGCGCCGATCTGGGTGATTATCACCATGCTTGCCACCTATTTCATTCTGGGCATGTTCCTGGATGATTTCGCGATCCTGTTCATCACCATTCCCCTGTTTGTCCCGATCGTGAAGGATCTGGGGTATGACACAACATGGTTTGCGGTTCTGTTCGTGCTGTCGATGCAGTCGGCCTATCTGACGCCGCCCTTTGGCTACAATCTGTTCTACATGCGCTCTGTTGCGCCCAAAGAGATCACCATCGGTGACATCTACTGGTCGGCTATTCCGTTTGTGATCCTGCAGATTCTGGGTTTGGCGCTGGTCGTGGCGTTTCCGCAGATCGCCCTATGGCTGCCAAGCCTGCTGTTCTGATCCGGCACACGCATTAAACATGTTCTTCCGGCGGGCCAGTTCCGCCGGTAATCATCGATCTCAAATCCTGATCCTGTGACATCATGCCTTTTTCCGCCGCTCAACAAACCTCGCAGGCCTATGTGGATCAGCGCATGCCCGAATTGTCGGACTGGTGCGCCACCATATTTGACCATGGTGAAACCGCTTGGCGCGAGTACCGCTCGGCGGTCTGGTATGTTGAACGTTTGCGGGCCGAAGGGTTTACGGTGGAGGAAGGATCCGGCGGCATGCCGACGGCCTTTTGTGCCGAGTGGCACAATGGTGCGGGGCCGGTGGTTGGGATGTACGCCGAATATGACGGTATTCCTGGCAACTGCCAGGCGGCGGTCCCCTATCAGGCACCGCGCGAGGGGCTGAATGTCCATGCAGGCGGCCATACGGATCCGCATTCCGGGCTGGGAATTGGCGCGCTTGGCGGGCTGTTGGCGACCAAGGCCGCGATGGAGAAACACGGGATCAAGGGTGGACTGCGCTTTACCGGAGAGCCGGCTGAGAAAGTGCGCGGCTCCAAACCCATTCACGCGGCCAAGGGCTATTATGACGGGCTAGCGGGCATGCTGTCCTTTCACCCGTTCTATATGCTGCCCATGTGCAATACGGTGCGCTGGGATACCCATTGCGGTGCCGCCTATTCGGTCATCTACCGTTTCATCTGCGATCAGCCGGAAAATTGGGGCATGCGCGATGGCGCGCCCATTCCGCAGGCGCACAATGCAGTCCGGGCGCCCGGGGCCAATGACGCGCTGAACCTGATGTACACCAGTTCCAAAGCCTTGCGCGATTCAATGCTGCCTCATTCGGGCGGCTGGTCGATTTCCGAAGCGATCCTGACTGCCGGGCAGGCCACCGCCGACAACCTGCCTGCCGCTTTGGCCGACATCAATTACATGATGCGCGTGCCCAAAATCGCGATGGCCGAGCAGGTGATCGCTGGACTTGACCGCAATGCCCGCGCCGCTGCTGAGATGACCGGTTGCCGCTATGAGCGGCATTGGGTCGCCAAATCCCGCCCCGGCCTAGCCAATCACGCGATGGCAAATCTGGTTTGGGATGTCATGCAGGAGGTTGGCCCGCCAGTGTGGCCGGAAAACGGCCTTGAATTGGGGCGCGAAGTACAGCGAAACTTGGGGTTTCCCCCCACCCCGGACCCCTTCATTGATGCACTGACACGGCTGCAGGACCCGCATGAGGCCGAAGCAATCCTGCGCAGGTCGCTCCCCCCCGAACAACTGCATTCAACCTCGGACGACTACACCGATATGTGCTGGCATACGCCGACCGCCCGGTTCTACGTGGCCCGCCCGGCTCTGCGCGCACCATCTGGTTCTGCGA
The DNA here is from genome assembly GCF_048056635.1 of Phaeobacter sp. JH20_08. NCBI lineage: Bacteria > Pseudomonadati > Pseudomonadota > Alphaproteobacteria > Rhodobacterales > Roseobacteraceae > Phaeobacter > Phaeobacter sp. JH20_08. Next base: position 18,374 of record NZ_JAYMVV010000014.1, on the reverse strand, counting down.
TACCCGCCTGGGCAATGAACGCGCTTGGCGGGATGCCCGCAACAATTGATCCGATGGTTGAGACAGCTGCCAAAATATCTGCGGCTTCCGCACTGCGCCTGCTCGAGGATGAAGACGCCCGTGCTACTGCAATGGCAGAATTCACCGAACGCACCGGCGGTGGGATTGGCGGGTCAAACTGGATTCCACCGCTTTGCGATTATGAGCCGCCGCTCAATTTCCGCTGGCCGGAGTATGTCACAACGCCACGAGGGTTTGACTGGTGGATTCCTGCTGGCGGTTAAGTTCTGTTTGAAATTCCTGATAGATCTCACGATGCCGATCTGGAGGACGAACGGGCTTTTCTGCCTTTGATACGGTCAGCGTTTCTTAGGCTCGCATCAGATGCCTTGGAAGGTCAGTAGACAGGTCAACCCGAGTTACACTCATTGGCGAAATTTTGCAATCGCATTTTGTCGCTGATTGTCGCGTAGCCCTTAATTAATTGTGAGATTAGAAATCCAACGAAATCAACGGCTATGCTTTGCCCTTAAATATGAGATTTTGCCTTTAATTCCGATATTTTTGCCCTTAAAGCTGAGACAGGGTTCACAGACTTGAGCGGCAAATATCTATGGATGATGATGGCGAGGGCTCCGTTGCCGTTGGTGCTGAAGAGGCGCGCAGGGCCGTTGTGCTGCGTCCGCTTGTTCAGGCATATCTGAAAGGTACTGGCAGTCTGGAACGTGGCATCAATGACGCCGTTTGGGAGCTTGGTGTCAGCAGGGCGACGGTCTGGCGTTGGATAAAGCGGCTGGTCGAAGATGGTGGACGCACCAGTGCCCTTGCTCCGCGGAAACGGGGTCGTCCAGCCGGTACGGCCTTGATATCCAGCAAGGTCGAAGCGGTGATCGAAGAGCACCTTCGCCGCTATTTCTTGCGCCGGGAGCGTCCGAGCCTCTCGCGCGTCGTGACAGAAATCCGCAGCGCGTGCTGGCAACAGGGCTTGCAGCCGCCGACACGACGGACGGTTCAGCGTCGTCTGGATGCGATGGATGCCCGCGAAGTTGCGAAGGCACGCGAGGGCGCAAAGGCGGCCCGCCAGAAATTTACGCCGGTCACAGGTGAGAACAAGGCCAGTGTGCCACTGGAGATCGTCCAAATTGATCATACGCCGGCGGACATCATTCTTGTCGACAGCTTTGAACGCCAACCAATTGGGCGGCCTTGGGTCACGCTGGCGATCGACATCGCAACGCGGATGGTAACTGGATACTACACTTCTCTCGAGGCCCCTTCGCGACTGTCAGTGGCGCTTTGCCTGACACAGGCGGTTGCCCCCAAGGCGGAACTTCTGACGGAATTGGCGTGCAATATTCCTTGGCCCGCACAGGGCAAACCGCTCAGCCTCCATGTCGACAATGGCCGCGATTTCCGTTCGCGGGCCTTTCGGTCCTCATGTGCGGAATGGGGGATCGATCTGGTCTATCGGCCTTTGGGAAGTCCTCACTTCGGAGGTCACATCGAACGTTTGATCGGGACGATGATGGGGGCCGTTCACCTCCTGCCGGGCACAACGCAATCGTCGGTCGCGACCAAGGGCGACTATGATGCCGAAGGCAGGGCCACGATGACCTTGAGCGAATTCGATCGTTGGTTTGCTCTGGAAATCTGCCGTTACAACAACAGAATACATTCAAGTCTTGGCTGCACGCCCGTCGCCAAATGGGAGGCGCTCTCAGAGCAAATGACGGGCGACATCCCATTTGATATCGAAGCCTTTCAGGTAAGTTTCCTGCCGGGCGAACTGCGCAAGATCAGGCGTGACGGCATCCATCTGTTCCAGATAAGGTACTGGTCCGATGCCCTTGCAGGCCACATCGGGCGCGGGGATGGAAAGGTGGTCGTTCGCTACGATCCTCGTGATATCTCAATGATCTGGGTCGAACTAGACGATGGCCGGTATGTTGAAGCGCGGTACAGAAACCTGGAAATTCCGCCAGTGTCCCTCTGGGAATACCGCGAAGCCATGAGGAAGGCTCGGGCCCTTGGCAAGTCCGGGTCAAATGAGCTGGTTCTGGCTGAGCTGATCCGCCAGCAACGCCAGATCGAAGCTGAAAGCCGGGGCCTGACGAAGGCCGAACGTAGAACCCGTGAAAGAAAAGGGCCATTGGAGGGCCCCGCCTCGGCTATCGCGACAATCGAAGGGCTGCGCCCGATCGATACGGGTGATACATCGCGCCCATTGTTCAAGGTGGAGAGATGGTGAATTGAGGGCAGGGATAACTGAGGCAGACGGTCGGATCGCCCTCATTCAATCGGATATCTGGATCGGCTTTCCGCGGGCCGAACAGGTGTTGGACCGCTTGCATGGTATGATCGAAGCGCCACGGCAAACCCGTATGCCTGGGCTTCTTGTGCATGGTGCCTCCGGGATCGGCAAAACGATGATCGCCCGAAACCTGTCGCGCAAATACGCACCAGAATACGATCCGGCGTCAGGCATCACCCGCACGCCCCTGCTGCTGTTGCAAGCGCCGCCCGCACCAGACGAACGGCGGTTCTACCTGCACATCTTGGCCGCCGTCGGCGCCCCGGCGACGGCGCTGAGCGCCCGCGCTCAAAATGTGGCTTCCCTCGAAGTTCGCGTCATCGCGCTCTTGCGCGACCTTGGCCTGCGGATGATCATGATCGACGAGGTTCACAACCTCTTGGCCGGGACACACCGCGAACAGCGCCGCTTTCTCAATGTTCTGCGGTATCTCAGCAATGAACTCGAAGTGTCGCTGGTCTGCCTGGGGGTCAGCGAGGCCGTTGATGCCATCCGTGGTGATATCCAGCTTGCCAGGCGGCTGGACGAACATCACCTGCCAAACTGGCGCGACGATGCCGAGTTCTCGGACATGATCCAGACACTCATCGCGGCAATGCCCCTCGAAAAGAAATCCAATCTGAAGGTCAAGTCGCTCAAGCAGATTCTTGCGCTGACCGGTGGGGTGACCTCGCGCATCTTCGCCCTGATCAAGGATCTTTCCATCGACGCCATTGTCACAGGTGATGAATGCATCACCGATGACGCAATCGCAAAATGGACGCCGGTTTGGTCGCGCCATGCGAACGCCCATCGGCGGCTCGAGAAGTCCGGAGTGTGAAGCCGCGCCGGCTGCCGAAGACTGTCGCACCGCTGCCAGACGAGTTGTTGTCAGGTTGGTTGTCTCGGCTGGCTGCGGCCAACTACTGTGATGACGCGGAACTGCTGGCTCATATCAAAATCGATACCGCGCATGGCACCGCCTTGGATTTCAACGTCGAAGCGGCTGCGGCGGAGAAAATCGCAAACGCCGCGCGTGTCGACCCAGATGTTGTGCGGTCTTTGACCTTTCCGGCAATGACGCCACGAGAAGCCTCGCTGACGGCCCAGATGCCATTCCAGCATTGCCTGCGATGCTATAGGGAGGGCCTTTCACTCAGGCATTGGAGGCGGGCCTGGGCATTTGACTGTCAGGTTTGCGGGACGAGACTTGTGCAAACCCTTGGCAAAACCGGTGACGAACAAATACCCGACAAACTGATCTACCGAGCGCGACGCGGGGCAGGGATGCTTGAGTGCGCCGCGCGATCACGCAGCCCCAAGCAACTTCGGCGCGCAATGCGCGCAGTCGCCTTTGCCATGTCACTAAAGACCTTCCGCGGGGATCCGGCGTTCGCTCTCCAAAACCCCAAGTCGGAAGTGAGGCTATTCTGTCTCGCCGCAATCGCCGCCGCTCGATCTCGCCCCTTGGCTAAAGCAGCCATCGTCAGTTCCGGCATCGACGACTATGCAAAAGTTGCTCTACTTCGCGCCTTCGAGAAGCAGCCACGTTTGCTTGCTGCGGTTGATCATATCGCGCAGAGGCGCGCGAGAAGCAAAGGCCCCATGACAGCCGAATCTCGCAATTAAGGGCAAAATTTGTTGCCGAAAGCATCGTGTCTCAGATTTAAAGGCAACGCGACACCCGGCTTAGACCTTCGAAGTCTTGCCATTGAGCCTGCGGCGCAGCCGCACGCGGGAACATCAGGGCGATCAGGTCGGAAATGCTATCCACTTCGGCAAGTAGCGCGAGGGTCAGGCGATCAGACAGATCGAACGGCATCCGGCGGTGACGCCCGCCGCTGTTGCGCTGCACCAATCCCGAGCAAGTGAGGCGACCGGATGCCCGCATGGCTGTGCGGATTTCAGGCTCGGGCGCCGCGCAGAACCACGACAACAGCAGCCGCACCGTGACTTCTCTGGTTTCCAGCGCGCCATCGACGACATGCTCGAAGCCATCGAACAACTTGTAGAACGCGACGAAGGTCAGCATGGATGTTTCGGCAGGGGATAGCCCGAAATGCTCGCCAAGACGGGTTGCATTGCGCTGAACGATCTCGCCCTCACCGCCCCCGGCGCTCGGCGCAAGGTCGTGCGCGATGGTCCTGATCTTGTTCCACCATTGCGAGCTTGGTCGGCTACGGGGCCGTTCGGGACATTCGACTTCGGTCAGGCACTCCAGCCAGCCGGGCAGTTCCTTTGCGATACGGCTGGCGGGACCGAAACGGTTGGCCAATCGGACGATCAGATCAAGGGCGAGGTGTTGTTCGTGCGTCATTGTTCATCTCCGTCGTTTCAACAGAGATGTCACGGCCATACGTCAAATTTGGACAGATGGCTTCGATCGTGTAGAATACGGTCCACCGATTTCGGTCGTCAGGCTCTGTCCGTCGTCAGGATTTTTCGGACTTCTCGGGCTGTCTTGTAGCGGAGGCGCTGGTTCGGTTTCTGTTTGAGTTTAGGCGGTCGCGGCCTGGTGCTGCACCCAGCGTTGTGTATTGCCATGGTTGCGTGACGTTTCCGATTTGAAGCGGCATGCGGGAGTGCTATCCGAGAACCCGTCTAATCTCTTCAGATCTCTGTCTGTTTTGAAGTCGCAGCCCCAATCTCATTCAAGTCACCGCTGAATCTAGCCTGCCAGCACCGCTCGTCCGTGCACCGCCAAGGTTGCTGAAAACCTCTGGCACCCAAACCTGCGGATCACATCGAGTACCCGCGCTTCGTAGGCAGCGTGTCCGATCAAGCGACACAGGTCGGACGCATGGAACTGGCGGTTCGCAGTAGGTGCGGCTTGCATCTGTCTCAGCAATTCGCGCTCTTTGGGGTCCGTTATTGGTCTCGCGGGCGGCTTGACTGCGGGACGAGATGGAGTTCCCGACGAATTTCGCCACCGGCGCATGAAGCCAAGCAGGAAGTCGGCCGGCACCCTGCCGTTGCCTCGGGATCGGTTGAAGGCGAGGAAGCGATCCCAGATGACCTGGGTGTCGATGTTCCAGCAGGGCAACGTGGCCTTCGCCGCTTTGATGAGCTCTGCCCAACTGGTCTGGAAAACGTTCGAACTCGCGGTGATATCGATCAGCCCTGAGAAGATAGTTTTGTTATTATTATCTCTAGATAGTGATGTGTCGCCTTCACCTGACACGAGATCATGGGTTTCACTCTCTTCGTCGAATGCGGAAAACCGAAAGATCCAGGGCGCGAACTTGCCATTCGGCTTCGCCCGCTCGAGCTGCAACTCCGACGTCTCAAGTTCGCTCAAAAGAACCGAAAGATATTGTCTTGAGACACCCATCTTCTCCGCTAGGGCAGAGAGGGTGAAGGCTGCCGTTCCGCGCGACAAACCGTTGTAGCCATCCTTCCAGGCGATGGCATCGAGGATGAGGTTAGCAAGCTTGTGCGTAGCAACAGAGAGATTTGTCTGCGTGATCCGTCTCAGGATCAGGCCGGTCGTAGGTTCCATGGTCGAGGTCTCCTTGGAGATCCGACGCCATGTCGTGAGACAACAACATTCTTGCCAGCAAAACAACTTTGCTGGTTGCAGGTGTTTTAGCGGTGCGCTAGGAAACTCTTGTTCACGGAGTTTTCTAGCACGGCGTCAGGCTTCACGGTCTGGCGTCGTCTCCTTTTTGGGGGTTTTGCAAAGCCTTCCGTGCGGGGTTGTGAGGACGCGCACAGCAAAACCGCGCGTAGATTTTGTCAGTAGCGAACCTCTTCAGAGCCATAGTTCCCGGCGTGATCGCGCCAGTCGACGAAGACAGAACGGTAGAAGTAGCTGCCACATCCATTCGGGATGCTCAGGCCGGATGCGGCTGGCACCTGGCCCACGGTGGATCTTGTCCATCGGTAGTCGCCCTGCACGCCGTAGGACCCCAATCGCGTCGAGTCGCTGCGATTGCAGTCGCCATCTCGGTTTTCATGCTGGCGGTACTGGATGTGATAAACGCGAATGCTACGCACGAAATCAAAGGCGTCGCCTGAGATGTCGATGTCGGCTTGCTCATCTGCTTGGACGTGAACAAGGGGGATCGGAGTCGATTCCTGCGGTTCGGGCGGATCGCGGAACGTGATGTCATAAAGGCGTTCCATAGGCGACATCGGACTGGGATCGTTGAGCGACACACCCATCGGACACCGCCAGATTTGTAAGGGCGGCTCGATCGGCCATGGCGTGATCCGCCGAATGAAGACCGCTCTGGCATACGCGCAGGGCGCGGAGGCAGGCCAGCCGCCCGCAAGGCAGAGGAGGATCGCACAGTCGACCTGATAGGCCTGAGCCGGACCTGACGAGGCCATTAGTCCGGATATGCTTAGTGCCGTGGCTGTTGCCACGCTGTGGATCACGTGCTTCATGATGCCGACTCCATCTATAATGGTGCATCGATACGAAACAACATTAATGATAGCAAGGAGATTTGATTGATGGTTGCGCGCAAGTCTTGCCTTTGTCGCTCATCATATTCTCGAGCCTGGCAGCGGGCCGCAGAGAAGTTGCGGCCAAAGAACCGGCCAAATTGGCGGACGGGATGCCACTTTATGAGTCGGCAACCTCATGATAGCTTTTGGTTTTAGGAGAGATGATTCATGGCCACCAAAGCGGCCAGAAAGTAGGACAAGTGACGACCCCGGATGATGGAGAAACGGTAGGACTTTTCGAGCCACTCATGGTTTCTGAAGGCGCTCCCGCGCGCGCACGTCTAAACGATCTCGCGCTCGAGCTGGCAGAGAAGTCTGCCGCGTTCCGGAGCGGGTTGCCTTCTTCCGTCTCGGAGGCGTTGTCAGATCTCGTGCGGGCGATGAACTGCTACTACAGTAACCTCATCGAAGGGCACGACACCCATCCCATCGACATCGAACGCGCGATGCAGGGCAACTACAGCGCCGACCCCAAGAAGCGGAACCTTCAGCTCGAAGCCAAAGCACATGTGGCGGTCCAGAAATGGATCGACGAGGACGGTATGGTGGAACAGCCAACCGCGCCCGCGTCCATTATCGAGCTGCATCGCCGCTTCTGCGAACTGCTGCCGCCTGAGCTTCTCTTCGTCGAAAACCCGAAGACGGGCGAAAAAATACCCGTTGTGCCTGGCGAGCTGCGGACGCGCTACGTTGAAGTTGGGCGGCACGTTGCCATCAGCCCTGGAGCGGTACCGCGATTTCTCGAACGTATGCACAAGGCTTACAACCTCCAAGGCAGGATCGAACCAATCCTAGCTGCGGCTTGCGCGCATCACCGGCTTCTCTGGGTGCACCCTTTCCTCGACGGTAACGGGCGTGTTGCCCGCCTCATGTCTTACGCCATGCTGCGCAGAACGCTCGATACACGCGGCCTCTGGTCTGTGGCGCGCGGGCTTGCACGTGAAGAGGCCGCCTACAAGGAGCACCTGGCCTCCTGCGACGGTCCTCGCCGTGGAGATCGCGACGGGCGTGGGACGCTCAGCGAAGCCGCGCTTGCTTCCTTCGCCGGCTTCTTCCTGCGCACCTGCATTGACCAGGTAGAGTTCATGGAAAGTCTTATGCGGCCTGATCGGCTGCGTGACCGTATCCTGATCTGGGCTGAAGAAGAAATCCGCGCCGGGGGGTTGCCTCCAAAATCCGATACCGTGCTGAAAGCCGTCCTCTATCAGGGACAGATTGAACGTGGAGAGGTCGAGTCCATCCTTGGCACGAGTGATCGCACCGCGCGGCGGGTGACATCTGCGCTACTTGAAGCGGGGGCTTTGTCATCGACCTCGACCCGCGCGCCGCTCAAGCTGGCGTTCCCGGCCAAGTATGCAGGTCGGTGGATGCCTGGGCTATTTCCCGAAAAAGGTGAGTGAGCATTTGCGCATCAGACGGAATGCAGCAATGACAGCTTGAGGTCAAAGCACTTGCCTTATGTCTTCTTATACATACATAAAGGTAATAACAAGACCGAGGATAGAAGCATTGCCTGCGTCATACCTTCCGCCCCCCGCAGCCAAGCGGGCGATCCGCAAGCTCGGATCCGATATCCGTGACGCACGTTTGCGCCGCGGCTTGCCGGCGTCTGTTGTCGCCGAGCGGGCGGGTATTGCGCGATCAACCTACCACAAGATCGAAAAAGGTGATGCTGGCGTGTCCATCGGCATCTATGCGGCTGTGCTGCAAGCATTGAACCTGATGGATGGATTTGAAGATCTCGCTGATGCCAGGAACGATCCCCAAGGTGCACATGCAGCTCTTGAGCGCTTGCCGAAACGCGCGGTTCTTGCGCGCAAGAAGCCTGGCTCCAAGGAGAGCAGCTAGGCCATGGCAGAACGGGTCGTCGAAATCGACATTGAGCTCGATGGAGCGATGGTGCCTGTCGGCACCATGCGTTGTGTGCCATCCCGGGCGCGCGAAACCGTCGTTTTCGAATACTCGGACGACTGGCTGAACCGGCCAGAGCGGTTTGCTATTGATCAGGGCGTGCCTCTCTCGCCCGGACCGTTTGTGCCTTCAGGCAACGGAGAGATGTTTCCAGCCCTTGGCGACAGTGCCCCAGACAACTGGGGTCGTGCCTTGATGCAGCGTCGGGAACGGCGCCGCTCTGTGCGGGAGGAACGTCCGGTTCGAACCTTGTTCGAGACGGATTATCTTATGGGTGTCTCCGATGTCAGCCGCATCGGAGCCTTGCGGCTGCGATGGCGTGGCGATGCCGACTATGCAGCACCCATCCAAGATGGCGTTCCAGGGTACATCGCGCTCCAGCGTCTTCTCGACGCAGTCGGGCGTTTCGAAGCTGGCGAGGAACGAGACGAGGACCTCGATCTCATTTTTGCGCCCGGGGCATCGCTTGGCGGTGCACGCCCAAAATGCTCGGTCTATGATGTGCAGGGCAAGCTCTCGATCGCCAAGTTTCCCAAGGCTGACGACGATTACAGCAAGGAACGCTGGGAGGAAGTCGCCGCGCGATTGGCAGATCGGGCCGGCCTGACTATGGCTGACCACTCTCTGGCAAAAATCGGCGATCGGCCGGTCTATCTGAGCGCCCGGTTTGACCGACGCGCAGCAGGCGAACGCATCCCGTATATGTCAGCCATGACCATGACCCAGAACCGGGATGGCGTATCTGGCAGCTATCTCGAGATCGTAGACGCGATCACCAGGACTGGCAGCCAGGCTGCCAGGGATCGTGAAGAACTCTATCGCCGCCTTGTCTTCACTGTTCTGGTGTCGAATACGGACGACCATATGCGCAATCACGGGTTTCTTTGGGATGGGCCAGCTGGATGGCGGCTGTCGCCGGCGTTCGACATCAACCCGACGTCTCAGTTGGAAAAACCGCGTGTCCTGCAGACACGGATCGATTTCGACGACGGGACCTGTGACATTGACCTTGTGTTGGCTGTGGCACCTGAATTCGGCCTCCGCACTCAACACGCCCGGGAAATCGTCGCTGAAGTGGCAAAAGCGACAGCGACGTGGCGCGAAATTGCGCATCAGGTCGGGGCTCCGGCACGCGAGCTCGACTATCTGGAAAGTGCTTTCGAGCACGACGATCTGGAGAAGGCTTTGGCGCTTTAATGTATGCTTATGCAGACATTAAATGCATATAGTGTCTGCTTTCAAAGTCTCCAACATGGAGACTTTGAAGAGTCATTCCAATATCTCGACCAGCCTTCCATAGTCCCGGCTAACCTCCTGTGCCTCGTGAAACGCGCGTTGGCGCTCGGCGTCCAAGCAGCGGAAGTATTCTTGTATGTCGGCGATGTAGCCCTCGAAATCAGAGCGGAGCAGATCGGCATATTCTCGAATGTCTTCGGACCGCTCAGGCAGGAATGGCCGTTCCGGTGCGGTACATGCAATGGCGATTTGGCCAATCGACGCGAGTGGCACAACAAGACCAAGCACACCGTATCGAAATGCACAAAACATGCGCAGGGCAAAACTCCTTTGCCACTTCAAATTTATGGTTTCGTGCGGTAGCTACCTATTGCAGCCAAAGACGGTTCGCCAACTCAAATAAATCGTCTTGCAGTCAATTATGTTGTCTTGTATCGCCCGTGTGGAAGTGTCCCCGCGGGCCGATACTCATGATGAGGAGGGCCCAGGGGAGGTCATGATAGAAGAAGCACCGAATGTGGTCACCGAAGACGGACTGCGCGGCTTGCTCGCCGAGGGCTACCTCATTGAGGTGGTCTGCAAGGAGAGAGCGGAGAAGCGCCATAACAGCTGGTACGGCTCGTGGGTCATCCGCGCCGTCGCCACTGATGGGCGTGATGACAAAATGCTCGTCACCAGCCGAAGCGTCCTCAAACTCCGCGACTTCAAAACCATCGTTGGTCTTGTCAGCTTCCTGGCCGACATGGGCTGTACGACCGCTAGCATCCCACTTGAAGAAGGTGGCCGCGAGCGCCACGCCGCGCCTCCGGTCAAAGGCAGCTGACCGCGCGACTGCGCTCGTCGTTGCTTTGGGTACAGGCGTTTGTTCCGCGCCCCCGGCCCTGGCCGACGGTTTCATCTTTTCGGTTGGCCCAGACGGCCAATTGATTTCCACTTCTCAAGAGGCAAACGGGCGCCTTTTTCTCTTCGCAGAACCTCGCGTTCCTGACGCAACGAGCGAGACAGCGATCCCGGCTCGATCCGCCGCCCGCGCCACCCCAGAAATCCTCCATGCGATCGAGACCACGGCTCTGCGGTATGCCGGGCATGGTGCGCTGCGTCGCGCAGGGCTTTCAGTCACTGATTGGGCGCTCCTTTACCGGGCCAATATCGAAGTCGAGAGCGCATACAATCCGGCTGCACGTAGCCCTGTCGGTGCCATAGGCCTTGGCCAGCTTATGCCGGATACCGCCCGCGACCTCGGCGTGGACCCACATGACATTGCGCAGAACCTCGACGGATCAGCCCGCTACTTGCTGATGATGCTCGACCAGTTCGGCGAGGGCTCTCTGGCCCTTGCGGCGTACAACGCTGGCCCTGAGGCGGTCACACGCCACGGCGGCATCCCCCCTTTTCGAGAAACCCAAGGGCATGTGGCCCGTGTGACTGCCGTGTTTGAGCGGCTCAGAGGAGATCTTTCATGACATCGAGAAAACGTCAAAGCGTGCTCCGCACGCGGGCGATCGCCGCGCTCGGCGCGATGACCCTTATCGTGCTGGCGGGTCCAGCGCTTGCACAGAGCATCGACCTCTCGCCGGTACAGACCCTGCTTCAAGGCATTGTCGATGCGATCACCGGTCCCTTGGGGATCGTGATTGGCACGCTCGCACTGATCGGGGTGTTCCTTTCCTGGCTCTTTGGCATCCTCGACTTCCGTCAGGCGCTCTGGGTCGTGGTTGCAATCGCGGGCATCGCCGCAGCACCCACCATCGTCGCCGCCATCTGGACCACCTGAGCTCCGTCCATGGCTGACCAGTCCCGCGTGTTCATCGGCCTTCTCAGGCCACCCAAGCTGATGGGCTTGCCGATCATGTACGCCATGGTCTGGCTCTTCGGCTCGACGCTCCTGTTCCTCTGGGTGCAGAGCTGGGTGGTGACCGTGTTCGCGGGGCTGGCCTGGCCGGCGCTTTGGAAAGCCGCAGACTGGGATCCGAACTTCCTCGACGTCCTGGTGATCACCCTGCAGGAAACCCCGCCGACCACGAACCGCAAGCTGCACGGAGGCGACAGCTATGCCCCGTGATGGACTTGCCAATGACGTCGCAGAGGCGCTCGATCCGCTGACTGCGCTGCCCGCATGGGTCAAGGGCGAGAAGCGGCTCTCGTCGATGCTGCCCTACGTGAGCCTCGTGACCGACCGGACGATCCGGACACGCGGCAACGAACTGATGCAGTGCATCAGGCTCGAGGGGGTGAACAGCACCACGAGCGAGGACGGGCATCTCGACCGGATCGGAGGGTTGCTGGCTGGCATCGTGGCGCAGGTCGGGACCGAGTTCTCATTCTACCTGCACAAGGTCTCGAAAGCGGTCGATGTGACCCTGCCGCCCATACCGGGCGAGGGGTTTGCTGCCGCCGTCGACAAACGATGGCACGCGCATCTCGGCCGCGCGGGCTTGCGCGACAAGACGCTGACCCTGACCGTGCTGAAGCGCCCCGAGGCGACCAGCCGTCTGCCCTTCGGTCTGGGGGCGTCTCGCTCGCGACATGCGGCGGACACGACCCGCCGCTTGCGCAAGCTCGACGAGGTTGTGGGGTTTCTGCTGTCGTCCTTCGATGAGCTGAAGCCCCGCCTGCTGGCCGCAAGCACCGGCGAGCTTCTGGGCTTCCTCGGTTCACTCAACACAGGCGAGGAGCACCCGCTCTTCCCCCGGTCGCGCCTCGGTGTGATCGCCGAGGACGTAGCCAATACCCGCGTCACCTTCCGCGGCACGACCATCGCCCTCTCTGACGGCGCTGTCGGCAACAAGCTCGGCGCGATCTTTGCGGTGAAGAACTATCCCGCCAAAACTGACAGTCTGATGCTCGACGAGCTGAACCTGCCCGTCGACATGGTGGTCACCCACTCCTTTGTGCCGATCAACGCCAACATCATGGCGGGCCGGATCAAACGGCAGCTGCGCCTGATGCAAGCCGCCAATGACGGGGCCGTCAGCCTCGCTCAGGAACTGGAACTCGCCCAGGACGATCTGGAATCGAAACGCCTGATCTTCGGCGAGCACCACATGACGGTGGCGGTCTATGCGCGCAGCCAAGCCGCGCTCGACGATATCGCGGCCGAGATCCGCAACATCTCCGCGACTTCCGGCATCAACCTGATCTCCGAAGCCTTCGGGGCGCGGGCGCATTTTATGGCGCAGCATCCCGGGAACACTGGGGCGCGCAGCCGCAAGGCTGCGATCACGAACCACAACTTCGCCGATCTCGCTACCTTCCACCGCACCCCGCTCGGAAAGACTGGTAGGGAAGTGCCGTGGGGCGTGCCGATCACACTCTTCCCGACGCCCGAGCGCAGCGGTTTTCGCTTCAACTTCCACGAACAGGGCGCGCCGGATCGCGAACCCACAGGAGGCCACACGCTGATCCTGGGCCGTCCCGGCTCCGGCAAATCCGTCCTGGCGGCTTTCCTGATGACCATGGCACGGCGGGCAGGTGCGCGGGTCTTCGTATTCGACTATCGCGCGGGCATGGAGATGGCCGTCCGCGCGCTCGGCGGCAGCTATTCGACCGTGCGGGCGGGGCGCCCAACGGGCCTCAATCCGCTCCAGACCGAAATCGACGTGCGGGGCCAGGCATGGCTTGCTGATTGGCTCGCGAGCCTCTTGGAGCGGCGCGATCGACCGCTAACCCCGGTTCAGACCAACCGACTGCAGGAAGTCGTGCGCCAGAACGCGAGCGCAGGACATGCGGGCCTACGGAACTGGTCGGATTTCGCCTCGCTGCTGGTCTCGACCGATGACGAGGGCGATCTCTTCGAGCGGATGCAGGAATGGACCGCCGAGGGCCGCTACGGCTGGATCTTCGGGGCGAATGCCGAGGACAGTTTCAGCATCGATGGAGACGTCGCGGGCTTTGACCTCACCGGCATCCTCGATTCCGAGAGCGAGCGGGAACGCATGGCGGTCCTGTCCTACCTCTTCCGCCGGGTCGAGCGGGTGATCGAGGACCGCAAGCCCACCATCATCGTCATTGACGAAGCATGGAAAGCCCTCGACAACGCCTACTTTGCGGAGCGACTCAGCAACTGGCTGGTGACCGCCCGCAAGCAGAACGCCGTCGTCGTGATGATGACGCAATATGCCAGCCAGCTCGAGCGCACGCGCACCGGCAAGACCATCGTGGAAGCGGTGCCGACGCAGGTGCTCTTGCCCAACATTCGTGCTTCCGCCGCTGACTACGCGATGCTCGGCCTGACCGAGAAAGAGCTCGACGTGCTTCTGGGCGTCGGCTCGGCCTCGCGGCTCGCGCTTGTACGCGACGACCGTGGTTCCGCCGTGATCGATGCCGATCTCAGCGCGCTCGGCCCGCTCGTGACCATCCTTGGCGGAATGGAGAAGGGCGAAGCGCTTGTCGGCGCCGATTATCGCGACCGTCCTGATTTCTGGAGAGTGACATGACCCGTACCATCAGTCGCAGCGTCGTGCTGCTTGGCCTTGGCCTGACCCTGACAGCCTGTGCACAGCATAACCCCCCGCAAGCCAACTGCTTCAATTTTCGCGAGGCTCCTGCGCAGGCAGGAACCGCCACCGCCACGATCTCGACCATGGGGGCGGAGGTCACGCGCCGCGACACGGCCTGCGATTTCGTCCTCTTGGGGGCAGGCGGCTGAGCCAATGCGGACCTGGCTTCCTCTCTCGATGATCGGCTTTGCACTGGCAGGTCCCACGGCGGGGCCAGCGGTCGCCCAAGGCGTGCCGACCTTCGATCTGCGCCTCTTCGCAGAGCGGCAGGCCATCCTTGAGCAGACCAATCGGGACCTGGCACTACAGCAGGACCGGCTAAGCCGCGAGGAGGAACTGGCCGAAATCGAGCGCCAGCAACTCGCCTCCCTCGAAGGGCTGATGGATGCCATGTCGCTTGGCGCTGGAGACGTGGCCGGAACCGTGGCGGGGCTCGAGGCGGGGCAGGGGGCGGTTGACGACGTCGAAAGCGCGTCCGCCAGTCTTTATGCGCCCGAGGACACCAATCCAGCGGCTGCACGGATGTTCGGCGATGCCCGGGAGGGGATCGAGGAGCTGATCATCCGCGCAGCACGCGACACCCATAGTCTGTCCGGGGTCGGCCGCGCGGGTCTTTCGCTCGTGCAATGGCGCTGTCTCTTACAGGCGCTGATCTGGCAGGAAAGCCGTTTCCAGATTGGGGCACGCTCACCCGTGGGGGCCTTCGGACTTACCCAGATCATGCCCGGTACCGCGGGCGATCTCGGGATCTACCCGGCCTATTACGACGATCCCTATCTGCAGGTCACCGGCGGTGCGCGATACCTCGCACAAATGCTGAACATGTTCGATGGCAACATTATCCATGCGCTCGCCGCCTATAACGCCGGGCCGGGCAATGTGCAGGATTATGGCGGTGTGCCACCCTTCGCGGAAACCCAGCATTATGTCGTGGTGATCCCGCAGCAGTACAACAGCTACCTCGCGGCCGTAGGGGGCATCGACGCGCTCGGCACCATCGACCCTGTGCTGCTCGCCAACGCGAGTTTCAGCCTCTCGGCCCACGGCGCAGGGGTCTATGGCGACTATTCGCTGGTCTCGGTCCGCGCCGCCGCCCTGCGGGTTCAGGACATCATCACCCGCATTGGTGAGACCGAGGATCTCTACGAGGCCATCGCGCTCAACACCTATGCCCGGGCAGAACTTGCCCGACTGGTCGCAATCCGAACCCGGATCAAGGCCGCCCGAACCGAGCCACTCAGCGCCGAGCAGATCGCCTTGGCGGCGGCCCAGGCTGCCGAGCGGCAATTCATGGATTTCAGTCAGGAGGATTTGCGTTGAACCTGCGCCTGCCCCGCTCCCTTTTCGCCGGTAGCATCGCTCTCGCGCTTGCCCTCAATGTCACCGGACCTGTCGCGGCACAGGGTGTGCCCACGGTGGACACTCAGAACATTGCTCAGGAAATCCGCCAGCTTCAACAGATGCTGCAGGATTTCGGGATCCAGACGGATCTTCTGGACAATGCGTTGGAGCAACTGGACATGCTGCAAAGCCAACTCGATCAGCTGAACGAGATGTATGCCTCGCTCACCGGGCCGCGCAGCATCCTTGGACTTGCCATGGGCGGGGACCTCGACACCTTGCTTGAGGCCAACTTCGAAGACATCCCCGGCCTGGTCCGAGGCATCCAGGCGGGCGATTGGAGCGCTCTGATCGGGCCCAATGCCGGGCCCATGCGCACGCAGATGGAACAGGCGCTGGCAAGTGCGGGGTTCGACGAGGATTCACTCCGCGAGATCGCCACCAGCGGCAATCCGGGCGCCGAAGGCGTGGCCACGCGGGCAACCACAGGTGCTGTGATGTCGGCGGCGGCGCAGAACAGCCACGCAGAGGCGGAACAGTCTCTCGAACGGGTGGAACGTCTGGTCGAGATGATCCCGGACATGGAAGATCTCAAAGCCTCAATGGATCATAACACACGCGTCACGGCGGAACTCGCCATCGCCATGACCCGGATGTGGGAGCTGGAAGCGATCCAAACCCTAGGCGCTGGCAATGCAGGCGTGGTTGACGCCGCCACCGTTGCTGAAGAACGCCGCTACATGGACTTCACCTTGCCGGATCTTGAGCCGTGAGTGGGGTAGGAGTGATGACTGCGCGCGAGCTCGTGGAAGAGGAACTTGTCTACGGTGCCCTGCGCCGGGAACAGCTTTGGCGGATGATCGGCATTTCCGGGGCAGGCTTTGGCGTATTCGGCTGTTTGACGGCCGCGGCTGTCGCGCTGATGGTCGAGACGCCGCCTCCCGTGGTTGTGCCCTACGATCCCGCGACCGGGATGGCGCTCCCCAATGCCACGGTTGAAACCGTATCGCTCGCCGAACGGCCTGCCGTGATCGAAGCGCAAATCTACCGCTACATTCTCGACCGCGAGACCTACAACCAGCTCGACAACGATCTTCGTGTCCGCCGTGTCCTCGCACAGTCTTCCGGATCGGCCGAGGCCAACATGCGCGCGATGTGGACATCGGGGCAGGAGAGCTATCCGCCGACGCGTTACGGGGCTGCGGCCGAGATGGCCGTTGAGATCGCATCGATCACCCTTATTGGCGATAACCGCGCCCAGGTGCGGCTCAGAAAGCGCCTGACAAGCCCGCAGGGGGTACAGGATGGATCGTTCACTGCCACGTTGATGTTCGAATTCCGGCCAGAGCGGACCCGCGCGATCGACGATGTCTGGCAAAACCCTTTCGGATTCACCGTCACCCAATATGCCATCCGATCGGACCGTTCCGAATGACCCGCACTCCAATCTCTGCGCTGCTGGCCGCCAGTATTCTCGCGTTCGCGGGAACGACTGCCTTGGCCGAAACTACGCCCCGCCCAGGTTCTCATGACAATCGCGTGCGCGTCGCGACCTGGACTGAAGGCCAGGTTTACCGTGTCGTCACGACTCTGACCCGCGTCACCACAGTCGAATTCGGTGAGGGTGAAACCATCCGCTCGATCATCGCCGGCGATACGGTCGGGTTTCAATTCGACGGTGTCCCGGGTGGCCGTGCCTTCGCCATCAAGCCGACAGCATCTGGCGTCGCCACCAACATCACCGTCTACACCAACCGCCGCTCCTACTACTTCCATGTCGTCGAAGCCCGGGAGACGCCGCATTATGTCGTGCAGTTCCGCTATCCTGAAAACCGCGTACAACCCACCAGGGCGGTTGCGGCCGATGCGCCGAACGCGAACTATGCGGTCAGTGCCCGAGAAGAGTTCACGCCGACGGCCATCTGGGATGATGGTACCTTCACGTATTTCCGGTTTGCACGGAACGCGCCGGTGCCTGCCATCTTCCGATATTCGAACGGAAGGGAACGCGCGGTGAACAGCCAGGCCTTGAGTGACGGCGTCATCCGCGTGTCTGGCGTCAACCGACAATGGGTCCTTCGCCTTGGCGAAGATGTGGTTTGCGTCCAGGACGCAGGGCAGGCCACATCATGACCGAAGGTACGGAAGACCTCGCCGCGCGCCTCGCGGCTCTCGAAGGTTCGACAGGCAAAGCGAAGGCAAACAAGCGGCCTGCACCACTTGCCGCGATCCTTGGAGTCGTCGGCATCGCGGCAGCAGGTGGTCTGGCGTGGGCTGCCCTACAGCCGTCGGCAGAAGCACCAATGGCGACCGCCGCGCCGGAAGAGTTCCAGAGCAGCGGCCCCGGATTCGGAGATCTGGCGCCGATTTCTGCCCCGGAGCCTAGCCAAGCCCCGCCTGCGGACACAGGTCCGAGCGAGTCGGAACTCGCGCTGATGGAAAGCCTTGCGACATTGAGAGCGGAACTCGAGGACCTACGCGCACGGCCAGCCGAGGTCGCGGATAGCGGGGCGGAGCAGGCGATTGCGGACCTGACGGCACAAATTGCCACCTTACAGGAAGCATCCGCCGAGGCTCAGCGTGCCCTCGAGCGGCAGCTGACCGAGCGGGATCGCGAATTGAATCAGCTCCGCATGGACTTGGAG
>NZ_JAYMVV010000013.1:0-395 GCF_048056635.1 Phaeobacter sp. JH20_08 | reverse complement strand
TCGTCGTCGACCTGGTCCACTTTGTTCATGAACACGACCATCTTCGGGATGCCAACCTGGCGGCCCAGCAGGATGTGCTCGCGGGTCTGCGGCATCGGGCCGTCAGCAGCGTTCACAACCAGGATCGCGCCGTCCATCTGCGCCGCACCGGTGATCATGTTTTTCACATAGTCAGCGTGGCCGGGGCAGTCGACGTGGGCGTAGTGACGGCCTTCGGTCTCATATTCCACGTGCGCGGTCGAGATAGTGATGCCGCGGGCTTTCTCTTCAGGTGCGCCGTCGATCTGGTCGTAGGCTTTGAAGTCACCGAAATACTTGGTGATCGCTGCGGTCAGCGTGGTCTTGCCGTGGTCAACGTGGCCGATGGTGCCGATGTTGACGTGCGGTTTTGTACG
>NZ_JAYMVV010000012.1:0-238706 GCF_048056635.1 Phaeobacter sp. JH20_08 | reverse complement strand
ATTTTTCTCGATGCTTGATCACGCCTTTGGCGTGTTATGGCGCCTGCGCGATGACGTACCGTCAGAGTAGACAGCCCCCGTAAAAACAGCGCTCATCCTCTGGCAGCTGGGGAGAGCTGTTCGTGCTGGACATGGGGGAGAGCGTGATGGAGGCGGATTATGTGATCGTCGGCGGAGGCTCTGCGGGATCGACGCTGGCTGCCCGACTAAGCGAAGATCCAACCGTCACGGTCTGCCTGCTGGAAGCCGGCGGGCGCGGTGACGGGCTTTTGGTTCGCGCTCCTGCCGCTGTGGTCGCGATGCTACCGGGACGCCCCAAAATCAACAATTGGGCCTATGAAACCGTGCCGCAACCGGGGTTGAACGGGCGACACGGATATCAGCCGCGCGGTAAAGGCCTGGGCGGCTCCAGTGCGATCAATGCCATGCTTTATATTCGCGGCCACGCCAGCGATTACGATGAATGGGCCGCATTGGGATGTCCCGGTTGGGATTGGAACTCGGTGCTGCCCTATTTCCGAAAAGCCGAAAACAACGAACGCGGCGGCGATGATCTGCATGGTGCAGCCGGCCCCTTGCAGGTCAGCAACCAGAAATCGCCCCGCCCGATCACCGATGCCTTTATCAAGGCTGGCCAATCCCTGCAGATCCGACACCGCGAGGATTTCAACACAGGCGACAACGAGGGCATCGGCCTTTATCAGGTGACGCAATTCCACAGAGCTGACCGCAACGGGGAGCGCTGCTCGGCGGCGGCGGCCTATCTACACCCGGTGATGGACCGCGCGAATCTGAAGGTGATCACGCGGGCGCAGGCATCCCGGATCATATTCGACGGCAAACGTGCGGTTGGCGTCAGCTACCGGCTGCGCGGCACTGAGCATAGTGTCCGCGCCCGCCGCGAGGTGGTGCTCTGCGGTGGAGCGTTCAACTCGCCGCAGCTGCTGCAACTCTCCGGCGTTGGTCGACGCGAGGATATCCGCCCGCACGGGATCGACATGGTCCATGAACTGCCCGGGGTGGGGCAGAATCTGCAGGATCATCTGGACTTTACACTGGCTTATAAATCCAAGGATCGCGACAATTTCGGCATTTCCCTGCCCGGCAGTATCTCACTGTTGCGCCACATATGGAACTGGCGGAAAACCGGGCGTGGTATGATTGCGACTCCCTTTGCGGAAGGGGCCGCGTTCCTGAAAACGGACCCATCCCAAGAGCGTGCCGATGTGCAGCTGCATTTTGTGATTTCCATCGTGGATGATCACGCCCGGAAGCTGCACATGGGGCATGGGTTCAGCTGCCATATCTGCGTGCTGAGGCCAAAATCGCGCGGCACGGTCGGCCTGACCAGTGCCGATCCCACATCACCGCCACGGATTGATCCGCAGTTTCTCGCTGATCCCGATGATCTGGCCGTGCTTATCAGGGGGGTGCGCAAAACCCGGCAAATCATGGCGGCAGAACCGCTGGCGGGCTATATTCACAAGGAGCTGTTTATCGACGGCGAGGTCGATGACGCCGCATTGGAACAGCATATACGCGCGCGGGCAGATACGATTTATCATCCGGTTGGCACCTGCAAAATGGGAACCGACCCGCTTGCGGTGGTGGATCCCGCGCTCCGGGTCCATGGTTTGGAGGGGCTGCGGGTGGTTGATGCGTCGATCATGCCGCGCCTGATTGGCGGCAACACCAATGCGCCAACCATCATGATCGCGGAGAAAGCGGCAGATATTATACGCGGTGCCCTGGCCCGCGCCTGACATTTCAATTCGGAGAAGACGAAGATGCTTGGCAAGATGATGCACAAACAGCTGACTATAGGCTCGCTGATAGAACATGCAGGGCGGTTCCATAGCGGGACCACGGTCACATCTGTCGAGACTTCGGGCGAAACCGTGCATGTCACCTGGGGAGACATCGACACCAACGCACGCAAGCTGGCGGCCGCCCTGGGGCGGCTGGGCATCGCGCAGGGCGCCCGTTGCGGCACCATCGCCTGGAACAATCGTCGCCACCTCGAAATCTATTTCGGCGTCTCCGGGGGTGGGTTTGTCTGCCACACGATCAACCCGCGGCTGACACCAGAGCAGCTGATCTACATCATAAACCACGCAGAAGATCAGGTCCTGTTCATCGACACCACCTTTGTTCCGGCTGTGGCACAGCTGCGCGCGCATCTGACCACCGTGCAGAATATCGTGGTGATGGGGCCGCCGGACGCCGAGATCGCAGCCCAGATCGAAGACGTGCTGTTCTACGATGCGCTCCTGGACATGGAAACGACCCCGTATTCCTGGCCTGATCTGGATGAAAACCTGCCCTCGAGCCTGTGTTACACCTCCGGCACGACCGGCAATCCCAAGGGGGTTGAATACACCCATCGCACCAGCGTTCTGCATACGCTTGGCGGCAACCAGCCCGACGGTATCGCCCTGCGGGCGCGGGACACCGTTCTGGCAGTTGTTCCGATGTTCCACGTGAATGCCTGGGGGACGCCCTACATGACCGCGGCGGTTGGGGCAAAGCTGGTACTGCCCGGGCCGCATCTGGATGGGGCGAGCCTGGCCAAGCTGATTGATGCGGAAAAGGTCACCGTGGCGCTGGGTGTTCCCACAATCTGGATGGGTTTGCTGAAAGGGCTGGAGGAGACCGGATGCACCGCCGAGAGCCTGGAACGCACCATTGTCGGCGGCTCTGCCCTGCCAACGGTCATGATCCCCACATTTCGTGACAAATACGGCGTTGATCTGGTGCATGCCTGGGGCATGACGGAAACAAGCCCAATCGGGACGCTGAACCAGCTGCTTCAGAAACACAATGAGCTGGACGCCGAGCAGCAGGCGAAGCTGCGCGAAGGACAGGGCCGCCCCATGTATGGTGTCGATCTGCGCATCGTAGACGACAGCGGCGCTGTTCTGCCTCATGACGGACAGACGCAGGGCAATTTGCAGATCTGCGGTCATTGGGTGATCGAC
Source organism: Phaeobacter sp. JH20_08 (assembly GCF_048056635.1). NCBI lineage: Bacteria > Pseudomonadati > Pseudomonadota > Alphaproteobacteria > Rhodobacterales > Roseobacteraceae > Phaeobacter > Phaeobacter sp. JH20_08. The sequence continues at coordinate 235,728 of NZ_JAYMVV010000012.1, read as the reverse complement.
AGCTATTTCCGCGCCGAGGATACAGCGCTGACGGCAGATGGATGGTTCGATACCGGTGACGTCGCCACAATTGATGCCGATGGCTATATGATCATTCGTGATCGCTCCAAGGACATCATCAAGTCTGGCGGCGAATGGATCTCGACCGTCGAGCTGGAGGATATCGCGATGTCCCATCCCGGTATCGCTCAGGCAGCGGCAATCGCAGCCAGACACCCCAAATGGGACGAACGTCCGGTGGTGATCGCTGTAAAACGCTCCCCTGACGTGACCGAGGACGATCTGCGCGAGTATTACCAGGGCAAGGTAGCAAGCTGGCAGATCCCTGACCGTGTCATCTTTGTCGATGCGCTGCCGCTAGGTGGCACCGGAAAGGTGCTGAAAAACAAGCTCCGCGACTCTTACGACGCGATTCTGCTGGAGGCCTGATGCACTACACCGCCGCCAATATGGCATCTGGTGGCGGTGCCCATTTCACGAAATGGGCACAGAATCCGTCCGAATTACGGGTAAAAGAGGGGCTTTGGCGGCCATAACTGCCGGCAAATTTATCTGTTAAGCCTCACTTAAGACACCGCCTGATATCCCGGTAGTGGGTGAAAATAGGTGGTGGATTATGAGCGCACAAGGAAATGTGGCGCCCATTATCATCAAGAAGAAAAAGTCAGGTGGTGCCCATGGTCACCACGGTGGAGCCTGGAAGGTCGCCTATGCGGACTTCGTGACGGCTATGATGGCGTTCTTCATGTTGATGTGGCTGCTCAATGCAACGACTGAGAAACAACGCAAAGGGTTGGCGGATTATTTCTCGCCATCCATTCCGCTGAGCCGGGTCTCCGGCGGCGGCAACGGGGCGTTCAGCGGGGACAGCATGTTCACCGAGGAAATCCAGCCCCAGAACGGTACCGGTGCGACCGATGTGAACCCCGCAGACGCCCAGCAGGCCAAGGGTGACTCCGGCGTCGAACAGGACAAGGACCGCGAGGCTGCCGATGAGCAGTTCCGAGCCCTGGAAGAGCAGCTGAAGGGGCGTGGCGGCGAAAGCATGGTCTCGATCGAGATGGCGCAGCACATCATTACCCGCGTCACCGACGAAGGCCTTGTAGTCGAACTCTTCGACACCGAGGATTCGCCGCTGTTCAAAGATGGTACAGCCGAACCGACCCTCCTGTTCCGCGACATCGTGAAGATGGTTTCACGCGTCACCGGCGTTGTTGAAAACAACATCGCAATCGGCGGTCACATCAGGTCACATGCGGTCGTTGTCGCCAATAATCCGGTCTGGGAACTGTCCCATGCACGGGCTGACGCGACCCGGGTGATGCTCGAATCAGGTGGAACGAAGTCCAAGCGGATGCACCGGGTGACGGGACATGCCGATCGCAAACTGGCGGATAGCAATCCGATGGCAGCGCGAAACAATCGGGTCGAAATCATCCTTCTGCGCAAATAACCCATGGATCCCCAAAAACGGGCGGCGAACAGATCAGACAATTTTATCTGTTAGCCGCCCGTTAATGGGCAATCGGCTAGCTGTTGCATCAAGAAAGATTCGATGCAGCAGAAAGGCGTATCCATGACGATTTCTTCCTCGCTTAATGCCGGTGTTGCCGGGCTTACCGCGAATGCCAGCCGACTGGCCTCCATTTCCGACAACATCGCAAACTCCTCAACCGCCGGCTACAAGCGGGTCCAGACCGATTTCCACTCGATGGTCATGAGCTCGTCTGGCGGCACCTATTCGGCCGGGGGCGTGCGGACAACCAACGTCCGCCTGATTGATGAGCGGGGCCCGCTGGTGTCGACCAGCAATGCGACTGACCTCGCGGTCCGAGGCCGCGGTATGCTGCCGGTGACATCCATGAACGAGGTCGAGACAGGCGCTGCGAATCCGCAGATGATGCTGACCACCACTGCATCGTTCCGGACCAACGCCGATGGCCTGCTGGCCACTGAATCCGGCCTCGTCCTGATGGGCTGGCCCGCACAGTCCGATGGTACAATCCCACCCTACCCGCGCGATACCTCCGACGCGCTGGAACCGGTTCGTTTCAATGTAAACAAACTGTCTGGTGAGCCGACAACCGAGATGTCTCTGGGTGTCAACCTGCCTGCGACCGCAACCGAATCCACGTCGGCTGGTACCAGCGAAAACCTGTCGATCGAGTATTATGACAACCTCGGCAAGTCGGAGAGTCTGCAGATCGAATTTGTTCCCACCGTTCCCGCAACAGGCGAGTCGAACGAGTGGACGATGATCATTACCGATACTGCTATCGGCGCCACTGTGATCGGTGAATATACGCTGACCTTTGATGACAACCGGACCTCCGGCGGCGCTCTCAATGCTGTCACGGCAACGACAGGTGGGGCCTATGACCCGGCAACCGGCTCGATCATCGTGTCTGTTGCAGGCGGCCCGATGGAGATCAATATCGGCACCTTGGGGGATGACAACGGCCTTACCCAATTGTCGGATACCTTCGCACCCGCCTCCATTTCAAAGGACGGCGCCCCGGTCGGTAACTTCACCGGCGTGGAAATCGACGAAGCCGGATATGTGCATGCCAATTATGACACCGGCGTCAGCCGAGTGGTCTATCAGGTACCTCTTGTCGATCTGCCCAATCCCAACGGTATGATCGCGATGGATCGCCAGACCTATATGCCGTCCAGCGAAAGCGGCTCCTATTTCCTGTGGAATGCTGGTGAGGGTCCGACAGGCGATATCCTGGGCTATGCGCGTGAAGAGTCCGCAACCGATGTTGCGGGGGAACTGACCAACATGATCCAGACCCAGCGCGCCTATTCGTCGAACGCAAAGGTCATTCAGACCGTGGATGAGATGTTGCAGGAAACCACCAACATCAAGCGCTGATAAGCGCCTTCTCCTTTGATCCACATTCGCGCAAAGGCTGGATGATCCATGTCCATTACAAGTGCTCTCAATTCCGCAATGACCGGGCTGACGGCGGCTGGCCGCTCAACCTCGGTTGTTTCCGAAAACCTGTCGAATGTCCTGACACCAGGATATTCGCGCCGGAGTCTGGCGCTCACCAGCGCCGGCGACGGTTTCAGCGGGGTGAAGGTCGGCAACGTCCAGCGGATCAACGATCCGGCGTTGCAGTCCAGCGTGCGATCCGCCAATTCAGAGGTCGGCGTTGCCGAGGTGAAATCCGCCTTCTTTGGTCGTATGACCGAGCTGGTGGGCAGCGCCGACGACCCCTATTCCATCACACAGCGGCTGACCGACTTTGACTCCGGTCTGATCGAGGTGATTTCCCGTCCGGATTCAGGGCCGCGCTTGAACGATCTTGCGATCCAGGCTGAAGAATTGGTGCGGTCGATTTCCGATGCGGCCGAAGGGCTGCGCAATCGGCGCACAGCCGCCGACAGGGCCATCGACGTGCAAGTTGATACCGTCAATCAATCGCTGGAAAAGCTGCAAAGACTGAACGCAAAAATTGCAGTCAGTCAGTCCACCGGATCCGATTCCGCATCGCTTCTCGATCAGCGTGATCTGTTGATCGACGAGGTGAACCAGATTATCCCGGTCAAGGTTGTGAACCGTGACCGTGGGCAGATCGCCCTGTTCTCAGAAGGCGGCGCCGTGCTTCTGGATGGTCAGGCCGCTGAGCTGAGTTTCGATGGCAAGGCCGATACCCTGCCTTACATGACCCTCGGCAACGGGTTGCTCTCCGGTCTGCAAATCAACGGTATCGACGTTGCAACCGGCCCCGGCGGGCCAATTCGCGGCGGGACTCTGGCGGCCCATTTCGAGGTGCGCGACGTTCTGACCGTGGAAGCACAGGAAGATCTCGATGCGATGGCAAAAGATCTCGTCGAACGCTTCCAGGATCCAACCTTGGATCCGACTTTGGGCGCCACCGATCCCGGGATTTTCACCGATCAAGGTGCGTTCTTTGACCCTGCCAATACTGTTGGCATCGCCAACCGTATTGAATTGAACGACAAGATCGCGATGCAGGGACAGGCTGAAACCTGGCGGTTGCGGGATGGTCTCAATGCAGCGGCGCCCGGGAATGCCGGCAATGCAACGCTTCTGCGCGGATATGCCGATGCGCTCGACGCCAAGCGCTTGGTATCGTCCGTCGGCCTCGGCACCGCAAATCTGGATGCCAGCACGCTGAGCGCGAATCTGCTGTCGCGTTTTGCACAGAGTGAAAATTCCGCAGAACAGAATGTCGCCTTCGCGGCGGCAACCTATACCGAAATGTATCAGCGCGAATTGGCGCAGGGCGTCGACAGTGATGCTGAACTGCAAAACCTTATCGTGATTGAAAAAGTCTATCAGGCCAACGCCAGAATGATCTCCGTCGTTGATGAGCTGATGGAAACGCTTCTGAGGATTTAACGAATGATTATGAACTCATATGGGGACATGGCTCAGCATCTGTTCCTGCGCAATCGGTCGGTGGGTCTGAAGAACGACATCTCGACCCTGACGCAGGAATTGAGTTCGGGTAAAACCTCGCAGCTGACACAGAAACTAGGTGGCGATCTCACCTATCTGTCCGACGTCGAACGAAGCCTTGACCGGCTCAAGTCCTTTCAGGTGGCAAATACCGAGGCCGCGCTGTTCGCATCCTCGATGCAGAACAATATTGAGCTGATCTCCGATAACGTCATCACGCTGACCGGTGACATCTTCTCCGTCACCACCTCGCCGAATGACGAAACGTCGAAGCAATTGTCCAACCAGGCAGAGGTGTTCCTGACGGAAGCCATCCGGTCGCTGAACGGTGAAGCGGCCGGCCGCAGCCTGTTTGCCGGCAATGATACCGAAGCCAAGCCTCTCGCCGACCTCAACACCTTGATGTCCGCACTGGTGACCGAGGTATCCCTGCTGAGCACCGCCCCGGATATCGTCCAGGCCGTCAAGGACTGGTTTGCCGATCCGCTGGGGTTTGATGCAGTGATGTACCAGGGCTCTTCGGATTTGATGGACCCGGTGAGAATCGGGCCCAACGAAGAGGTCACGGTCTCTCTGAAGGCCAATGATGCTGCGTTCAAACAGACATTGCAGAGCCTCGCGATTGCGACACTGGTAAATGAACCCGGCCTGAGCCTCAGCTCGGACGTGAAATTCGAACTGTTGCGTAGCACCGGGGTAGAGCTGCGTGAAAGCCAGGTTCAACTGACGCAGATGCAATCGGATCTTGGTTTTGTTGAAGGGCGTATCGAGCAGACGGCAACACGCAATGGCGCGGCGCAGACCAGCCTGAGCCTGGTGTTCAATGAACTCGTCCAAGCCGACCCATATGAGACCGCAACCCGTCTCGACGAGGCGCAGTTCCAACTGGAAAGCCTGTTTACTGTCACCGCGCGAACATCACAGCTGTCTCTGATGAGGTTCCTGTCATGATGCAGCTCATTCGACTTCTGCTGACGGTGCTGATGTTGCCTGCGATGGCACAGGCCAATGCCATCCGGCTGAAGGACCTGGTCGAGTTTGACGGCGTTCGTGGTAATGATCTGGTCGGCTACGGTCTTGTGGTTGGTCTGAACGGGACCGGCGACGGTCTGCGCAACTCACCGTTTACCGAAGAGATCATGTCGAACATCCTCGAAAGGCTGGGCGTCAATGTCACCGGTGAGCAGTTTCGGCCCAAGAATGTTGCGGCGGTGTTTGTCACCGCGACTTTGCCGCCTTTTGCCCGTGTTGGCGGCACCGTCGATGTGACGGTGTCCGCAATTGGCGATTCGAAAAGCCTACTGGGCGGGACGCTGGTCATGACGCCGCTGAATGCCGCCGATGGTCAGATCTATGCCGTTGCCCAAGGGACCATTCTGGCTGGTGGCGCGGTCGCGGAGGGTGAAGGTGCCTCTGTCACCCAGGGGGTGCCGACCGCCGGTGTTATTCCATCGGGGGCCAGGGTCGAGCGCGAGATCGACTTTGATCTCTCGTCACTGACGTCCATGCGCCTTGCCCTGCGGGAGCCAGATTTCACCACCGCTGGCCGTATCGAGCGGGCGATCAATGCGGAATTTGGTCGAAACGTCGCTCTGATGCGGGATTCCGGGACCGTGGAAATTGACGTGCAGCGCACCAATAGCCGGTCAACGGCCCATGCAGTTGGTCGGATCGAGAATATCCTGGTCGAACCGCAGCGCAAGGCGCGTGTGGTTGTGGATCAACGCTCCGGCACCATTGTAATGGGCAGCGATGTCCGTATTTCACGTGTCGCGGTTGCGCAAGGCAATCTGACCCTGCGGATCGAGGAAACACCCCTCGTGGTTCAGCCCAATCCATTTGCAGATGGCGAAACGGTTGTCGTCCCACGCACCGGTGCCGCCATTGAAGAGGAAGAGGGCATACAGCTGGCGGAAGTTCCGGAAACAACCTCCTTGTCCGAAGTGGTCGCCGGGCTAAACGCCCTGGGCGTATCGCCGCGGGACATGATCGATATCCTCAAGAGCCTGAAGGCGGCCGGTGCCCTGCATGCCGAATTTGTAGTTCGGTAGCAGCGAGGCCCCAAGATAGACAAGACCAGCACCCCCTGAAGCCACGTGGCTTCGGGGGGTGCTTCGTCGTAATGGAGCTGTTGCGGATCCGCGATTTGCAGATGCGCTGTCACTGAACTCTACCTTCGTGATTGTCACAACCTGGAGGTCTGGGAGATGCGGTCCTGGACATTTCAGCACATTGCCCGAGATGACAGCACGGCTCGCTCTCCGCGCGTTACATCAGCGGGGCCCGAGGTCCAGATCACTAAATCTGAGGGAGAGGGAGAGGAAAGCCCGGTCATCAACCCTCAAGGATGTGCTGAAGGATGAGGGCGACCGCAGTATATGGCAGCGCTCAGGGTGATGGCACAGAAAAACCCCCGGCCGCAATGGCGACCGGAGGATTAGGAAGGCGATATCCAACTACGGGAAGTAGCTGCGCACCAAAGCACTCGCGATAAGGCTCCAGCCGTCGGCAACGACAAAGAACGCGAGTTTGAACGGCATGGACACAACGGCCGGTGGGACCATCATCATACCCATCGACATCAGAACCGCCGCGACCACCAGGTCGATCACGAGAAATGGCAGAAAGACAAGAAAGCCGACCTGAAACGCGCGGGCGATTTCTGACAGCATGAAGCTGGACACCAAGGTCGACAGCGGCGCATCGGCGGTTGGGTCAATACCCGCAGTGGCCGGGCGTAGATCCGCTATCGCGTAGAATGTATCGGGATCAAGGCGCGCCGCCATGAAGACACGGAACGGCTGCAAAGCACGTTCAAGCGCGGTTTCAACATCCAGCCGTTCCTCGATCAGCGGATTGATCCCGGTGGTCCAGGCCTCGGTAAAGACAGGCTCCATGACGAAATAGGTGAGAAACAGCGCGAGGCTGATCATCAACATATTCGGCGGCGCCTGCTGCAAACCGATGGCCTGCCGCAGGATCGACAAGACCGTCACAAGAAACGGAAAGCATGTGATCATGATCAGCAGCCCCGGCGCGAGGCTGAGGACGGTGATCAGCAGGATCAGCTGGATCGAACGGGCGGAGATTGACTGACCATCGCCCAATGACAGGCTGAGATCCTGCGCGCTTGCAGGGTCCGGCAGACCGAGGGCCAGAATAGCCGCCAGCGCGACGGCAAAAAGGGCAGTGCGTGTCATCCCAGGCCGCTTTGCAAATCCGCGATTTCCGTCAGGCGCACAGCCAGTTGACCTGCTTGCTCGCCTTCCAGCTCTTCCAATTGGCCTCTGGCGACCAGGCGGTCGCCGACATAGAGATCCACGGGATCCTCCACCCGTTTGTCGAGCGTCAGAATCGCGTTCTCGCCCAGGTTGACAAGATCACGGATCAACGGCCGCGCCTTGCCGACCGATACGACGACCTCAACGGGTACCGACACAAACGGATTGCCTGCATCGCCAGATTTCCGGTTCATTTCAGCAGACTTATCCATATTTGCTGTCCTCTGTTATGTGAAAGGAGAAGGCCTCGATCGAATCCTGGATAGAGTCGATCAGGGCCGAGCTGTTGATTTCCCGCTCAATGCCGCCGACCTTAAGATAGGCTTGACCCGGGCTCAGGATGACATCCTCGCGCACCTGAACCGGTACAGCGAAACTCTTGGTCAGAAGCGCACGCACCGTCGCCCCCTCGCCGGGGGAGACGACAATATTGATCGCTTGATCCGCCTGGCTCTTGGCCATGTCGGTGAGCTGATCAACTATGTGATGTCCAAAGCTCGCAGCCATTGCGTCGGGCAGGACAGCGCTCGTCAGAACCTTGAACATCGGATCCAGCGATTCGAGCAGTTGCGTCTGCGCCTCGTGGAAGGTGAAGCTGAGATCTTCGAGCGAACTGGCCAGTTCCGAGGAGACATGCTTGCTCTCCTTGTCCTTCGCTGTCACCGCATCATCCCAACCGGCGCTGTAGCCCTTTTCGTAGGATTCCAGACGCTGTTCTTCCAACAATTCCTCGTTGACTTCGACAACCGGCACCGCCGGTGTATCCATGGCAAAATCTTCAAGAAGATGGGCAATGGTCATCAGGCTCTCTCCTCATTTTCTTCCAGCCAGCCGCGCAGAATCTGAACAGTTTCCTCCTGGCGTTCGCCAATCATCGAGCGCAGGCGATCAACGGGGTTGTCGCTGCCACCGCCAAGGGCAGGCAGGCCACCCATATCGCCCAATCCGCTCATGTCACCCATGCCCATGCCGCTGCCCATGCCCATGCCACCCATGGGTTCGAACTGGCCGGTTTCATTGTTCTCTATCTCACCATCCAGCGCGAGATCGGCGCCGAGGTTCGGATTGGACATGAAACCGCCTCCGCCGAGTGCCGGCAATTCGTCCATGGCGTCGCCTGTCGGTGCCCCAAGGGCCGGAACGCTGGCCTGGTTCGACAGGATCGGACGGATGACAAAGAGACCAAGGATCAGCGTCACCAGTGCCAAGGCAGCCATCTGGATAAGCGACATTGCATCCAGATAGATGTTGTCAAAGATGGAGGCGCTGACAACGGTGCCTTGCGGCTCTACCGTAGGCATTTCCATCGATTTCAGCGTGATGACATCCCCGCGCTCCTCGCTGAAGCCAACCGCGGCAGAGATCAGCTCGCGCAGCGCGCCAAGCTCTTCTTCCGGGCGGGGTTCCATCACTGTTTCGCCGGTTGCCGTGGTTGTCTGGACGCCATTCAGCAATACAGCAACGGTCAGTCGTTTAATCGCACCCGGTCCACGCAGAATCTCTTTTTCTGTCTCAGAGATTTCATAGTTGACCCGTTCACGAGTGGCACTGGTGCTGGCTTTCGACCCGTCGCCAGAGGCCCCGTCTCCGTCCGGGATATTTGACGCAACCGTCACTTCACCAGATTGGTTCTGAGACGAATCCGCGCGTTCTTCCACGTCGGTGCTGATTGCGACACGGCTTTCGGGATCAATGCGCTTTTCCCGGATGGATTCGGTATCTGTTACCGTTTCGACGCTGACTTCGACCACAGCATTACCATGACCAACGCGCGCTTCGACCAGGCGCATGACCCGTTCGCGAATCGACTGCGAGCGATCATCCGTACCCGCGCCAACAGCTGCGGCGGCCTCGGGCGAGCCGATCAGGGCGCCATTGGCATCGATCACCGCAACATTCTCCACCGCGAGACCTGTCACGGCAGAGGAAATCAGAAACCGAATCGCATTCGCCTGGGCCGGCGTGATGGGCGAGCCCATCGGGACAACCGACACAGAGGCAGTCGGTTCGGCCGTGCGCTGGAACGGGTTCGAGCCCGTATTGGCAATATGCACCCTTGCCTGGGTCACATGCGGGCTGGCCACAATAGTACGGGCCAATTCCCCTTCTTTTGCGCGCCAATAGGCGGCGTCAAACATCTGTGATGTTGTTCCGAAGCCGCTGAGCGAATCGAGCAGCTCATATCCGCGTCCGCCGTTTGCCGGCAGGCCTTCGCTTGCCAGTGTCATGCGAAGTTCGTCGCGCGCAGAGGCCGCAACGTAAATTGACCCCCCGCGAACTTCATATTCTGTGCCGCGCTGTTCAAGCGCGCGCACCACATCCCCAGCCGAGCCGCTTTCCAGCCCGGCGTACAATAATTGCATCGTGGGCGTATTCGCCACACGGGACATCGCCAGGACGCTGAGAATCACGATCACCGTGGCCCCCACGGCAATCAGGCGCTTTCGCGTGTCCAAACCTGCCCAGACATTCTTGATCTGCTGCACATTAACCTCCGTAGCACCGGCATTCTGTCCGATGTGCAACCCTTTTGCCGGATTGCCCTTAACATTCGGTTAGTGTCCGCAAGCTAAGAAGATGAGGCACGACGTATTAGGGATAGTCATGACAGACGCTGTAGTAGACACAGAACAGGACGCCCCGGCCAAGAAGAGCAAGCTGCCCCTTATCATTGGGGTTGTTCTTGCGCTTGCTGGTGCCGGTGGGGGATTCTTCGCTGTCCAGTCAGGCCTTCTTCCCTTTGGTCAGAGCGCAGCCCCAGAAGGGGTGGATGCGACCGAAGTGGCGCCAGAAGGCGTGGACAACGGTGAGACGGCGGAGGATATCGCCAATCTCGCCTTTATCGAAATGGAACCGATTGTGATCACCTTGCGCAAGGCAAGTGGGCTAAAACACCTTCGATTCCGCTCTCAGCTGGAGGTTGATCTCGCCCATCGGGCCGAGGTCGAAAAAATCCTCCCGCGTGTTGTCGATGTTCTCAACAGCTATCTCAGGGCACTGGAACTGGAGGATCTGACCGATCCGATGGCCTTGCCGAAACTGCGCGCACAGATGCTGCGGCGGATCAATATCGCAACCGGCCAGGGCCGGGTGCGTGATCTGCTGATTATGGACTTCGTATTGAACTAGGAGAACGGGATGGAACTGATTGCAGATATCCTGCTTGCGGCCGGGGCCATGGGGGCAGGCTTTTATTGCCTGGTGCTCTCGCGACGGCTGAAGCGTTTCAACGACCTGGAGAAAGGTGTGGGAGGAGCGGTTGCCGTGCTCTCCGCCCAGGTTGATGACCTGAATAAATCACTGCTGGCAGCACGCCATGTATCGGATGGATCGAGCAAGGCCCTGGACCAGCTGACCGGCCGGGCCGAATCGGTTGCACAACGCCTGGAGCTGATGATGGCATCCATGCACGACATGCCCGAAGTTGCGGCGCCTGAGCCTAAGGCACAGGCACCCGAACCCGCAGCTGCCGAAGAAAACGACGCGCTCGCCGCCGCTTATCAAGCCGACGCCGAGCCAGAAGCGGCGCCGGAACCTGAGCCTGCAAAACCTGCAGGGCTGATGTTTGTCCGCCACAACCGTTCGCAGGGCCGGGTAGCATAATGGCCAAGACAGCACAGACCAAAGCCCCGAAGGCAAAACCAAAAAAAGCAACGCGCATGAAGCGGACACGCAGCGGTGCGCTCATGATGCTGGCCTTCTTGCTGATGGGATCCGCTATTGTGCGCCTCGGGCTGGAGGCAGGACCGGCGATCGCCCGGGAAGTTGCAAACCTGCAGGACGAATCGCCTCTGAAGGATGAGCCGAAAGGCACCTTGAACGGTAAGTCGATGCCGTCATCGGCAGAGCTCCAGAACATGCTGGCGGCCTTTCAGGAGCGCGAAGCTGCACTGTCTGCGCGCGAGGCCGAGATTGAAGATCGCATGAAGGCGCTCGAGATCGCAGATGATGCAATCGAACAGAAGCTTGTTGCGCTGGAACAGGCGGAGGAAGAGCTGAAATCGACACTGGCTCTCGCCGATGGTGCAACAGAAGGGGATCTGACGCGTCTGACTGCGGTCTACGAGCAGATGAAACCCAAGGAATCAGCAGCGCTGTTTGAGGAGATGGATCCGGCATTTGCAGCTGGTTTCCTCGCGCGCATGCGCCCTGAGGCAGCCGCAGGCATCATGGCCGGGCTCAGCCCGCAGGCAGCCTATACAATCAGCGTGGTCCTGGCGGGTCGCAACGGGTCTGTTCCAAAGGAGTAAGCAAGCGCTGCTCCTCAGGCTTTTTTAACGTGAATCGCCTAAACTTGTAGAAACAAACGAAATTCGGAGTGGACCTAATGCTCGGTATTGTAGGCATCGTGGTTATCTTTGTCATGGTGTTCGGGGGATATCTCCTGGCCGGTGGTAAGATGACAATCATCATCAAGGCCCTGCCGTTTGAATTCATGATGATCGGCGGCGCCGGTATCGGGGCCTTTCTGATCAGCAATGACATCGGCGGCGTGAAACACACGCTGAAGGACATGGGCAAAGTGTTCAAGGGTCCCAAGTGGAAGGCCGACGACTATCGCGATCTTCTGTGTCTCTTGTTCTCTCTGATCCGGATCGCGCGGGCCAATCCCGTTGAGGTCGAACAACATATCGAGGATCCCGAGAACTCATCGGTCTTCAACCGGTATCCCAAGATTCTCGCCGACAAAGAGGCGGTGAACCTGATCAGTGATACCATGCGGTCCGCCTCGATGAACTATGACGACCCCCATCAGGTGGAAGAGGTTCTGGAAAAGCGCATCGAGGCAAATCTTCATCACGCGCTGCATTCCAGCCATGCGCTTCAGACACTTGCAGACGGGCTGCCCGCGCTTGGGATTGTTGCGGCGGTTCTCGGGATCATCAAGACGATGGGCTCGATCGACCAGCCCCCGGAAGTCCTGGGTAAGCTGATTGGTGGCGCGCTTGTCGGGACATTCCTTGGCGTTTTCCTGGCCTACGGTCTGGTTGGCCCCTTCGCCGGCAAGGTGAAGTCGGTAACCGAGGAAGATGCGCATTTCTACTCCCTCATCCGAGAAGTTCTGGTGGCAAATCTGCACAATCATGCCGCAGCGATCTGCATCGAAGTCGGACGTCAGAACACCCCGTCGCATATTCGCCCCGGCTTCTCTGAGCTGGAAGACGCGTTGAAGTCGGTGAAACAGGACGCAGCATGATGTGGCGCGCGCTGACCCTTGCAGCATTTACCCTGGCTGCGGCATCTGTGGATGCCCAGACGGTGGTCGCCCGTTCGGGAGAGCATGACGGGTTTTCCCGGCTGGTCATGCGGCTTCCAAATGGCGCGCCATGGTCGCTGCGTCAGTCAGGCCAATCGGCGCAGGTGGTCATTGAAACGCCAACAGTGGTGTTTGATACATCCCGAATCTTCGATCTTATTCCGCGGACGCGCCTGCAATCTGTGTCGCAGGCCGGTCCCGGACAACCGCTGAACCTACAGCTTGGCTGCGCATGTGAGGTGACCTCCTTCGTGCAGAAGGACGGGTATCTGGTGATCGATATCGCCGATGGCTCCGCCGGGGCCGAGCGGCGCGTCATCGCAGGCTCGCCCTTGCCTCTGTCGCCCGGCACGTTCAACAGCGCAGGCTATCGCTTCAATCTAGCCGCGCGCGCGGCTGCTGATGCACGCGCCGCACTCGATCTAGCCGGCGTCACGTCCGGCAGCTCCGACCGGCCCAATCCGGTACAGCGCCTCCCCGTAGCTGTGGCGGACGCCCCATCAGCCGTGGTGCTGCCCCTCAATCTGAACCGGACACCCCGCACAAACACTGAAGCAAATCCTGCCGGGGGCACAAGTGTTGCCGCCGCGCCAGCCCCGGAACCAACACCGGTCCCGGTACAGGTTGATACCGATATGCTGCTCGACCTGTCAGAAACGGAGCGCGCAGCCACAGTCAACGAATCTGAACAGCGGCTGTTGCAACAGATCAGCCGGGCAACCAATCAGGGCCTGCTGGAGCTTGTTGGTGTAGAAGTTCACGATGGTCCCGCCGGACATATCCTTGACCCGCTGAGCAGCCGTGATCGCCCTCTTAATCCGCTGGACCAGATCTCTGTCACGTCCTCCGTGGATCGCGAAACCGGCCTGGTTGCGCGCCGCTCGGGCGATTCCAATCAGCCGACACACTGCTTGTCGAGCACACAGCTTGCCATCCATGAATGGGGCACTGATGAGCCATTCTCTGACCAGATATCACCGCTTCGGGCTGAACTGGTGCGTGAATTCGACGATGTCGATCCGGCTGCCGTCCTAACCCTGGCGCGGGCCTATCTCTTTTTCGGGTTCGGTGCTGAGGCACAGGCGATCTTGCGTATGATGCCGTCTGGCGCAGCGGAACATGATGATGCCGTGGCGCTGACCGCGATGGGGGCTGTGCTGGACGGTCAGGACCTTGGCGTAAACCACGCCTTCGCCGGGCAACAGGTCTGCGACAGCGAAGTGGCGCTCTGGGCAGCGCTGGCCGATGGCACGATCAAGAAAAACGCAAAGACGGATGCAATCCAGCAGGCCTTTGCCAAGCTGCCACCACATTTGCGGGTCCAGGTCGGCCCGCGGGTCAGCACGCTTTTTGCAAAGGCCGGTGACCCTCATCTGGCGGGCGCCACGCTGCGTTCGGTTGATCGTACCGGCGTCGACCACGTGCCCGAAATCAATCTGGCCGAAGCCGAAATCGCCAAATTGGAAGGTGACGTCGAAACCGTGGCTCAGGAGCTGACGGAGGAGGTCGCGGAGCGGACGGAAAACGCCCCCCGTGCCTTGATTGAGCTGATTGATCTCAGCTTTGCCGAGCGCTCTGCGCTGTCGCCGGATGTCCCGGATCTTGCCGCGTCCTATGAGGTCGAGAATCGCGATAGCCCACTGGGCATGGACTTGCGCCGCGCCGTGGTCTCGGCATTGGCCCTGACCGGCCAGTTCCATGACAGCTTCAATGAATTGGATGCCTTGAGCAGACGTGATGGTCCTGCGGCGCGCACTGCCGCGCTGGAACCGCTTCTGACATTGCTGACGGAACGCGCAGATGATGTGACATTCCTGCAGTATGCGCTGGTCATTGCGGCCAATGGTACCCCGGCCGAGGTAGCTCCGATTGCCGATATCGTGGCTCAGCGGCTGCTTGATCTCGGGTTTGCACAGCAGGCACAGTCGATCCTGAAGAAGCTCGCCATGGAACCCGGCAACGCCAAACGACGCCTGCTTCTGGCCAAGGCAGCACTCGCGATGGACAAACCGCACTCCGCGCTGGTGGAGCTGATGGGGCTGTCCGGGTCTGAAGCAAATAAGCTGCGCGCCGAAGCGCTGTGGCGAAACGGTGAATATGCAAGAGCTGGCGAATATCTTCTTGAAGAAGACGAAGAGGATGCGGCGGCGCGCGGTTTCTGGCACTCGGAAGATCGCGAGAATCTTGCAACCATTGATGCTGATGTTGCGCAGCAGTTTGGCGGAGTCGCGAGGGTGACGACACAGATCGAAGAAACTGCAAAAGAACCAAGTGGTTTGCCGCCCCTGGCCCATGCGAGGGCCCTGGTCGAAAGCAGCGAGGGAACACGCGGCGGTATTGCCGATCTGCTGCAGAAGGTGACGCGGCAGCCAGAGCTTTCCGAAGACGGATCATAGCTGACAACGATCTTTTCTGCCACGCTGACAGATACCAGGACCGCCTCACCGGCGGTCTTGGCGCATCTGATGATAACGGTTTGTCAATGCTCTGGTCTTAGGCTCGGACTTAGGGTGAATCCTCATTTGGACAGGCAGAATGCCGAAATTGAGCTTTCTTTTCAGACAACAGCGGCGATGTGCCCGCTGCACAGTCAGTTTGCCAGTATGGCCTGCGCTTTTTTGTGCGGCGCTGGGGCTATTGGTGTTTTTGAAACCGCAGACCGGACATGCGTCCTCACCGCAGGTTTCGGCGTTATGTGATCTCGCCGCACGGCGCGCGGCACGTGATCAGGGTGTGCCACTGGACGTTCTGCGCGCGATTACCAGAACGGAAACCGGTCGTGGCGGCAAACAAGGGCTTCAACCATGGCCGTGGACGGTCAATATGGAAGGCGCCGGTAAGTGGTTTCAGACCGAAGATGAGGCGAGAGCCTATGTCTTCTCGCACTTCAAGCGCGGCGCACGCAGCTTTGATGTCGGGTGTTTCCAGATCAACTTCAAATGGCATGGTCAGGCGTTCGACTCGATTGACCAAATGTTCGACCCACTTGCCAATGCGCAATATGCGGCGCGCTTCCTGCGCGAACTGCATGATGAATTCGGCGATTGGTCCCAGGCGGCCGGCGCCTATCACTCGCGCACGCCGACCTATGCAAATCGCTATACAGCACGTTTCGATCGCGTTCGGGCTGATCTGAAGCCAGTCGAGACCGTTGCCGCGCTGCCGGTGGAGCGCAAACGGGCCACCTTCTCCGCCCCGCAACCGCTCGCCATGCTTCACAATCCCTCACCGCTGATCACCCAAGGCGCAGCGCCCTCCGGCGCAGCTCGATTGGGCTCACTGGTCCCATTAACGGGCGGCGGCGCATCCGCGCAGGCTCTCATCGTACTGAAATAAGGGCTGAATTTCCGTGCCAAATATTGATATACAAAAACTGTTCAGCCCCACCGTGCTGCTCGCACTCGCGCTGATGGCGATTATCGTGATGATGATTTTGCCGATGCCAGCCTGGGTTCTGGATATCGGTCTCGCGGCTTCCTTCGGGCTTGCGATCCTGATCTTCACAATAACCTTGTTTATCGAGCGACCTCTGGATTTCTCATCATTCCCGACGATCCTGCTGGCCTCTCTGATGCTGCGGTTGTCGCTGAATGTGTCCTCGACAAAACTGATTATCGGTCAGGGCCATACCGGCACCGATGCCGCAGGCGGGGTGATCGAGGGATTCGCCCAGTTCGTCATGGGGGGCAGTGTATTCCTTGGCCTCGTTGTCTTTGGGGTGCTGTTGATCGTGAACTTCATGGTCATTACCAAAGGTGCAGCGCGGATGGCCGAGGTCGGCGCCCGCTTTGCACTGGACGGGATGCCAGGCAAGCAGCTGGCAATCGACAGCGACATGTCGGCCGGCGCCATTGATCACGCCACAGCGCGCGAGCGTCGCGAGGTGGAACAACGCGAAACAACATTCTTCGGCTCTCTGGACGGTGCGTCCAAATTTGTAAAAGGCGACGCAATCGCCGGCCTGCTGATCACCCTGTTGAACCTGATCATGGGCCTGATCATGGGCGTGCTTGTTCACGACATGCCGGTTGTTTCCGCATTTGAAACCTATGCGATCCTGACGGTTGGCGATGGTCTGGTCTCTCAGATCCCCTCGGTCATCATCTCGATTGCGGCAGCTCTCTTGCTGGCCCGCGGCGGTGCGACGGGCTCGACCGATATCGCGCTGGCCGATCAGCTGGGCAAACATCCGGCCGCTCTGGCGACCGTTGCCGTGCTCATGTCGCTGTTTGCGCTGGTTCCGGGTCTGCCGTTTATCCCCTTCATGGTGGGGGGCGCTGTACTGGGATACACCGCCTATAAGATGAGCAAGAACATGAAGGACCGCGAAGAAGCGGATATGGACGAGCGGATCGAAGAAGTCATGGAGCCGAAGGAAAACCGGGCGCTGGGTGACATCCTCGATCTGGACGACCTGCACCTGGAATTCGCACCGGATCTGGTGAGCATGGTTCTGGATGCCGGGACCGGGCTGGATGCCCGCATTGCCAATATGCGGACGCATGTGGCAACCACCTTTGGGCTTATCCTGCCGGAGATCCGCCTGACGGATGAGCCTGAGCTGATGACCGGCACCTATGTGATCAAAGTGCAAGGGGTGGAACAGGTGCGCGGCATTCTGCATCCCGAAATGGTGCTCGCGTTGATGCCCGACAATCACGCAGCCCTGCCGCCCGGCACCGATGTGACAGAACCTGTCTATGGTGCACCTGCGCGTTGGATATCTTCGAAGAGCCAGGAAGATGCAGCGCTCTCAGGCGCCACAATCGTCACCGCACCGGAAATTCTGGCCACCCATTTGCTGGAAGTGATCAAGCAGAACTTCCCGCGTCTGCTGACGCTGAAATCCCTGCGCCGTCTGCTGAACGAAATGACCGAGCTGACAGATGATTTCCGCGCCGAGGCAAATCGCAAACTGCTGGACGAACTGGTGCCGGACAAGGTGCCGATGGACACGTTGCACAGCGTCTTGCGTCTGCTTCTGGAGGAGCGGGTGTCCATCCGCAACATGCCTCTCATTCTCGAATCGATTGCCGAGGCACGCCTCCATACCAACCAGCCCGAGATCATCTGTGAGCATGTGCGCCAACGTCTCGGTTTCCAGCTGGTTGGTGAGATGAAGCGCGAGGATGGGACCATTCCGCTGATCCAGCTGGCCCCGGAATGGGAAGAGACCTTCTCTACCTACCAGATCGACGCTCAGGGTGGCGCCGTCGATATCGCGCTGCCGCCGGATCAGTTCAACCGACTGGCCGAGGGGCTGAGCGACCGACTGAACAGCACGACAGAACAGGGCGTTTTTGCAGCGGTTGTTACCTCGACCCGGCGTCGTCGATACCTGCGGACAATCCTGAAATCACGCGGCATCCTCAATCCGGTTTTGTCTTTCGAGGAAATCGGACTTGAGGCCAGACCTGCCCTGGTAGGCATGGTTCCGGCATGAGCATTGGCTTTCTGCCGCCTGAGCTGGTCGCCCTTCTGGGCGCCGGCTTTTGGCATGGGGCAATCGTCTTTCTGCGGGTTGCGGCCATGGTGTCCGTACTACCCGCCTTTGGCGAAAAATATGTCCCGGTGCGGATCAAACTGGCCATTTCGCTGGCGTTCACATTTATCGTGGCGCCGGCCTTGCCGTTGCTGCCGGAACCGGCCAGCCCGCTGCATTACGCCAGTCTCGCGCTGAGTGAAGCCGTTGTTGGTCTGGCCCTCGGGGTCGCGATCCGCATGTTTGTTCATGCAATCCAGATCGCCGGAACAATTGCCGCGCAGTCGACGTCTCTCGCACAGGTTCTGGGCGGTATCGGTGCCGAGCCAATGCCCGCTATTGGCGCCGTCCTGTTGATCTCGGGATTGGCGCTGGCGGTCATGTTGGGTCTTCATATCCGTGTGGCTGAATTCATAATCTACAGCTACATGATGTTCCCGGTGGGTGAATTTCCGGCGGCATCTGGCCTGTCGGATTGGGGTGTACACCGTGTTTCGCGCGCCTTTGCGATGGGGTTCTCTCTCGCTGCACCGTTCCTGATCGGCTCGATGGTCTACAATCTGACACTGGGTGTCATCAACCGCGCCATGCCCGCGCTGATGGTGGCCTTTGTCGGTGCGCCGGTGGTTACCTTCGGAGGTCTCGCAATCCTGATGGTTGCCAGCCCGATGATCTTGGATATCTGGAGCACCGCGCTTATGAGCTTCTTTGCCAATCCGGGTGAGGGGATGAAATGAGCGACGACGACTCAGACAAGTCATATGAACCAACACCGCAGAAGCTTGAGAAAGCTCGGAAAAAAGGTGAAGTTCCAAAATCTACCGACCTGTCGGTGGCGGCGTCCTATCTCGGGCTGATCATCGCGATTTACGTGTCGGGGGCAGACGTTGTCGCCGAAATCGGCACGATATTGATGTCGTTTCTCGATCAACCCGACCGGCTGGCAGAACTATTCTTCAACGGCGCCGGTACCGTGCCGGTTGGCGGGATCATGATGGCTGTCGGGACCTCAAGTCTGCCGATCTTTATCGTCCCTATGGCCGCTGTTTTCCTGTCCATTGTCGCCCAGCGGGCCCTGGTTTTTGCTCCCAGCAAGCTGGAGCCAAAACTCTCAAAGATCTCGATCATTTCCAATGCCAAGAATAAATTCGGGCGTTCGGGCCTTTTTGAGTTCTTCAAGAGCACCGTAAAGCTGATCCTCTACTCGGTCTGCATGGGTGTCTACCTGAACTATCGGCTGCCGGATATGATCGCGTCTTCTGCCACCGGCGCTTTTGTCGTCGTGATGATGATGGCGCAGCTGGCACTGGAGTTTCTCATCCTCGCGCTGATCATCGCACTGGGTATTGGTGTCATCGATGCCGCGTTTCAGCAGGCAGAGCACAATCGGAAAAACATGATGTCCCGCCAGGAAATCATGGACGAAAGCAAAGAGTCCGAAGGCGACCCGCATCTAAAGGGCGCCCGCCGACAAAAGGCCCATCAGATTGCCATGGGCCAGGGCGTCGCAGATGTGGCAAAGGCAGATGTCGTTATCGTCAACCCGACTCATTACGCTGTCGCATTGAAATGGGACCGCGCACCAGGACAGGCGCCTGTCTGTGTGGCCAAGGGGGTGGATGAAGTCGCTGCTATCATTCGCGAAGTTGCCAATGAGAATGGTGTCCCGATCCATAGCGATCCGCCGACCGCGCGCGCCCTGCATGCCGCGGTTCAGATCGGCGAGGAAATTCACGAAGAGCATTATGCGCCGGTTGCCGCCGCGATCCGCTTTGCGGAGAACATGCGCCAACGGGCCAAGGGGATGGTGTGATGAAGCAGAAAATGCTCGATCAGATGGCCGATGTGACCGAAGCCCTGTATCTGCAGGAACATGCCAAGGTAAAGCCGGTTCTGGATGCGGAAGCCCGCGTGCGCGGCCAGCTGACTAAGCTGGACCAGCAGATCAAAGACAGCCGCGATCTGGCCAGCTCCGACCATGCAATGAAAGCGCTTGGTGCCGATCTTCTGTGGCAAGGCTGGCATACCCGCGCCCGTCGAGAGTTGAATATGGAACTGGCGCAGATCACGGCACAGAAACTGCGGGCAATGGACAATCTGCGCAAGGCATTCGGTCGCAAACACGCGGTGGAGACAATGGCGATCGAAGAGCGCCTGAGGGTCAAGAAAGACAAGGCGCAAAAACTGCACAATCGCCTGATGAATATGGACTGAGCCACCTGACACAGGATGGCATCCAAGAGAAAGGCCGGTTCAAATGAACCGGCCTTTCTCTTTTCGGCAGTGCATTGGTCAGACGTCTTGTCGCGACATCTCTACAATCAGGACGTCATAGATATCTTTGCCCAGTTGTTTCTGCGCGGCCTCACGCAGCGCGGTCCGCAGCGGTGTCAACATGTCGGATCGGGTGAAGGCCCCGCGAAAGCCACCCATATTGGCATGATCGAACAGAACCTGCAGAAAGATATCCCGCAACTTGGGTTCATAAGCGTGGATCTTCTCGTTCATGCCAGCCTTGGTTTCCAGGCTGAGCGACACCACCACCAGCGAGGACAGCTGTTCGCGCTCGACAACGGGAACCACGAACTGGTTCGCCATCTTGATGTATTCGCGCTGCTCTTCCTCATCACCCGGCAGCTCCGGAGTGATCTCCTCGGCATGTTCGCCGCTATCCTCAGCGTGGTCTTCTGGGGCCGGTGCCGGAGCCATCATGATCCCGGCGCCGATACCTCCGGCAGTTCCGACCAGCAGTAGAATGACAGGCAGTAGTTTTGACAGCATGTGCAGGCCTCAGAATGGCAGGATCACGTCCAGCACCTGCTGGCCGTAACGCGGTTGTTGGACATCAGTGATCTGGCCGCGGCCACCATATGAGACCCGCGCGGACGCGATCTTGTCGTAGGTGATCTCATTTTGACGGCTGATATCGTCGGGGCGGACATAACCGGTCACCAGCAATTCGCGCATCTCAAAGTTGACGCGCAGCTCCTGCGTACCGTTGATGGAGAGAACACCGTTCGGCAGGACATCGACCACAGTCGCGGCAACCCGCAGTTCCAGTTTCTCACTCCGTTTCACGGACCCTTTGCCACCCGAGCTGCTGCTGCTGCCGATATCGACGGCATCAGCCATCGTGGCACCGTCCGGCAATTTCCGGTCAATCCGCTGCGGCAGGCCCAGCAGCTGCGGCAGCGCCAAGCTCTCGGACCCGGAGCGGGACCGTTTGGTGTCGTTTGAAATTTCGGCCTCTTCGTCAATCTCGATGACGACCGTCAGGATATCGCCCCGTTTGGTTGCCCGCCGATCCCCAAGCAGCGACTGACGCGAGCCGCTCCAGAGCGAGGCCTGGTCAACCGGACGCTGTGTCTGGGTATCGACCGGCAGCCCCTGAAACAGCATGGCGACATGCTCGGGCGATTCATTTGCCGGGCTGAACGTGGGAGGCTTGCCAACATGGTCGAGCCGTCCGCAGGCGCTGAGCATGATCACACCAGCAAGGGCGGATTTTGCCAAATAAATTCTATTTTTCATCAGTTTACCTCAACTGTTCCATCTGCGGCGATCCGCCCGCTGATGGTTGTGCGTGACGACAAATTCATGACACGTATGGCCTCTCCATCTGCGCCACGGCCAAGCGAGCGGCCCTCGGCGAGGATGGTAAGTCCACCACGTTTGAAACGAATGGTGACCAGATCATTGCGATCGACGATGGCCGGAGGGCCGACATCACCGGGACGCATCGGCCGCCCCGCATAGAGTGCCACGCGCGCCTCCTGCCCGATCACGAGAGCAGGATCTGAGATCGCGCCCAGCACCTCGGCCTGTTTCAGAACCAGATCCTCGGCCGTCACGATTTCCTTGGCGCGGATGGTGCGCACGGGGACCAGTATATCGGCCCAGACAGGCTCGGCGCAGAGCAGCATCATAATGGCGAGGATCGGTTTCATCAGCGGACCTGTGTGGTTGCGCCCATCATCTGATCGACGGCAGAGATGACCTTGGCATTCATTTCATAGCCGCGCTGCGCTTCGATCAGCTCGGTGACCTCGCGCACGGCATCGACGGAACTGGCCTCCAGGTAGCCCTGGCGCAGAGTACCAAGACCATTCTCGCCGGGCGTCGCCACGCTGGCTGCGCCGGAGGCTTCGGTTTCGACAAAGAGGTTGCTGCCCAGCGCTTCGAGACCCTTGGGATTGGAGAAGCCGGCAAGTGTCAGCTGTCCCATCAACTGGCCTTCGGCGGCCTCGTCGAAATAGGCGTAGACCTCGCCCTCGGCATTGATCGACACATTGCGTGCATCGGTCGGGATGGTGATATCCGGCGACACGGTGAACCCGTCGGAGGTGACAATCAACCCTTCGGCCGACCGTTTGAGCGCGCCATCACGGGTGTAGGCGGATTGGCCGGACGGCAGGGTAACCTCCAGATAGCCCTTCCCGTCAATTGCGACGTCCAGATCGTTGCCGGTCTGGGTCAGGGCACCCTGGGCCAGGTGAATGGAAATCGCCGAGGCACGCACACCAAGACCGACCTGCACACCGGTTGGCAGCACGGTTCCATCAGAGGCATTTACCGTGCCGGCCCGCGTCACCTGCTGATAGTGCAGGTCCGCAAACTCCGCACGCCGTGCGTTGTAACCAGTGGTATTCATATTGGCGAGGTTGTTCGAAATCGTCTCTACACGCAGTTGCTGCGCGGTCATTCCGGTTGCGGCGATCTTGAGGGCGCGCATGGGGGTACTCCTACGACTTAGTCAGGTTTTTGATGGCGTTGCGGACACGTTCGTGTTCGGTCTCAAGAAAGCTCTGGCCCATTTCATAGGCACGCTGAATCTCGACCATGCGGGCCAGCTGAGAGATGGCATTGACGTTGGAGCCTTCGAGAAAGCCCTGAAGCACGCGCGCTTCTCCGGCCACTTCGATTTCTCCATCAACACGGAACATGACCCCGTCTTCACGGACCATCTGGTAATTCTCTTCCGGCTTGAAAATGCCGATCTGCCCAAGCGCGCGACCGTCCGCGCTCAGCGTGCCATCGGCGCCGAATTTGATCGACTTGGCATCCCCCGGAATGAAGACCGGCGCCCGGCCCGCATCCAGAACCCGATGGCCATCCATAGTGACGAGATCGCCTTCGGCGTTGGTTGAAAACGCCCCCGACCGGGTCAGGCGCTCACCCATCGGAGTTTCGACCATGAAGTAACCGTCGCCTTCAATAGCGAGATCGAGGTCACCGCCGGATTGGGTCAGCGCCCCCTGTGCCATGGAGGTGTTACGGATGTTGGCCCGCCCCATCGACAGGGATTCCTGGCCGGGGGCAGACTGGATGAACTCCGAGAAGATCAAGCCTTCAGCCCGGTAGCCGGTGGTGGCGGAATTGGCGATATTGTTTGCCACAACACGCATTTCGCGCATCAGACCGGATTGGCGGGACAAGGTGGTGTAACCGGTGTCTCCCATTACAGACCTCCTGAAATCAGCGGCACAACGTGCCCATCAAAAAAGGCGACCAGGGTTTGCGTCATGAACCCCATGGTCATCCAGAAAACGACAAGAATGGCGGTAAGCTTCGGGACAAAGGTCAGGGTCATTTCCTGCACCGATGTCAGAGCCTGAAACAGGCCGATCGCGAGGCCAACAACCAGCGCGACCAGCAGAACCGGCGTCGACATCATGACCGCAGCCCAGAGAGCCTGGCGCAGAGTGTCGTAGAAAAGCCCTTCGCTCATCATCGGCTTACACCGGCATCCGCAGGATTTCCTGATAGGCTTCGACGACCTTGTTGCGCACGGTCACTGCGGTTTCCACGGCAAGCTCCGTCTGTGCCAGTGCCTGTACCAGGGCATGCGGATCGCCGTTGCCGGTCATGGCGGTGACCGAGACCTGCTCGCTTTGTTGGAGCGTGCCGGCAAATTCCTCAAAGCTGGCCTTGATCCGGGCTTCGGCGCTTGTTGGCGCGTGCTCGGGGTCAACTTTGGTTGCGGGACGCGCTGCGGCATAGCCGTTTGTGGCGGAAAGACTGCGAATATCCATTCTGGATCTCCAAGTATGTCAGTGTGTTTCAGAAAATTTCGATGTTATCTGCGCAGCAGTTCCATCAGCGAGGACGACATCTGCCGCCCCTGTTCGAACATCTTGAGGTTGGCCTCGTAGCTGCGCTGAGCTTCACGGGCGTCGGCAATCTCGATCATCAGATCGACGTTGGACCCTTCGTAATGACCGCTGTCGTCAGCCAGCGGATGCGAGGGATCGAAGATCTGCTCCAGGTCTGACCGGTCCAGACGCACCGGACCAACTTCGACCTTCTCGACATCCGTGCGCAGATCTCGCACCGCTTCGAACGGGACGGTCTTCCGGCGATAACCGGGCGTGTCCGCATTGGAAATATTCTCCGACACGTGGCGCAGACGGCTTGCCTGTGCCTTCAGTGCGCTTGCGGAAACGGAAAGGGACTTGGAAAACTCGCTCATGATCTAACCTCCTCAGTTCCGGCCAAGGCTGCTGCGCAAAACGTTCATCGACGATTTGTATATCGCCAAAGCACGATCATGCTGCCGCTTCACCTCGACCCCTTTCAGGATTTCGGTTTCGATCGAGACGGAATTATCGTTGGGGTCAGTGCTGTTGTTGGTCTGGGTCACAGCCCAGTCCATCCCATTGCCTGAGGCACCGTTCAGATGGTTGGAGCGGCTGGCGATCATGTCGCCGGGGCGCGAACCCTGAGCGTATACCTCTTTGAAAGGCTTGATATCCTTGGCATGGTAGCCTGGCGTGTCGGCATTGGCGATGTTCTGTGACACCAATGCCTGGCGCTTCCCTGCGTGGGTCGCCATTGAGTAGGCAATCTTAAAGACGTTCAGTTCTTTAAACACCGGGGCTTCTCCCTCGATCAATTTCAATCAAGGCTTAACCCCAATTCCTTTAGAAATTGTTTTCAGGAACAGTTGGAGACACCAGAACATGATCTCAGCCATCAACGCATTGACTCAGGATTTGGCGAACAAAAGACTGTCTTCGGCGGTGGGTCGGGTGTCGGAAATATCAGGTGGTGCAATCACGGTATCGGGGTTGAACGGCCAGGCACGTATCGGTGACCGCCTGATTCTGCGCAGAGCCGGAAGCGACCCGTTGCAGGGCGAAGTCATGAGGATTTCTGGCAGTGAAGTCAGCATGTTACCTGATACAGCGCCAGATCGCGTGGCGATTGGCGATGCTGTACTTCTGCATCCGACGCCGGATTTTGCGCCCTCTGACAGCTGGATCGGCCGGGTGATTGATCCCTTTGGTGCAGCATTGGACGGACGTCCTCTCATGCGCGGCGAAGCCACGCGGGACCTGATGGCTTCGCCGCCCAAAGCCGCCTCACGGCGCCCGATGGGAGAACGACTCGCCACTGGGCTGGCGGTGTTCAATACGATTCTGCCGATTGTAAAAGGTCAGCGTATCGGACTTTTTGCCGGATCCGGCGTGGGGAAATCCACGCTGCTGTCAACATTGGCGCAGAATATGGAAGCTGATGTGGTTGTTATTGCGCTCATTGGCGAACGCGGACGCGAGGTCAACCACTTCGTCAAGGACGTGCTGGGTGCCGAGGGGATGAAGCGTGCGGTGGTCGTCGCGGCCACATCGGATCAGTCGGCACTGGTTCGCCGTCGCTGCGCCTGGTCGGCTATGGCGGTTGCTGAACACTTTCGCGACCAGGGGAAAAATGTCTTGTTCCTGGCAGATTCGGTGACCCGGTTTGCCGAGGCACATAGAGAAATTGCCGTTTCATCCGGCGAGGCTCCGGCACTGCGTGGATACCCGCCTTCGGTCACTCCGCTGATCACCGGCCTCTGCGAACGAGCCGGTCCCGGGAACGAGAATCAGGGGGATATCACAGCTATTTTCAGTGTTCTGGTTGCAGGCTCCGATATGGATGAGCCGATTGCAGATATTTTGCGAGGCGTCCTTGATGGTCACATAGTGCTCAACCGCGAAATCGCGGAGCGGGGGCGGTTTCCGGCTGTCGACGTTTCGCGTTCCGTCTCCCGTAGCCTGCCCGCCGCTGCATCGCCTGACGAGAATGCAGCGATTCTGGATGTTCGCAAATACCTGGGCGCCTATGAGCAATCCGAGGTTATGATTCGCGCAGGCCTTTACTCCGAGGGCAACGACGTCACGCTTGATCAGGCCGTAAAGCTCTGGCCTGAGTTGGATTCCTTTTTCGGTAGAGCAGACCCGGAAGGGATACAGAGCAGTTTCAACCGCCTGATGCTGATGATGCGACGCGCCGTGGCGATCCGATAGGGCAATCTTGTACCCCGGTTTCTATCGACGGACGCCAGCAGTACATCCGCGTAGTCAAGACGACGTCCTGCGAGCAGATGCAGATTGTGAGCAGACTGACGTATGGAGAGGTTTGTGATCCGCACAGGCCGCGCCGGGTTCTGACGGGACGGAGCAGCAGCTTCTCCAGCTGGTTGAAAACTGCGCCAATGCCTCATGTCAGGGATATCGAACCTGCTTCAGACGCCGCGCACGGTCCAGAACAGGGCGCATAGCTATCCTGTGTGCACGCGCTCCAACCAGAGATCTATCCAAGGCGAAGTGATCAGCATCACAGCAATCTGTCGCAGATGAAAGGCCGCCGACATCTGCCATATCGATCAAGCATTTGGTAAAATGCGCCCCGCCGCTACAGATAAGAATGGCGACATTGAGGTGGTCTGGGCGGGCCGCTGCACCACGCAAGTGATCTCATTGATGCTGATTCCGTTAGATGCTGCGTCTGCCAATCGATCCGAGGGACGAGCAATTCGCTCTGAGCCAGCGGATCCAACCGGGATGTCCGCCGTTTGACTGGTGTTTCTGCCGTTATCACCATATGTACATGAGGCGAGGCAGAATATTCAAACTCAAGCTCTGTGTGAGACGCCCGCTTTGACGCCCACACCTGGATTGTGCTTCACAGGCCCAAGGCGGCCTGATCATTCTCTGTGATGACAATTCCAGCCGACGATGCCGTTTCCGGCATGATCGGCTGAGAACTCACGATGGGCGCACTGCCATCAACCGGTCTTCGCGTGGCAAGAGGGTGCGCAACGCTTTCAAGCACCGATAATGGTTGTCGGAGAGAACCGCATCAGTGGCCTCTGCCAGCGAGGCGCGACTGTCCGGATCGGTGAAGACCTGGCTCAGCTCTTCAATCCGGCGCAACATCTGCAAGCGATCTTCCTCGCCGTCAACATCGCCAGACAGGACCAGCTGCGCGGCGTAGCAGACGCGACGTACCGGCGTATTGGCTTCTTCTGGGTGGATGGCATCGCGCAGGCGCAGGATGTTTGCATCCGGAGTTACGATCGACAACCGGCTGCGCCGATCCCCGTTTTCAATTACTGCACCATTCACCAATACCCGCTCTTTCGGGGCAAGTTTCAGGACCAATCCGCTCATATTCAGGACGCTCCGCTGCGAAGGCCACGCATAATGGCCGTGTTGATTTCCACCAGCAGCCGCACGTCCGCTTTACGGGCCAAGACTTTACTGGTGTGTTGATGGGTAAATTCCCCAAGCGAGAGCAACTGAGCTTTCAGTTCATCCGGGAGTGGGTTCCCTGGACTTGCAACTTCGATTGAAAAGATCGACCAGAGTTTACGGTTGTCGGTGAGCGCTGCGGCAAGTTCGGTAAACCCAGGCTTACCTTTCTGTGCGGCCGCAACCATGCGACGTGTTACTCGGGCAATGACTTCATATTCGAGGTTCTTTGCAGTTCGGGTCGGGGCCTTCGCCGCCGAATAGGCGCTCTTCGCCTTTAGAAGGGCATTCACGTGTTATCCTAACATGTAATCTACAGATTCTCTGCGATAGGGGATCTGGGGCGCGCAACAGCGCCCCAGATCAAGCTGTCATTAACGGAACAGCTGCATCAGGGTCTGTGGCGCCTGGTTTGCAATCGACAATGATTGCACCGCCAGCTGCTGCTGGGTTTGCAGCGCCTTCAGCCTTGCAGAGGATTCCTCCATATTTGTGTCGGTCATGGTGCTGACGCCCATTGTCAGGGAGTCGGACAGTTTCGACACAAACATGCCCTGGTCGGACAGACGGTTGGAGTCCGCACCCAGCTGAGCTGCCGCATCAATTGCGTTGCCCAGCATGGTTTCGATCTCGGTCAGAGCAGTAGACGCGGTGGCAACGTCGGTGATGCTGGTGATACCCGCTGTGCTGATGTTTGCTGCCGAGTCGATCGAGGTCACAGTGATTGTATCTGCGGCCGGATCCAGTCCACCCAGAACAGTCAGTGCAGTGGTGACCGTATCATCGAGCAGGTTCGCGCCGTTGAATTCAGCAGAGTCGATGATCGACTCGATCTGCGCCGCCTTCTTGGCAATGCTGTCCTGAATCTTAGCATGGTCAACGTTTTCCGAGTTCGCGGAAACCGCCAGCTGCCGCATCTCGGTCAGAGTTTCAACGATCTGCTCCGCGCCGGACAGAGCAACAGCAACAGTTGCCTCACCAACGCCCAGGGATTCCTGAACCGACTTATAGGCGGCGATGTCGGAGTCCATGGTTTTGGAGATCGCCCAAACGGCCGCGTTGTCTTTGGCCGAACCGATACGTTTACCGGTCGAAATCTGGCTCTGCGTTTCGTCAAGGCTGTTGTTCACGGACTGCAGGGTCTGCAGTGCAACCATTGCGCCGTTGTTAGTCAGAATGCTGGACATAGCATGTATTCCTTTGATTAGAGGCGTTTTGACCTCTGGTTTCCCTGCCCCGAAGGGCGCTCTCTGACGTCTTTCTGACTATGCGTTCCGCCGTCCGGCTTCCGCGCCACCCTCTTTGGAAGGTGCAAAGTGACATTGGCCTACTATGTGCTAAAGGAGTGCTAATGCCGGAAATTCCATTGCTAGAATTTTCCCTAAATTGGGCTGGTTATGCCCGTTTTTCCAAGCTGGGTGTGCCCCCGGTCGCAAAGCGGGTTTTCCGCCCCGACTGATCATAGACATCCAGCCCCTTGCGCACACGACGCAGTTCGGCCATCCGGGCAGCCACCGCCCGAATACCTTCCATCGCGCTATCGAGCAGTACCTGATTGCGCGAAACCTTGCCCTGGACATGCTCCAGAGCCTCGCGCTCCAGATCGGCTGTCATATTCAGCGTCGTGATGATTGCCTCTTTTTTTGCAAGCAGCGGCTCCAGCGCCTGCAGATTGCCACTGACCAATGCCGCGCGTTCGGCATCAAGCAGGGAATCGAGTTCCTCAATCAGTTGTTGCGGTGTCTGATCAGTCATTGGTCTGTGCCTCTTTCAATGCGTGATAAAGTGATTCTGCCAGGCCGATACCGCCTGCTTTGGAGATCTGCTCCGCCTGTGCGCGCACAAGAAAACTGGAAAACTGATCTTCGCCCGCGCCGCCGCCCATGGTTTCGCGGCTTTCGCCAAGGCCTGCGGATTTCAACATTTCTGTAAGAAAGGTCGCCTCAAGTTCCTGAGCTGCTTTGCGCAGCGGGTCTTGTGGCGGTTTGATCGCTTGGGGGCGCTGTAGCGCCGGTAGTTGAGCAATCTGTTCCATGATGTACCTCATTCTGAGACGTCGAAATTGCTTCGATTTTTTCTATTTTGGCGGATGATCGGTTAAAATTGCCGTAACCGATTGGCGTTAAGGTGCATGGATCGAGATAGAATGTCTGGAAGCCAATGTTTATCAACGCACTTACGACTCCCACCTCTGGTGGAGCGCAGGGATCGGAGAAGATCCAGCAAGGCGAATCGGCAAAATCGCGTAAAGGCGCAAGCTTTGACGCGGTTATGGCAGAGACTGCAAAATCTTCGGATAGCGCAGAAACCGCGGTGACCGAGGTTGAGGAACTCGCAGAACAGCAGACCTCAGCGTCCGGCGCTTCGGAAAAAGCGAATCAAACCGTACAGGATGGTGACGCTGAGGCGCCCATCGACGAAGCCCGGCAAGATACGTCGAGCGAAGAACAGATTTCTGAAGACCCCAAAATCGTGATGGTTCAGCCGGAAACGACAGCTGAACAGCATGAGGTGCCCAGCGCGCATCCTGCGCCAGTGGCGATCGGCCAGAGCGGCAGTCAGACCGATGGATCATCTGATCCCGATGCCGAAAGCGGAAAGCAGGCGATGCAATCCGAGAGAACGGTTGACGGCGCGTCGGATGATCAGGCTGCTAACCTTAAAGCAGCCTCGGATGCTGCAAAAACTGCCGGGTCCGCTGCGATGATCCAACAATCTGAAGCCGGGGAACAGGCGGTGGGTGATCCCCGCAACGGAGGGCTTCAAGGGGCGCAGTCTGAGACAGCCAGCATGCCGGAACGCGCCGCGGCAGAGGCGAATCAAAAGCTTGCGCTGAAAGGCGATCCGACGAGCGCCGAAGCCAAGGCGGATCGACAATTGACCGGTGATCACCGCACAGCGACGCCCGAGGTGCCTGGCACCGGTGCAGGATTGAACCGCCAGCCTGCAGGCACTGATGCCCTTGCGCAGTCCACAGCACGTACTCAGGCGGAGCAAAAAACCGCGCAGTCGCTGGCTGCAACTGCACCGCAGTCTGAAGCGGCAAAGGAGGCGGTTAAACCCCCTTCGGCGCAGCAGACCCAGCCCGTCGAGCAACAGCGGACGGCAACACCGATCCCGGTAGAGGCAGCACCGCCGCCCGTACGAGAGAAATTTGAAGCCCGGCGCGCCGCGTCTGAGCAGGTACAGCAGAACACAGCCGCTCAGACCGCTGCACATATCCCGCAGGGCACCTATTCGACGGCCCGCTTCGGCCTTGGTGCCGGGACCCTGACTGCCGCGATGCCCAGCGCCAACGCCACTTCGGCGCTAGCGCTTGATTCGCTGACCTCAGCAGAGGCCGGAGGGGCCAAGGTCACAGGCGGCAGCACAGGAATGGAACTACCAGGCCTGGCGCAATTGCTGACCGAGGCAACCGTGAGCCCGGGAACCGTTCACAAGCCGGAAACCCCTCGTCTGATTGCGAATCAGATGGCCGAAGCCCTCGCGATGAAAGGGGATCGCAACGTTGACGTTGCTCTAAATCCCAAGGAGCTGGGGCATGTGAATATGCGTGTTTCAGTCACGGATACCGGCGTCAGCGTCATGATCCAGACCGAACGCGCCGAAACCGGCGATCTGATGCGCCGCCATATCAACGAACTGGCGGATGAATTCCGGCGCATGGGATTTGAGGATATCTCGTTCCAGTTCTCAGGCGGTGAGACCTCCAATCAGGGCGGTGGCCATGACGCCTCCCATACCCCAGCGGGTCGATCCGCAGGGCGTGGCGAGGAAGAGATGGCCGATCTCCCCGTAGAACCGATGACACAATCACTCAACCTCGGTGAGGTTGGGCTTGATATGAGGATGTAAGACGATGACAACTGTATCGGGTGCTGCGGCACCGCAACAGCAACAGGCAGCGACCGCCGCGCCGGAACCGAAAAAAGCCACCGGAATTGCCTCTGACTTTGAGACGTTTCTGAAGATGCTCACGGCGCAGGCGCGATATCAGGACCCTTTGGAACCCATTGATTCGACAGAGTACTCTGCGCAGCTGGCACAGTTTTCCATGGTCGAGCAGCAGGTTCAGGGCAATGAGGTTCTGGAAGGTATCCAGGCCCAATTGGGTCTCGCCAATATGGCAGCTATGTCGGGCTGGGTCGGTATGGAAACCCGGTCTGCGGCGCCTGCCTATTTTGACGGGACCAATCCTGTCACCGTGTCGCCCAATCCAGCCCAGATCGCGGACACTGTTCACCTGGTGGTCAAGGATGATAGCGGCAAGGAAGTTCAGCGGATCAGCCTACCGGTCACTGCCGAGCCGTATCAGTGGCAGGGTATTGACGATGACGGGTACGCGTTTGATGCTGGCAGCTATAGTTTCACGCTGGAAAGCCAGAAAAACGGTGAAATCGTTCTCTCCGATACTGCTGAGACCTATACTAGGGTGAAAGAAACTCAGATGCGGGGCAACGAAGTGGCCTTGATCCTTGAGGGCGGCTCGGCGATTTTGGCGTCATCGGTGACAGCATTGCGTGAACCTACGGCACCTGCAGTCTGACGCATAATGGCACCGAAGACCTGGACTGTGTGGTAACACAGACCATAGCGACGGAGCCTGACCTGCAACACCATCGGACACAGTTCGAAACACGTTTTCTTGCGCATCTCGCTGGCCTCGGCCTGAGCGACGCTGCGCCATGTCCGCTGCTGGGCGGTCGCTCCAACCGGGTCTGGCGGTTGGGCGGTATTGTTGTGAAGCTCTATGGCAGAGGCAATGCCAACCCGCTGTTTGCCAATGATCCCTCACGCGAGCAGGCGGCACTCAGCGCGCTTTACCGCACTGGCATGGTGCCGACTCCGCTGGCCGCGGGTCAGTTCGAAGGGCGCGACTGGCTGGCCTATCAACACTCGCCCGGGGTGACCTGGTCCTCCGGTACCACCCATGTGGCAGAACTGCTGGGACGTCTGCACACACAGCCTGTCATTCCAGATCTTCCAAACGGCATATCTGGCAGCGCAGAGATTGCCGCCCAGACCCGCACCATTCTGGGCCATTGTCGCATGGGCAATGACCTGTTGCGGATTGAACCCACGAGACCTGTCGCACCGCTTGGCGTCCCTAGACTCATCCACGGGGATCCGGTTCCTGGCAACATAGTGACCTGCGATGGGCAGCTGACATTGATCGACTGGCAATGCCCACAGATCGGGGATCCGGCAGAGGACGTCGCGCTATTCCTGTCTCCGGCAATGCAGCAAGTCTATCGCGGTGCACCGTTATCGGCAGTTGAGGAGGCGGCATTCCTGGCGGCCTACCCTGATCCGCAGGTCGTGGCGCGCTACCTGGAGCTGAAACCCTGGTTCCACTGGCGCATGGTGGCCTATTGCCGGTGGCGCGACGAACGCGACGGTGAGGCGGACAGCCGCGCCTATCGGCTGGAACGGGCAGCTCTGGACGCGTGCCTCGCAGCCGCCTGAGGGGCTTTGCGGGAGCCATTTCGCAACAACACCGTCAATCCCAAATTCATTGTTTCCAAATAGCTTACATGGCATATTGTGCGGAATGTCGCTGGCGGTGATGCGGTCGGGTTGACGACAGTCCGACACGGCACCTTTGCAACCGGGGATGGAAGCAGTCTTGAGCCTTTGGGAGTCTTATCGCATGCGGCTGCGGCGGAAACGCCGGATCCTGCGTGCCATGCGCAAGTCCCGCGAATTGTCAGCGGTTCAGGATCAGACCGATCAGATCCGGCCCGGTGACATACTGCTGGTGACAACCCTGCGCAATGAACAGATCCGGCTGCCATATTTCCTCGATTACTATCGCAAACTGGGCGTCAATCATTTCCTCGTCGTAGACAATGGATCGGTCGACGGCACGCGCGAATATCTGCAAGGCCAGCCCGATGTCTCGGTCTGGCACACAGTGGCCAGTTACAAGCGTGCCGGTTTCGGCATTGATTGGATGAACCATCTGAAACGTCGCTACGCCCATGGTCACTGGGTGCTGGTCGTCGACCCGGATGAGCTGTTCATCTACCCGTTCTGCGACAGTCGTCCGCTGCGGGCACTGACCGACTGGCTCGACAATTCTGCGATCCGTAGTTTCTCGGCCATGCTGATTGACGTCTATCCAAAAGGGAAACTGGATGCCGTTCCCTATCGCGCCGGACAGGATCCGCTCGAAATCGCCAATTGGTTCGACAGCGGCAACTACTCGATCAAGCGCAATCCGATCTATGGCAACCTGTGGATCCAGGGAGGGCCGCGGGCGCGTGTTTTTTTTGCCGATCAACCAAAGAAAGCACCGGCGCTGAACAAGATCCCGCTGGTGAAATGGGATCGCCGCTATACCTATGTCAGCTCGACCCATGCCTTGCTGCCACGCGGCCTCAATCAGGTCTATGAAACGGATGGTGGTGAAAAGGCCAGCGGCGCCTTGCTGCACACAAAATTCCTCCACACGTTTGTGACCAAGGCCGAGGAAGAGATGCTGCGTGAACAGCATTATGCGGGATCGGCCGAATACAAAGCCTACGCCAAGGCCGTAGAGGATCAGCCAGAACTCTGGTGCAAGTGGAGCGAGAAATACATCAATTGGCGCCAGCTGGAGATTCTTGGCCTGATGTCCAAGGGCAACTGGGCATGAGCACGGTTGGCATCGTCTTGCTGGTCCATACGGCACTGGACCGGGCCGAACAGGTCGCGCGCCATTGGGTCGCAGGCGGGTGCCCCGTTGTTCTGCACGTTGATAAGAAGGTCCCTCAGGCAACATATTCTGCCTTCAAGGCCGCATTTGCAGGTGATCCAATGGTGCGGTTCTCGCGGCGGCATCGCTGCGAATGGGGGACCTGGGGCATCGTCGCAGCCTCTCAATCCGCATCCGGGCTGATGCTGGCAAAATATCCCTCGGTGCGGCATGTGTTTCTTGCTTCGGGGTCCTGCCTGCCGCTGCGCCCGGTGTCTGACCTGGTGGACTATCTTGCCGCCCGGCCCCGCACCGACTTCATCGAAAGCGCGACCACTGCCGATGTGCCATGGATTGTCGGCGGGCTAGATGTGGAACGGTTCACGCTGCGCTTTCCCTTCTCGTGGAAGAAACGCCGATACCTTTTTGACAAATATGTCTCGCTTCAGCGCAAGCTGGGCATCAAGCGCAGGATCCCCGACGGGCTGGTGCCTCATATGGGCAGTCAGTGGTGGTGCCTGACGCGGCAGACACTCTCGGCGATTCTGGAAGACCCAGACCGGCCGCGCTACGACCGGTATTTTCGCAAGGTCTGGATCCCGGATGAGAGTTATTACCAAACCCTCGTTCGACTCTATTCCAGCAATATCGAAAGCCGGTCCCTGACCCTGTCCAAGTTCGATTTTCAGGGCAAGCCGCATAATTTCTACGACGACCATCTGCAACTGCTGCGTCGGTCCGACTGCTTTGTCGCGCGGAAAATCTGGCCTCATGCGGATCGGCTCTATTCGACGTTTTTGGGCGATCAGCCGGATCTGATGAAAACCTCGGAACCCAATCCGGGCAAGATAGACCGGATTTTCTCCAAGGCGGTTGAGCGGCGCACCCGCGGTCGTCCCGGCCTTTATATGCAAAGCCGCCTTCCGGCCAACGGGCTGGAGAATGGCATCACCTGCAACCCCTACTCGATGTTTCAGGGTTTTACAGAGCTGTTCGAGAATTTTGAGGAGTGGTTGACCCAGGTCACCGGCGCAAAGGTTCATGGGCATCTTTTTGCCCCCGAGCGAGTGGAATTTGCTGACCGCCAGACGCTGATGAACGGCGGTCTGAGCGACAGTGCCAAGCTACGGGATTATCATCCCAAGGGGTTTCTGACCAATCTGATCTGGAACACCCGTGGTGAACGGCAATGTTTCCAGTTTGGACCGCAGGACAATCAGAGTATCAATTGGCTGGTAGCGCGCGACCCCAATGCACAGGTTTCGGTGATTTCCGGTGCCTGGGCGGTGCCCCTGTTCCGGTCCAACAGAAATTTCTCCGACCTGCGACGTGAAGCGGCACGATTGCAGCAGATCGAGGCGAAACATATCGAAATTCTCCGCTCCAAATACGTAAAGGCGCGTGTGCGGATCTGGTCGATGGCCGAATTTGTCGAATCTCCGATGGAGCCCCTACAGACCATTCTGGATGAATTCGGTGCACAGGCGCAGCGCCATCTGACGACGGCGCCAACGATGGTGGATCTGGCGGGATTTGGTCAGTTTCTGCAAAATCTGAAGAACCAGGGGATGCACCCTTATCTGATGGGCGATTTCCCGGCGGAACAGGGGCCGTTGAACATGCCGAAGACGCCGCGCAAACCCTATTTGGTGCAATAGCGAACCATGACCCAAGACTTTGACTACTTTGTTGTGTTTGCGGAGATGCGGACCGGGTCCAATTTTCTCGAAGCCAATCTGAACGCGCTTGAGGGCGTCACCTGTCACGGCGAGGCCTTTAACCCCTATTTTATCGGCTATCCCAACCGCGAGACGACGCTGGGCTGGACACAAGCACAGCGCGACAGTGACGTTCTGGGATTTCTGTCGCAGATCCGCGACGCCGAGGGCGCGTTGAACGGTTTTCGCTACTTCCACGACCATGACCCGCGCGTTCTGGACGCGCTGCTTGACGATCCACGTTGTGCCAAAATCATCCTGACTCGGAACCCGGTAGACAGCTATGTCTCGCATAAGATCGCGCGCAGTACCGGCCAGTGGAAATTGACAAACGTGAAACGCCGCAAGGACGGGCTGGCGACGGTCGATGCGGAGGAATTTGCCCATCACGTTGCCGAGCTGCAGGGTTTTCAGCTTACATTGCTGAACCGGCTGCAAAGGTCTGGCCAGACAGCCTTTTATCTGGCCTATGAGGATCTTCAGGATCTGGAGGTGATCAACGGACTGGCAAAGTGGCTGGGTGTCGATGCCCGGCTGGCGCAGCTTGACGATAGTCTCAAACCGCAAAACCCCGCTGCGCTGGAAGAGAAGGTCGCCAATCCTTCGGAGCTTGACCGTGCGATGGCGCGGCTGGATCGTTTCAACCTCTCTCGGACCCCGAATTTCGAACCTCGGCGCGGCCCGGCAGTGCCTGATTACATCGCGGGGCAGCAGCTGCCGCTATTGTATCTGCCGATCAGCGGTGGTCCGACGGATGTCATACGCAGCTGGATGGCCGGGCAGGAACCAGACGGCGATGGCGCCTTGATTGAGGGGATGAACCAAAAACAGCTGCGGCAATGGAAGCGCGGCCATCCCGGGTTCCGCAGCCTCACCGTTCTGCGTCATCCGGCGGCCCGGCTGCATCATGTCTTTTGCACGCGCATTCTCGGGTCAGAGACAGGAACATTGCGCCAGATCCGTAATCTGCTGCGCAAACAGTTCAAGGTTCCGCTGCCCAAGGACCCTGCACATGGATCCTATACCCGCGAACAGCATCGAACGGCTTTTGCAAGTTTTGTCGAGGTGATTGGTGCCAATCTTTCAGGTCAGACCGGGTTTCGCACCGATGCCTGCTGGGCCACTCAGGCGCAGACAATTGCGGGGTTTTCAGCTGTACAATCGCCAGATCTGATCCTACGCGAAGAGGATCTGGCCACGACTTTGCCTGATCTTGCCCGGTGGCTTGGCCAATCCAAAGCCAGCGCCCCGGACGCACCCGGGGTCGACCAGCCGTATAGTCTTCAGGATATTTATGACGACACGCTGGAGGCACAGATCGCAACTGTCTACCAGCGCGATTACATATTGTTCGGGTTTGACGCCTGGGCGCGCTGACACGCCCGCCCGCACGTGTGCAACGTCAGGCCGCCTGAACCGACTGATCCTCGGTCAGGATGGTATGAAGCGTCGCCGGGTCAGGGTTGGCCCGCAGCTTGGTGCAAAAGCTCTGTTCACGAAGCGTGCGCGATACCAGTGCCAGCGCTTTGAGATGTTCAACGCCGGCATCCTCCGGTGCAAAGAGCGCGAAGGCGATATCAATCGGCTGGCGATCCACCGCACCAAATTCCAGCGGTGTCTCCAGCAGCAGGAATACACTGACAACCTTGTCCAGACCATCAAGGCGCGCGTGTGGCAGGGCAACACCGTGCCCCACACCGGTGGGGCCAAGGCTTTCGCGATCCAGCAAAGCCTCGACCGTTGGTTGCGCCGGGAGCCCGTAGGCGAGTTGAGCAACATCTGCAATTTCTTGAAACAGACGCTTCTTGCTGGATGCAGCGCCAAAGACACGTACGGCCTCAGGCTTCAGGATGTTAGAGATCTGCATACTTCAATAGCTCCGCTCAACTCACGTAAAACGCCGTGACAGGTTACGGATCGATCCACCCGATATTCCCGTCTTCACGACGATAGACGACGTTCAGGCCGTCCTTGCCTTCTTTGCGAAACACCAGAACCGGGGCGCCCGCCAGTTCCATTTGCATCACGGCCTCACCAACCGAAAGGGATGGAATTTGCGTTTCCATCTCGGCGACGATGATAGGCTGCAATGATTCTGGTTCAGACTCGGTGCCGGTGTCTTCAGAGGCGAGGATATAAGAGCTTGCGCCAAAGAGTTCAACCGGCTCGCTCCGATCACGGTGATGGTCCTTCAGCCGACGCTTGTAGCGACGCAGCTGCTTCTCCATCTTTTCGCAGCAATCCTCAAATGCGGCATAGATTTCAGTGGCATGCGCTTTTGCTTGCGCGGTCAGACCAGTGGACAGGTGCACGGTCGTTTCACAAACATATTCATGCGCAGACCGCGAGAAGACGACATTGGCGTCCGTCGGGCGTTCAGCATATTTCGCGACCGCCACGCCAAGCTCCGATTGCACATGGGACTGCAACGCTTCGCCAATGTCGATCTGTTTTCCGCTGATTTGGTAACGCATGTGATCTCCTTCACAAATAGACCCTCAAAACCCAGCTCGGGCCAAGCCCGGCTGCTCTCGCTTCAGTTCTGAAAGTGGGATTTAGGCAAGACAGTCGATTGCATTCGTCTGGGCCTTGTTAAC
This sequence comes from Phaeobacter sp. JH20_08, assembly GCF_048056635.1. NCBI lineage: Bacteria > Pseudomonadati > Pseudomonadota > Alphaproteobacteria > Rhodobacterales > Roseobacteraceae > Phaeobacter > Phaeobacter sp. JH20_08. The sequence continues at coordinate 196,767 of NZ_JAYMVV010000012.1, read as the reverse complement.
AAGGCTGGAGCGAGGACAGCATCGGACTGCGGGTTTGCCATGAGTCAATTCGATGACAACCAGGCGAGAGAGTCAATGCAAATCGGCGTCAAACGGTTACCCATTTATGAGCAGGGGCGGGTTTCCACCTGTTCTCAAATGGTTGACGACGCGCTGCTGTTAACGGTGGGCGGCAAGGCGCAGACCGGGCATGTCACTGCGCAGCTGGACCGTGTCCGCAGGGATCAAGAGATCCGAAAATTGTCCCCGAGATAGACGCGGCGCACATTTTCGTTTTCGACCACTTCGGACGGTGTGCCGGACATCAGCACCTTGCCATCATGCAGGATATAGGCGCGGTCCACGATCTCCAGTGTTTCGCGGACATTGTGGTCGGTGATCAGCACGCCGATACCGCGTTTTTTCAGATCACCAACCAGATGGCGAATATCCCCGACCGAGATCGGGTCGACCCCGGCAAAAGGTTCATCAAGAAGCAGATATTTCGGATCCGCAGCCAGACAGCGGGCGATTTCGACGCGGCGACGCTCACCGCCAGACAGCGCCAGCGCCGGCGCCCGGCGCAGATGCTCAATCGAGAAGTCAGACAGCAGTTCTTCCAGACGCTCGCGGCGTTTGTGGGCGTGTTTCACCGCAATATCGAGCACGGAGGAGATATTATCTTCCACCGACAGGCCGCGAAAGATCGACATTTCCTGCGGCAGGTAGCCAATGCCCATGCGCGCGCGACGGTACATCGGCAGCGTGGTTGCATTCTGCCCATCGATGGTAACCGAGCCAGCCTCAGGGAATACCAGACCAGCAATCGCGTAGAAGCTGGTGGTTTTGCCTGAGCCGTTCGGCCCAAGCAGTGCAACGACCTCACCCCGGTCCAATGACATGGAGACGTCGCGGATGACGACCTTCTTGCTGTAGGATTTACGCAGCTTTTCGATGCGCAGACCTGAGCTGCCGTCGGTGACTGTCAATGCGGGCGCGGCCATCAGTCGCCGCCGCCGTTCAGAATGGTTTTCACCCGGCCAGACAGGCTGGCGGTGCCAGTAGTCAGATTCACAACAAGGCGATTGGACGTCAGCGTCCCGGTGGACTGACTGAGCAATACATTGCCCGTCATCACCACGGTTCCGGAGTCGATGGTGTATTCGGCTCTCTCCGCCTCTGCCGCGTCGGGACCGTTTACAAGGATGACATTGCCGGTGGCTTCCAGCCGTTCGACGCCTGTTTTGCCAGTTTCGTCCTGCTTGTAGATCACCAGAACGTTGTCGGCCGACAATCGCATAACACCCTGCACGATCACAACGTCGCCAACAAACCGAGCTGACCCGTCAGCCTGATTCACGTCCAATGTCTCTGCGGTGACTTCCACCGGTTGCGACGGATCAGCCTTGATCGAGCCGAATGCGATGGACGCGGACTGCGCCGACACCCCCGTTGAGAACAGGGCGACCGGCAGGCAGAACATCAATACACGCAGATACAACACAGGTTATCTTTCTGATTGTTGCGGGTCATATAGCAGCTTGACCCCTTTGTTGAAAACCATATGTACCGGCCCGCCCTCGGTTTTTGTGTCGATCTGCATGGCGCCTGCGGTCAGATCGCCCATCGCACCACTGGCCTGAACGGGTCCTGGGCTGTCCGCCTGCACACCATTGAGAGCGGCGTTTAATTCCTGCGTGATGACCCGCAAACCGTCGCTCGACAGGATTTCAACATCGCCGCGAAAGTTTGCCATATTCTTATCCGGGCGCAAGGCGCCTGTGTCCGAACTCAGCAGGAAGCGGCCGCCACTGGTCATCCTGATCTCGGCTTCGAGGTTCACTGCGGTTGCTGGCGCGTCTGGGCCACCCGGGCGAGCCAGGGCGGCGGTTACCATGATTTCATCACCCTGCGCGGTGGTTCCCGAAAAGAACGGCGCGGTGATCTGCTGTCCGCGGGTGCGATCCTTCAGATCTTCTTGGGCGAAGGGGATCACCGCATCTGTTTCGACGCCGCGCGAAATCAGGAACATGGTCGACATCAGCGCCAGGGCCATCAGCGGCAGCAAGACCTTCAGATAGGCCACAAGGCGGGAATAGCCATCCATGGTTCGCCGTCCCCCCCTCAGCCAAGCCCGACGCGCAGGCAATCGTGGATATGCAGCAGTCCGACAGCCTTTGCCGTCTCTGCATCGGGATCGACGACAAACAGGCAGGTAATCTTGCGGTCATTCATGATTGCGACGGCTTCTTCCGCAAGCGAGCCGGGAGCAATGGTGGTCGGGTTGTGAGTCATGACATCGGCGGCGGATTTTTCCAGCAGCCCGTCCATATGCCGCCGCAAATCGCCATCGGTTATGATGCCCTGCAGCACACCGCCCGCATCAGTGACACCAGCAACGCCAAATCCTTTCTGGCTGATTTCGATCAGCGCGTCGGGCATTGGGGTTTCGGTGCTGACCAGCGGCAAGGCCGCCCCGTCGTGCATCAGGTCGTCAACCTTCGACAGCCGTGCGCCCAGCTTGCCACCGGGGTGGAAGGCGCGGAAATTTTCGGGTCGGAAATCCCTGTGCTTCATCAGGGCGATGGCCAGCGCATCGCCCATCGCCAGAGTGAGCGTCGTCGAAATCGAGGGCACCATGCCAAAACCGCAAGCCTCGCCCATGGCGGGGATTTGCAGATGCACATCGGCCTCTTTCATCAGGGTGCTGTCCATCCGGCTGGACAGTCCGATCAGCGGGATGCCAAAGCGACGCGTGAACGAAAGCAGATTTGCCAGCTCAGGCGCTTCACCAGAGTTGGAAATCGCCAGCACCACATCACCTTTGGACAGCATGCCGAGGTCGCCGTGGCTGGCTTCGGCGGGGTGGACGAAATAAGCGGGCGTCCCGGTAGACGCCAGGGTCGCGGCGATCTTGTGCCCGATATGACCGGATTTACCGATACCGCTGACGATGATCCGCCCTTCGGCCTGAAGCACGAGGTCTACGGCCTCGGCAAAGCGTGCATCCAGACTGTCCGCCAGCGCATCCAGAGCACGGGCTTCGTCGGTGATCACCTGTCGCGCGGTGGCGAGGAATGTCTCTGCGCTGCTCATGAGTGTGCAAAGATATCGGTTTCGGGCCAGCCGGCGAGATCCAGCTTGGCACGCATCGGCAGAAAATCGAAACAGGCCTGCGCCATTTCGCTGCGACCTTCCCGATCCAGACGCTTGTCCAGCGCCGCGCGCAGCCGGTGCAGATACAGGACATCGGACGCGGCATAGTCGAGCTGCGCATCGGTCAGTTGCGGCGCCCCCCAGTCGCTCATCTGCTGTTGCTTGGAAATATCGACACCGATCAGGTCCTGAGTCAGGTTCTTCAACCCGTGGCGATCCGTGTAAGTGCGGACCAGGCGGCTGGCAATCTTGGTGCAATACACCGGTGCCGCCAGCACTCCAAACGCGTGATACATGGCCGCAATATCAAAGCGGCCGAAATGGAACAGTTTCAGCACGTTGGGATCCTTGAGCATCCGGCAGAGATTGGGGGCTTCGGACTGCCCCTTTGAGACCTGCACGATATGCGCGTTGCCGTCACCGCCTGACATCTGAATAACGCAAAGCCGGTCCCGATGCGGGTTGAGACCCATCGTCTCGCAGTCGATCGCAACGACTGGCCCGAGATCAAGCCCGTCGGGCAGGTCGTTCTGGTAAAGGTGATTGGCCAAGAGACGCGATCCTTTGTCTGGCAGGTACAACGGGTTTGGCCCCGAGATAGGGGTTTCGGCAGGCAAACTCAACTCTGGCACCGGCAATTGGCTCCGCTTTGGCGTGGAGCAGGTCCAATGCAACAGGGGGTCTGGCAGATATCTGCGGTCTTTTGATTGATCGCGGCTATAGATCGGCCACCGATATTAAGTCGGACGATCCTGCCGCGATGATCTTTTGCCGGTGGTGGTATGGTGCCGCTGAAGGGACTCGAACCCCCGACCCCATCATTACGAATTTTGGCGTCGAGTCGTTGCATGTGGCCGGACCAAGTCGCCACCAGTCGCATAACTCCCTACGATTGCTTGACTAATTCGGAGCAATCCTTTGGATACAGCCGCAGAGAGTTTCCGGTTGTTTGACGCACGCACCCTACTAATCCCCTACTAGCGCCAAAATTGGCACCCTACTAAAACCAACAGCCGCAGCACCGATGCAAGCTGCGCCCTCTTCTGTGCAATGGAAAGTCGACCTGTCCAAAGACATTCAGCGATCAGTATGCTTCGTAGCCCCACCATTTTGTTGTGGGTAAAGGCTTTTACACCTCTATAAATTGTGGTCGACAACCATTAGCATAACGCTATGAGCAACGAGCAAAACGCAACCCGAAAAATAGTCTTCATCTCGAAAGCGACGCCCGGCGACGATGCATTTGCGCTCTGGCTTGCACCTCGATTGGAAGCGGAGGGTTATGAAGTCTTTGCTGATATCTTGAAACTCAGACCGGGTGATGGGTGGCGACTAAAGATTACCAAAACGCTTCAAGACGAAGCCGTAAAAATGTTGCTTTGCTGTAGCGATACAACCCTTAACCGCGAAGGCGTCATTGAGGAAATTGAGATCGCCAAAGACTTGTCAAAGAGCTTATCTGACCCCAATTTCATCATTCCATTGAAAATGGAACGCTACAAAAAGCTGTTTGGAATTGGTGGGCTTCAATACATAGACTTCGAACGAGGTTGGGCAGAAGGGCTTACGCAACTACTCGCCTTTCTGGAAGAGGAAGACATCCCCAAGCTCCACACTCCTAATGTGAAGCTAAACTGGGCGAACTATCAACGCAGGAAGAGTGTGTCTCTCCAAGCTCGCCCTGAAATCCTCACATCGAACTGGTTGCGAGTAATGAGCGCCCCTGACCGCGTCAACTTTGTCGCTCCTGTCGGCAGCGTTGGAAAGCAAACTAAAGAGGCTATTGCTAACAACTCCGATTTTCCTGTTGTTCCATTTGGAGATGGCTATCTGACTTTTGCAGGCTCATTTGATTTTGAGCAGTCGTTCCCGAGAACAGGATCGTTTGAAATAGTTGGATCTGTGGGATTTTTGGATTTTCGTGATGTGGGTTGGCCTGAACAAGGAGTTGAACCTAGTGAAGCGAAGAAGGCTCTTATGAATTTGTTCCGTCAAGCATGGGAGTTGCACCTTGGAAGACAGCGATTCACAAAAACTGGTTTTGCAAATGGTTTAGCTTTCATTGTTGGCGATGAAAGAGCTCAAATCTCACAGCGCATTTCTTGGGGGCGGCAAGGAAAACGGCGAAACTCAATGTTACGTAATGTCGCGCGAAAAAAGGTATGGGAGTACGGCGTAAGCGCGCAACCAAGTTTCTTCCCATTCCCGCATTTTCGCCTGAAGGCGCGAGTTTTGTTTTCAGAAGCGAACGGGAAGGAGAAGGCTGCTGCGATTGAGGACGCCAAGGTTCAGCATCGCCTTCGCCGTTCAATTTGTAGTACATGGCGAAACAAAGCTTGGCATGGACGGTTAATGGCATTCATGGAGTTGTTGGCCGGTGAAAGCCCCTATGTGTCCCTCCCGGTTGGTATGGGACAGTTCATTGTGCTTGATGCAATGCCAATCCAGGCCACATCTCCTGTTTCGGCGCGTCAAAGAAACAAGCTCGGTGAGGATGGCGAAGAGAATGATCTTTCGACAATCGACGGCTTTTTTCCGGAGGATGACGCGTGATTGATTTTCCGGAAACATCCCTACAAGTCATTCATGTCAAAGAACCAGAGCTGGAATTCGGCTTGGGGCAGGTCTTGGACCACCCCAAAGATGGCCTATTCCTCTACGGTCCTGAGGGGAGGCTGTCGCGAAAGGAGGTGAAGCTTGGCGTCATCGGTACCTCCAACGGCATCTCTGACTTTAAAGACTGGTTATCCCGGTTAATGAAGGGCGTGGCCGTTCCGGCGCGCACAGAACGTGACAAAGACGTTCGGCTTCACTTGTCCGAATTTCCCGGTCTTGCTGAAGCGCTCAGTATCAAAGTCGATATTGAATCGCTGACCGAGTACACGCTTACGCTTGATGAAATTGACGAAGCGTCTTCAATTGAAAACGGTCATGAAGCCGTTGCGAAAACCGCAGATTTGTTCGTTGACATTATTGTCCGGCACCAGCGCGAGGAGGAGGAAACTGTCGATGTTTGGCTTATGGTGCTTCCAGAGATTGTTCACGAACGATGTAGGCCCGAAGCTATCAAGCGTCGTGCATCTGCAAGTCTGGTTCCTGGTGAATTCAGCAAGCGTCAAAAGAAACGTGAGGATCTGCCTCTATTTGCCGGGGATCCCACAATGACAGGTGAGGATATCTTTGATGATATTCCCGACTTTCATCGTCAAGTCAAAGCAAAACTCTTAACTATCGGAGAGGTTTGCCAACTGGTCCGAGAAACGACGTTAACACCTAGCAAATTCCTTAATCGCGCCGGAAATCCAATCCGCGGCGTTCAAGATGCTGCAACGATTTCGTGGAACTTGGCAACGGCAATTTACTACAAGAGTCAAGCCTCACCTCCATGGAAAATCGCAGGTATGAGAGAGGGGGTCTGCTATATTGGGCTGGTATTCAAACTGTTGCCGAACCATCGGGATAGTCACGCATGTTGTGCGGCTCAGATGTTCCTAAGTGAAGGGGATGGCGTGGTGTTTCGTGGGGCAAATGGACCTTGGATGACGGAAGACAAGGAGTTTCACCTTTCACAAGACGCAGCGAAAGGTCTGATAAACTCGGTTCTTGCTACCTATCGAGACAAGTTCGGCTCAAACCCAAAAGAGCTGTTCATTCACGGGAAGACCAAATTTAGCGCGGAGGAGTGGGAGGCGTTCTCCGAGGCGGCACCTGATGGAACAAACATCGTCGCTGTTCGAATTCGACCAACGCATGGAGAAGTCAAGCTCTTTCGGGAAGGCGACTATCCTTGTATTCGGGGCACTGCGATAGTCTTAGGGGAAAGCGACGCCTTTCTTTGGACTTCGGGTTATGTTCCGCGTATCGATACGTACATGGGGCCAGAAACACCCAACCCGATTTCAGTAACGGTATTGAAGTCGACAGGTGATCCACCAAAAATTGAAACAGTTCTTCAGGACATCATGAATCTGACCAAGATCAACTACAATGCTGCAAACTACAACGATGGTCTACCCGTCACGATCCGTTTCGCAGATAAGGTCGGTGATGTTCTAGTGATGGGCAGCGCTCAAGACGCGGAGAGGCAGCCCTTCAAGTTCTATATCTGAGCAACCAAGGGTTTCGGAATGGATTCGAACCGGTGAAGAACAAATCCACGCCGCCCGAATCGTTCCCCATAGGGGAGATCGGTCGGAATTGAATTGAGTTCTGAAAAGAAGGCCTAAGCAATTGTAAAGAAGCTAAATTTTTGATGATCAGCATCTAGGATTGCGAAGAAGAAGAACATACAATCCCCTCATAGCGGCATGGAGATCGATTTTGGCAGTGGAGCAGAAGACCGTCAGTTTGCGCGTGTCCACGCGCGGCGAGCTGGCTGAGTTCCTTGAGCGCGAAGGTAAAGACTGCGCGTATTCAAATAAGGTTATTTCTGGAATTATTGGAAAGCTGTGGAATTACAAAGAAGAAGGTGTTGAGCTTAGCCCTTCGATTGTATTTGCTGACGATATTGTTGCGTTCTCCAAAAAGCTTCCGGGCTTTTCGCGCTTAGTGATCGGCGACTGCGCCTCTAGTGAAGAAGCGGCTAAGAGAATTCTAAAGGACTGTGCACCATTAACAGGAGAAAGCAGTCTAATCTTTGTTGAGCGCTGCGGCCAAGGTGAAAATCTGGACTACGGTGTTTTCTCCTTTCTGCGCTCTCCAACGGCAATAGGGATTGAGGAAGCCCTTACCCTAGATGAAACTCAGTTTGCAGCTCTAATTAAAAAGTCATCCCCAACAACCATTCAAGTGTTAGGCTCTAAGGGCAACTCGGTGTCCATTTTGATGTCGACTGTCCGGGAAGATGACGACTCTGGTGCAGAAATATCCAGATTCATTGATGATGTAATTTCTGAGATCGATGCTGATACAGAAGGATTCAAGAAATACCTAACTAGGCTTCTGACAAGGGAGCTAACTGATTGCCACGGAACGATCTTATTGTGCGCATCAGATGATGTTCATGAAAAATCCGCCTGTATTGATGATTGTATTTCGTTAGATGAGAAAATTGATTTGTTCTGCCTTTTTGAAGCTTTCTGCAAATCCAACGATGCGGAATCGCTTCTTGAGCTTCAACGGGCTGAAGACCTACTAAATGGATTTCTGTCTTGCGATGGAATGATCACGTTTTCCCCGGAAGGAAAAATAATTTCTTACAGAGTATTCTACGAAGCGGGGGACAACGGGGAAGCACAGCAAGTAGTCGGAGGTGCTCGGAGGCGAGCATTTGCTGGCGTGACCTCGCTAAAATCGAATGAACTAAAATCAGCGCTTTTCAGGTCCCAAGACGGCACGACAGAGTACAAGGAGGTTTCCAATGAGCCAGTCTAATGTTGTTCCATGGCAACCGGTTGAAAACCTCGTCTCGTTGGACAAGGTGCTCGAGCCCAGTGTGATTATTGGGAAGGCAATAAATCTTCGGCCAAAAGAGCAAAAGCAGATTATCTCAAACTTCGAACTTGAGAATTATGAGATGGCCAGCAGCTACGTCTGGACGAAGTCAATGGCCTTGTTAAAAATGAACTTGGCCTCAATGGGAATGGACTTTATCGGCGAGCTCCTGCAAAGGCCCGATATCGATGCTGACTCTGATCCGTCTCAAGCTGTCTCAGATTTTGAGGCTATTGATCTCGCATTTGAACTTGGAGCCATAAACAAAACGCAGCGAATGCGGCTTCTTGTTTCTGCCGACGTTGTTAGTCATTTCGCCGGGTCGTTCGATGCAAACGATGATGGCGCTGACATGTTGCAGGAAGAGGCCCTTGGTTGCATTAAAGTTTGTGTGCAATCAGTCTTAGGTCTCGAAAAAGTTGAGGCCGCCCAAAGCTTCATCGATTTCCGAGAAAAACTTAGTTCAACAACACTAAGCAGCGACGCACCCGAAGTGCTTCAGTTGCTATCCTCTCCCTATTTTTTCAAAAAAACATGTGTCAGTATTCTTTTGAATATCCTGAAATCTGCGAAGGGTGCGGCTCTCGAAAATGGTAGTAGGAATACCGCATCTATAGTGCCATTAGTTTGGCCAGAACTAAAAGGGCCTGAAAAATGGCAGGTGGGGCAAGCCTATTCGGAGCTATTTAACGACGGTAAGAGTGCTGCAATAAAGACGCTCCATAGTGTTCTGGTCGCAACAAGCGGGTTTGACTATGTCCCCGAAAGCCTCCGCTCAAACAGCTTTACTAAAGCCGCCCATGCGGTTCTCACAGCTCATCAAGGTATGAATAACTTCTACAATGAACCCAAACCTATGAGGGAGTTGGCCGCGATGGGTTCCTCGATTCCCGGGCCAGCCTTTGCCAGTGTGATGACAGCCGTGCTGGCGGTAAAACTGGGTAACCGTTATGGGGTCTCTTGGGATGCTCAGCAATACGCAGACCAGATTTTAAACACTATGACTTCCGATCGATGGGCTTACTATTTGACGCAGCAGTTACCTCAAGACTCGGTTATTCTTTCGAAACTTACCAATTCGGAATGTGCCGAGCGATGGATCAATACGCTTGGAGACTCTGAAATCGAAGCGCCAAGTACCAACAGTAAACCGCTCGGTGCGTTGTTAGCCGCTTCGGTATCTGGCGATACGAAGAAGACACCTGTCATCATGAAAAATGCCACGTCGCTCCTAAGACAATGAGTGAGGAGGCCAATGCTCATCAAACTAAGAGACTACGAGAGAATACATCAGATCGTTTCGGCGGTAGTGGAAAGCGAAGAGGGTGATCCCGCACATGCATGCATTCACTACAGTCTTTTTGGTGCAAATATTTTAGTCGATCACTTCGGAATAAACGCGAAGGTTCGTTGCGGCTTGGCAACATACCATTTGGGCGGCGACCATCAGGTTCTCTGCTTCGGCGAGGAAACCCCGTTGGGTGTCACCAGCACACAAGAGGGCTTCCATTGCTGGGTCGAGGCTGACGGTTGGTTGCTCGACTTCATGGCCCCAAAATTTGGAGAACTCAAGAAAACCGAGTTTACGGCACGTCCAAGGATGTTTCAAAAACGAGCGTCAGACATGGCCGAACACCCGAACGAAATGACCAAAGCTGGTGACTTTTTCCTCACGCATAGTCCAGAATTGTCTGAATCAGTTTTGATCCCGATTGTCGAACATCTTGGCATTCAAGACTTGGCCAAACTGTGTTCGCAATGGTTCAAGAAAACACCAAGAAGAATACGAACGTCCGCTGCCACTGTGGATCAGAATGGAAAAATGCGCCCGGTCGCGCTCAAAGCTGTTTCGCTCAGGTCAAACTGGTGACGCACTGCTAGGTTGGGGCTTTGGCATGAAATTACAGCGCGTCCTTGAGAGGATTTCTGGCCTTGCTAGTCGCGGCATGGCTCCCCGAGGGATCATCGAGGAAGGGCGAATATTTGCTTTTGGTGTTTTCGAGAATGAAGATCACCTACATGGTCGGGTTACTGATGTGATTGAAGGCTTAAAGGACCATGTTGGCCAACCCTTTGATCTACATCCTTGGGCTTTCGTCTATGAGATTTCGACCCATAAACAAGATGGGAACAAAACACCGATTCCGGTTGTCGGATTGGTCTTTCCACAAGCCGGTGGCTCGGTTGTGGTCAAAGATTATTTGGCCACACCGAAGGGCTTGCGTTTCACAAACCAGTTTGTTTTTCACCACACTGCGAATGGCACAACGGTGACGGTTCAAAATCGGGATGAAGATAGTGAGGATCGTGTTGCTGGATCGCTGTATCCGCCCGCAATTGCCATGCTCAACACTCGGGGATGCAGCATTGACCTAAGGCGAGCACCTACCATTGTGAATGCGAAGCGTGCACGCAAAGGAAAGAGTGTCATACCCGGGCACTATGATGTGGATGGTCGCGAGTATTTTACAGCCCTCGGCTCGACTTCGAAATCGTCCAACAAAGGTGGAACTCATGCGAGTCCCATCCCACATTTACGCCGAGCCCATGAACGAGTTCTTGCAAACGGCAAACGTATCTGGATTCCGTCAGCCTTGGTCAATGTGCGAAACGAAGGAGATGTTGCCTTTGTCGAGCGCAGGAAATCCTACAAACGCAGTTCTTAGGGACGATTAGCTGTGAACATTGGCTCTGCCTTCTCTTCCGGTCATCGCCATAGGCTTGGATAACCTTTCATTTTGCCAGACGCAGCACTACCGAACCTCATAACTCGATGAAAAGTCGAGCTTTTTCCTTGGATGTGCTTATAATGACTTGTGGCCAGAAGGAGGGTCACAATGCCAAGTCTACGACTTACTCGCCGCACAGTCGATGAAGTTCCACATCCCAAGAACGGACAGGTTTTCTACCGCGACACCATGCTGTCGGGCTTTGGGCTACGGGTCGGGGCCAACTCCAAGGTGTTCTTTGCCGAAGGGCAGGTGAACCGGCGCACGCGGCGGGTCACGATTGGCCGGGCCGACGTATTCGCTCCCGAGATCGCCCGCAAGAAGGCGTTGGTCATTCTGGGCGAGATGGCCGAAGGGCGTGACCCCAATGCCGAGAAACGCAAAGAGAAGCAGGAACGTGTCACCGTGGAAATGGCTTTCAACCGTTTCTTCGAAGCCCGAAAGACGCTGTCCCCCAACACGGTCAGCAACTACCGCCGGTCGGAGCAACTGTACCTCAAGGCGTGGCGCAAGAAGGAGATGAAGGAAATCACCCGCCAGATGGTTCTTAAGAAGCATCAGGATATTGGCAATAAGCATGGAAAGACCACGGCCAACAACGTAATGCGGCACTTTCGAGCGGTGTATAACTTCACTTCTGCAACGCAGGATGACTTTCCGAACAATCCAGTAGTAATCCTGACCCAAGCGCGGGCGTGGTTTAAGGAACGTCGCCGCCAGACCGTTGTGACTGCTGTCGATCTGCCCGCATGGTGGAAGGCGGTTATGGCCGAACCCGATTACTCGCGGGATTTCCTGCTGACTGCCCTCTTCACAGGCATGCGCCGCAGCGAAGTGATGCAACTGCGCTGGGAGAACGTGGACCTCTCGGCCAAGACCCTTCACTTGCCGACCACCAAGAACGGTGACCCGCTGACCCTCCCGCTGTCGGAGTTTCTGGCCGAACTGCTGGCCCAACGGCGCGAGGTGAACCGGGGCTCCCCTTGGGTGTTCCCCGGCCCGGGACGCACTGGTCATCTGGTCGAAACCAAAAAGTTCCTTCTGCGCGTGTCGGCTGGGTCTGGCGTCAGCTTCACTCTGCACGACCTGCGGCGCACCTTCATCACCATCGCGGAAAGCCTCGACGTCCCCTACTACGCGCTCAAGCGTCTGCTAAACCACCGCACCAACGGCGACGTGACCGGTGGCTATATCGTAGTCAATGCCGAGCGCCTGCGGGAGCCGGTCGAACTGGTGGCCAAGCGCATCCTTGAACTGAAAGAGCCGCGCGACTAACCCTCGGGTGACCCCACCCCATCGACGGCTCTCAGGGTGAGAGCTTGCCACCGACTACCGGTTCAGATCGAATCCACGAGTCCGGTTCGCTGCAATACGAACGCGCCTAAGTGTTTAACCACTGATCTTCGAGATGTTGCCTCGCGCGCGCGCATTAGACCACGTTTGATTGTTCCGGACGGGCTTGCACGGGCAAAACTATGCGATTGAATACGGCTGGAATTTTGATATTAGACCTCTGCCTACAAGAAATATGCCCCAAGCGCGTCAACGACAAACGCAGGGCCGGTGAAAGGCCGGTAGTAGGACGGTGGGATCAGTTAACGTGTGGTGATCCCTTAAAGGAACGGAAACCCCGCGCCGTAGTCTTCATGCAAACATCCCGCTGTCTCTGCAGCCGGATTGTTTCAGCTTGGAGATTACTATGGCTGAATCCAAAAAACTCGACCTGCTGACTACTGAACAGGTCGCCGAATACACTCATATGAGCGCGTCTTTCTTCGAGAAACGCCGTTCCCACAAAAAGAGCCCTGCCTATCTGAAAATCGGTGCGCGCGTATTCTATCGCCGCGCCGTTATTGACGCATGGTTGGAAGCTCGCAGCTGTGAGGAATTCACTCATGGCGCATAATCTGAAACCTAACCCGATCCGTGCCATTGAATTCCTCCGCTGGCTGAACCCGGAGGCCTCTTTCTATCTTGAGTCGATGGCGAACAAAGGCAAGGCGACTCCGAAGGCACAGGTCTTCGGACTTTTGGAACACGAGAAAGCCGTGGCCTTCGTTGCGTCTGGCAACTCGGATGACACCCAGCGCAACATGTATTTCCTGCCGAATGCCGAGTTTTTGGAAGGCACACGCAAGAAAGAAAACCTTACCGCTGTGCGCTTCCTGCATGTCGATCTGGACTACAAAGACTATCCTGGCGACGAAAACGAAGTAGCAGACTACGTGATGGACATCCTCCTCGACGACAAGAAGCGTCCGAAGGGTATTCCGCTGCCTACTGCGATCTCGTTTACGGGTGGTGGCGGTCAGGCAGTGTGGAAACTGGACGAGCCGTTGAGCATCGATAAGGCCGAGGAACTCAATAAAGCCTTGTTGGTTGTCCTTCAGGGCGGGCCAGGGACGCACAACGCCGACCGCCTGCTTCGCCTGCCTTGGACGATGAACTGGCTCGATGACAGAAAGCGTGCGGCTGGTCGCGAACCCGCTCTAGCATGGCATTTCGAACCGATGGACCTGACCAAGCCGCCCCGCACCTACTCGGTGGCTGACTTTCGCGTGAAGCTGCCCAAAGAGGCACCCAAACCCACCGGGAAGAATTCGGCATTGGCCGCTCATGTGGTCGAGATCGAACCGCTCCCGCTCCCCGATCATCTCTATGAAGTGCTGCCGCCGGAGCCGGAATGGGCCGAAGCGATCATGACCGGGAACAATCCCCCCGGTAAGACCTACGCATCCCGTTCGGAACTGGTTTTTGCCGCCGTGATCTGGATGCTTGGCAAGGGAGTGCAGCCGGGGCATGTCCTTTCGATCATAGTGTCCCCGGATGTCGGCATCAGCGCCCATGTGCTGGAAAATCCCAGCCCGCTCGCCTACGCGCACCGCCAAGTGGTGCGGGCGATGGCTGCGATCGAGGTACGTACCGGCGACTGGCCGATCCGTGACGATGATGGCCGTCCCCGCAAGAATTTTCCGCAAAACATTCGGTTCGCGCTGGCGGTGTTGGGTGTCGATGCCCAGCGCAACACGTTCACGCAAACGGACGAGTTTCGCGGCTACGGCCTTGATGGGCGTGACCTGAACGATATCGTGGAAATACTGTCTAGTGCGTTCCTGCGTGATTTAGACTTCTTCGCAGCACCCGCCTACATCAAGCGTGAGTTGCTGGCCATCGCTCACGAGCAACAGTACCACCCTGTGAAAGACTATCTTGGCGGGTTGGTGTGGGACGGTACGCCTCGTATCGACAAATGGTTGGCCGAATACTGCGGCGCGGAAGACAATGAGTTGAACGCCGAATTTGGCAGCAAACTTCTAATCGCCGGCGTGCGTCGCATCAAACAACCGGGCGTCAAGTTCGACACGATGCTGGTACTCGAAGGCGCGCAAGGGGCGGGCAAATCCCAAATCGCCCAGCGCCTTGCAATACGCGATGAGTGGTTCTGTGGCAGCCTCGACCTCAAGAGCGACGACAAGACCAAGGCCGAGATGATGACGCGCGCGTGGGTTGTCGAGTGTCAGGAGTTGGACGGCATGAACAAGACGACGAGCCAGAGCTTGAAAAAGTTCCTGAGCACTGCTGTCGACATGTTCCGGCCTGCCTACGCGCGCAATGCCACGGAGTTTCGTCGTCACTGCATAATCTTAGGTACGACAAACGAGCGCGCCTACCTACGCGACCGCACGGGTAATCGTAGAATCTGGCCGGTGACTGTTGGTCAAATTGACCTTGAACACTTTACGGTTGAAGTCGATCAACTTTGGGCAGAAGCGGTCGTGCGGGAGGCCAAAGGCGAGTCGATTACCTTGTCGCAACGTTTGTGGGATGCAGCTTCCGTCTTGCAGGGGCAGCGCATGGTGGAAGATGCTTTTGAGGACGTCTTAAGCGCCGCCTTCAGCGAAACCGAGGGACGGGTGTCGATGGACAGCATTAAGCTGCTCCTGGGGCTCGACACAGCACGTATGTTGCCTATGGATGCTGAGCGTATCAATTCGATCATGGCCAAGATGGGCTGGGATTATGGCACCCATCGGTTACACGACCTGGGTCGGCGTGAAAAACGCCAGCGCAAAGGGTTCGCGCGCGGCGACAAGGATGAGCGCAAGGCTGAATTCATCGCACAGCGCATGGACAGTGGTGTGGTCGTGATCATGCCTGTTGATACGCGGAGTGACGGTGAACCGCCGTTTTGAGCCGCCCAGCGCAACCTGTAACGTAACATAAGGCCCAAACTGGCCTGCAATACCCGGCGGGGCGCTACGGTGCCCCGCCTTTTGCGTTTTTGAAACGTTCTGAGCTAAGTTACGGTTACAAGTTACAAAAAGGATATGTGGCAGACAAATAAGCCTGTTGCCTTGGGCACCAGAGAGAGGGCGTACAGGGCGCTTTGGGCTTGCAGTGGTGTGGGTGGGAAGGGCACGCCCCCGGCAGGGCCTGTGCGGCCCGCTTTGCGCCTCTCCCGCCTGCTTCGCCGGGCTGGCAGGTATAGGTTTTTACAAGCGCGCTGGGCTGGCACCGCGCCTAGTTGACGCTAAGCGATTGGGTTTGCCAGCTACCACTTTCGGGGAAATAACGGGTGGTGCCGGTAAACGTTCCCCTAAGCATTGCGCCGAACCCGTTTTGGGCATCAAAATGCCCGTTCACCCGATACACGCAATCGCCGACATGGCGAGTGCCTGCCCCGTAACGCCCCGGAAACTCGGCTGTTGAAGGTGCAACCAACCCCCTCCGCACGTCGGCTTGGATCATGACGTAGGCTTGAGAAGCTTTCGGGTCTGTGCATTGGGCAAGCCGTTCGGCTTCCGCCATGGTAGTCCTTCGGTCCGCCTCCGCAGCATAGGCATCGGGATCAAGCTCGCGCAGTTCGGCAAACCATCTGTCTACATCCACTTCATGCAATTCCGCGAGATATGCCGTTGGGTCGCTGACGCGGAGTTCTGCCCAACGGGCCTCGCGTTGTTCCTCGAACATGACCGCGCCTTGCAGGGAGAAGAACCCGGCGACTATTAGAAACAGCAATGCTTTGCCCCGATGGCGAAAGTGCGGAATCCCTTTGCCAGTGAGTAGGGTAAAGGCGAATACGCAGAATAGCAGCATTGCCACCAGCGTCTGGGCATTCACGTTGTTCTGTTGGAGTAGATGTAGGGCAAAGCCAAAGGCGACGAGTTCCAAAATCACAATTTGGGAACGGATAAATACTCCGACGAAGGTCGTTCCCTGTTTCTTCAATTCACTGCTGCTCATAACGGCTCCTCTACTAACGAAATCGGCCACCAGAGTTTCCTCTGGCAGCCGGGGAGTTAGTAAGCCGCCCGTAGACAACCGCGCTGGCCTTTAGGCCGAAGCCCTGGACATACGCCAGTGCCTCCCCGACCATAAGGTTCGAGGAGGTGCATTACGGTCTGCACCGACCGCTACGGGAGGGGTTACTACGCCCCGAGATCGGCCATTTTGCCAATCCTGAGTGCAGCCTAGCCCGGATGTCCCAAAATCGAAAGCGCAAACGTCACCTTGCGGGCTTCCCGAAGGAGTTGATTTCAGTGCTAAAATCGGGGTGACGTCTGAGAAGGGTGGTGCCGCTGATAGGACTCGAACCTACGACCCCATCATTACGAATGACGTGCTCTACCAGCTGAGCTACAGCGGCGACCAGCGCGGGTCAGGGCCCGCAGCGGTCTGTGCGGCGCGCTTTAGCATTGGCGCGCCGCTTGGAAAAGATCTATTTCGCGCCTTGGAATTTCCCCTTGGGCTCTTCGGAAGCGTCTGATGCTGGGCTGTCTGGATCCGGTACCGCCGCCGGATCGTCACTTTCCAGCAATTCGACCTCGGGGATGTCACTTGTATCCGGTCCGGCGGCCCCTTCCGGCGTGCCTGTGATCAAGGGCAGCACCTGCGCACCAGTGGCGCCGACAATCTCGGGGGCCTCGGGGCGGCGCCAGCTGAGTGTGTCGAAGCTAGAACAGTTTTCACAGACCGGCGCCCATTCCGCGTGGATATGATTGCAGGTATCACAGACCCACTGTGGTCCGCGTGGCGCATTCAACGCCCGTGCCAGCCAGCCTTGGATTACCGCGTCCGAGGCACCCTCGCCCTTCTCGATGGCCGCCATCAAGGTCAGCGCCCGTGCATCGGGATTTCGTTCGACCAAATCGCCCAGCGCACGACGGGCCTCTGGAAAATCCTCCGCGACGATATGCAGCTCGGCCATCACCAGCCGGGTTTCATCATGCTGCGGCGCCAGCCGCGACAGTTGAGCAAAGCGTTTCACCCGCTCCGCGGCGGTTTCATTCGGCTCGACCTCGGCAAAGGCATGTGCCAGATCCGGGTGCGGCTGCGCTTCCCAGGCTTTTTTGAGAACCCGGATGGCGTAGCGCTTCTTGTCGCGCGCCAGATAGGCACGGGCCGCCATGGCCGCCGCGGGGACCAGATCCGGCGAAAGCCGGTTGGCCTCGATCGCCTGTTCCTGCTGTTCGACGGTCGCCCCGTCTTCGACAATCGCGCGAGAGGCGGACAGGGCCAGCACCGCATCGCGGCGCTTGTAGACGTCACGCGGCAGGGTGCCGGTCTTCAACTTCGTCGTTAGCGTCTTGCGCGCACCAGCCCAATCCTGCGCCCGCGCCTGAAGTGTCAGCAGCGTATCCTGCACCTCTTCGTGTTTGGGCCGCAGAGCAAGCGCCTTCTCGGCCAGTTGACGTGCCGTATCGGTATCCCCTTCGGAGAGCTTCTGTTTCATGATGCCGCGCACCCCGACAAAGCGGGTGGACTGGTTGCTCACCAGCCGCTTATAGGCCTCCGCTGCCTTCTTGGTGTCGCCTGCCAGTTCCGCAGCCTGCGCTGTCAGCAGGTCCGTCAGCTCCGGCTTTTCAAGATATTTCTCCGCGCGCGCAGCCTTGGCCATTGCCAACCGCCCTTCGCCAGAAGCCAGCGCCATCAACCCGTCGGATAGCGCCTGATAGCCCTTGCGCTCGCGCCCCTTGTCGAAATAGCGCGAAATCGCGGTTTCATCGCCATTAAGGAACCGTAGCGTCGCCAGAAGAAGTGAGAGAAGTTTGAATGCAACCCAAACGGCAAAAACCAGAACTGCAAGCGCAATGACCGACTGCAATGCGCTCAGGGTGTATTCGGTGCCGGCAACCGTGATCTGAACGCCGCCAGCGGTTTCCGTCAGCAATGTGGCACCAAAGGCGAGCACCGCCACGATGGCGACGAAAACGAGAATCTTCAACAATGACCAGAGCATGGCAGCTTCCTTATTTGGCGTTCAGGCTTTGGGCCAGTTCATTCACGGCAGCAACCGCCGAGAGGCGCGCGCGTGCAGCAGCCTGCCAATCAGCGAGCGGCGCAAGCGCGGTTTCGGGCAGGGCCTCAAGTTCCATCAGTGCGTCCTGCAGATTGCCATTCTGGACGGCTGCCTCGGCACGGGACAGAACGGCATCAGGATCATCCCCTTCGCGCGGTGCGACCGAACGTGCCCCAAGCTGACGCCGCATATAGGCGGCGATACCGCCGGTTCCCTTGGCTTCCTGACGTGCCGCAGCCAGCGCCTCACGTGCAGCCGGGGCAAACCCATCGCGCAGGCTGGAGCGGGTACTGACGCCAGCCTCTGCAGAGCCTGCCAGCGCCTCTGGCGGCGTCACACCAACCGCCCGCAGCTCATCCAGCAGACCGCTGAAGCTTGTCCCCGCATCAAGCGCCGAGCGCAGCCGCGCGACAATTGTTTGCGCACTGGCGATTCGGGCGGCCTCGGCGCTGGCTGCATCCATTGCACGCGCCTCATCGACCATTTTTTCGACCTCGGCCCGCTGTGCAGCCAAGCTGTCCTGAAGCTTGTTCAGTTCCGCCTCAAAGGCAGCAACAGCCTCTGGGCTAGCCGCGTCCGTGATCGGACGGCTTTCCAGCGCATCAACGCGGATCGCCAGACTATCCAGCGCGTCCGCGAGACCGGTATCACCTGCGGCGGTCGCTCCGGATTGCAGCGCGGCCACCTCCTGCTTCAGCGTATCCAGCTGTTCCGCCTGCGGTGCAATATTCAGATCGGCAGCGGTGGCGGCAATCCGGTCTTCCAGCTCGGAAATCCTTGTGTTCAGGCGCTCCTGAAGCTCCTCCAGAGCCGTGGCATCAACCGACGGGGCGCTGCGCCACGACGGGGGCAGAAAGCCGTCCAGCACATTCGACTGCCCGGCCACAAACCCAAGCCCAGCCGCCACGACCCCTCCCAGAACCGCTGCGCCAAAACCGCCGCGTCTCTCTACGATACGCTCAACCTCGGGCGCCGGTGGGGTGAAGGGGGGCAGATCATCTGCACTGCGCTCCGTAGCGGCGGTCTCCGCAGTCGAGGCTTCGGCCAGTTCGGCAGTTTCTGCCTGCTGCGGGTCAAGTTGATCGCGCTGATCATCAGAGACAGCGCCGGTTTCAGCATTTACCGGCTCGCTTGGCTGCACGTCTTCGGCCTCTGAATCCACCTCGGATTTGGAGTCCTCAGCTTGCGTCGCTTCGACCAGCTCGGACGGATCGTCGCCAGCTGCGGTTTCGTCGATGTCCAGCTTGGAGACAGACGTCTGGCCCCTCTCGGCCTGCGTCTCATCGGATGTTTTCTTGTCAGCCACGCCGACATCCCCCTCGATTCTAAAAATCTCATAACATCAACTCGGCAATAAACTTACTGTGCCGATGGTCCACCCTCAACCCGCGCCAGACCAGCTGCGGCATCACGCACCAATGCGCACATATCCTTCGCCGTTGGAGAGTTACATATCTGTAAGTCTTTGCATTTCAATATGTTCAAAGGCTCGGCCACTGCTTTACTGAAGGCGATCAGATGGAGCTCTGCGCGATATGGTGCCAATTTGACGAATTGCAGCGCAGTGCGCGGTGAAAAAAGCGGCA
The DNA here is from genome assembly GCF_048056635.1 of Phaeobacter sp. JH20_08. Classification (NCBI taxonomy): domain Bacteria; kingdom Pseudomonadati; phylum Pseudomonadota; class Alphaproteobacteria; order Rhodobacterales; family Roseobacteraceae; genus Phaeobacter; species Phaeobacter sp. JH20_08. The sequence continues at coordinate 176,584 of NZ_JAYMVV010000012.1, read as the reverse complement.
CGATCAGCGAGGCTTGCGCATCCAGCGCCGCACGGGACTGATCGTCGTAGCGCAGCAGAACCTGATCGTAGATTACATGTTCCTGGCAGTTGATACCGGCCTGACAAAGCCGCTTTGCGATATCACCGCGACTGTGGACACCGCGAAGATGAACGAGTGGGGTTTCAGGTGATAACTCTGTCACCGTCCGGACCAGCTGATCGGCATCCTGCCCACAGCATTTCGCCTGCCACCCTTTTGCTCTGGCGACGTCGGTCGTGCGGTCTCCGATACAATAGGCCCGCTGACCTGACTGAGGCTTAGGGGCAAACCGGACTGCATTGGCGGAAGAAAAAACCACATCCCTAGTATAGAGATCGGTTTCGGGCGAAGTCAGTTGCACATCAACGGGCTGCGCATCAAGCAATGGTGCGTAGATCACCTGCATCGTCGAGCGGGTGGATGCCGGAAGATCCGCAACGAACCGTTCCGCCGCCGCCCGGGGGCGTGTCATCAATAGGCCGACCATCACACGCCCCTCGGGATTGTTCGCCACTGCCATAGGTGGTAGCCCCAGCGGGGATATGATGCAACGGTAACGCCATGACACGAGACCTCACCCTGCTGGGATTGGAAAGCAGCTGCGATGATACGGCGGCAGCGGTAGTGCGCCATCCGGGACACGGCCCGGCGGAGGTGCTGTCTTCCATCGTTTTCGGCCAGACCGAGCTTCACAGTGCCTTTGGAGGCGTTGTACCGGAGATCGCGGCCCGCGCTCATGCTGAAAAACTTGATCATTGCGTTCGGGATGCGCTGGCTGCCGCCGACCTGAGATTATCGGATATGGATGCTATCGCGGTCACCGCAGGTCCCGGGCTGATTGGCGGCGTCATCTCCGGGGTCATGTGCGCAAAGGGGTTGGCCGCCGCGAGCGGGCTGCCCTTGATTGGCGTGAACCATCTTGCCGGTCATGCGCTGACTCCACGGCTGACCGATGCGGTCCCCTACCCCTATCTGATGCTTCTGGTGTCCGGCGGCCATTGTCAGTACCTGATCGTTCGTGGGCCTGCCGATTTCAGACGGCTTGGCGGCACCATTGACGACGCTCCGGGTGAGGCTTTCGATAAAACCGCCCGCCTTCTGGGTCTGCCGCAACCGGGTGGCCCATCCGTACAGGCTGAGGCGGAGACCGGTGATCCTCGTCGTTTCCGCTTCCCCCGCCCTTTGCTGGATCGTCCAGATTGTAACCTGTCCTTCTCCGGCCTCAAGACAGCGCTGATGCGGATGCGCGATCAGGTTATCGCCGAAAAAGGCGGTCTGACACGTCAAGACCGGGCCGATCTCTGCGCCGGATTTCAGGCAGCTGTCACCGATGTTCTGGCCGAGAAAACGCGCCGGGCGATCCGGCTCTACCTCGAGGAGAGCCCCGACACGCGCACGGTTGCCGTTGCCGGAGGTGTCGCGGCCAATACCTCCATTCGAGCCGCGTTAGAGACAGTTTGTGCCGAGTTCGACGCCCGGTTCGTTGCCCCGCCGCTGGCACTTTGTACCGACAATGCCGCGATGATTGCCTATGCCGGACTGGAACGGTTTCGCAATGGCGAGCGCGACGGCATGGACCTTGCCGCGCGACCACGCTGGCCGCTGGACCAAAGCAGCCCTGCCATGTTGGGCAGCGGCAAGAAAGGAGCAAAGGCATGAGTGTTTCCGTGCTCGGATCCGGTGCCTTTGGCACTGCTCTGGCGATATCGCTGGTAGCCAACGGGCCGGTCACCCTCTGGGCGCGCGACGCCGACCAGGCGCTGCAGATGCAGGAAACCCGCCGCAACAGTCGGCGCCTGCCAGATGCTGCGCTGCCGGACAAGCTGACGGTGACAGACGATCTGGAACGCGCCGCACAGGCCGAAACGGTGCTGCTTGCGGTGCCAATGCAGACGCTGCGCGGGTTCATAACCGCTCACGCCGCTTTGCTGCGCGACCGCAGGCTTGTGGCCTGCTGCAAAGGGATGGAGCTCAAAACCGGGCTTGGTCCATTGGCGGTGATCCGTGACTGCCTGCCCGAGGCCCGAACGGCGCTGCTGACCGGCCCCAGTTTTGCCGCTGACATCGCACGGGGCCTGCCAACGGCCCTTACGCTGGCCTGTGGTAACGCAGAGACCGGCAGGGAATTACAACAACAGCTGACCACCAAGACCCTACGGCTCTATCGCACGACAGATACGATTGGCGCAGAGATTGGCGGTGCGCTGAAAAATGTTATCGCCATTGCCTGCGGCGCCGTGATTGGCGCCGGTCTGGGCGATAGCGCCCGCGCCGCGCTGATGACCCGGGGATATGCCGAGATGCAGCGTATGGCGCTGGCCACAGGGGCCCGCCCCGAGACACTGGCCGGTCTCTCCGGTTTTGGCGATCTGACGCTCACATGCAGCTCTGATCTGTCGCGAAACTACCGCCTGGGGCTTGCCATCGGCCGCGGCGAGGCTTTCGATCCAAATATCACAGTCGAAGGCGCCGCCACGGCACGCGCGGTTCATGCCGCGGCCACGGCGCGGCAACTGGACATGCCTATCACCGCTATCGTCGTCGCCCTGCTCGATCAGCGCTTGACGATTGCCGATGCCACCGCTCAACTGCTTGCAAGACCACTAAAAGAGGAATGACATGCTGATTGCCCTGATCGCGCGCGATAAACCTGATCATTTGCAGACCCGGATGGACAACCGTGCCGCGCATCTGGCCTATATCGAGGAGACCGGCGTTGTTGCGCAGGCGGGACCGCTACTGGATCAAGACGGCGGCATGGTCGGCTCGCTGATTATCCTTGATGTCGAAGACATGGCTGCGGGCCAGGCTTGGGCGGATAGCGACCCCTATGCAAAGGCCGGACTGTTTGAAGCGGTTGAGCTGATCACCTGGAAAAAGGTCGTCGGCTGATGGCCTATTGGCTGTTCAAATCCGAACCCTCCACCTGGGGCTGGGCTGATCAGTTAGCCAAAGGTGACGCGGGTGAGGAGTGGGACGGCGTCCGCAACTACCAGGCGCGCAACTTCATGCGCGACATGGAAATCGGCGACCTCGGGTTCTTTTATCACTCGATGAAGGAGAAATCTGTGGTGGGGATCGTCGAAATCTGTGCCGAGGCCCACCCAGACAGCACCACGGATGACCCGCGCTGGGAATGCGTCAATATCAAAGCGGTGCGCAGCTTCTCTAAACCGGTGACACTTGATCAGATAAAAGCCGATCCGCGGCTTGAAAACATGGTTCTGGTCAAGAACTCCCGCCTCTCGGTACAACCTGTCACCGCTGAAGAATGGGCCCATATCTGCGCGTTGGGGGAGACAGATCCCGGTTGATCTGACAGAATTCTCAGGCTGGCGCTGGTATCAGGGAGAGTGCAATGGAAATATTGAATGTTATCGCAGCCGCGATTGCCGGCTTTGTTCTGGGCGCGGTCTGGTATGGCGTGCTGGCTGAGCCTTGGATGCAGGCGGCAAAGGTGCCTCGCGATGAAAACGGCAAACCGACAGGTGGGCAAACACCGGCGGTTTTCGCGGCTACCTTTGTGCTTCAGCTCATTGTTGCGGGCATGATGCGCCATGTCTTTGCCCTGTCGGGGATTGATACCGTGGGCGGTGGCCTCGTCGGCGGGCTGGGCGTAGGGCTGTTTTTCATCACCCCATGGATCATGATCAATAACCTCTACGCTGTCAGACCGCTGCGCCTGTCAATGATTGATGGCGGCTACGCCACGCTGGCCTGCGGTGCGATTGGTATCGTGCTGACGTTGTTCTGACGCCCTTGGCTGGCGAAACGCTATGCACAAAAAAGGGAAGATCCGATCATATGACAGGATCTTCCCTTTCACCCCACGTGCTCCAATTCCACCACACGTGTTCGTAAATCTGTGATCCTGGCCATCCTGACCGGTATCTAGAAGATAGGCCGACCAGCGGTGATTCCGCAAAGGCAATACAGGTAAAATGCAATACATGTACAACCGGGGCATGTTCCGTGTCGCCGTGATGTCGGTTAATCCCGGTGTCTCCACGAACCAATGACAGAACGACTTAGAAGAAGCCGCCCCACCATACATCATGATATACGAAAAGCGCCCGCCGGGGGCTTCCGACGGGCGATCCTCAGCGGTCTTCAGGCAATCTGATCAGCCGTAGACGGATTCTTTTCCGAAGTGCTTGGTCAGCATATAGTAGACGACTGCGCGGTATTTGTTCCGCTCAGACTTCCCGTAGGTCTCGATCACGCTATCGATTGCAGACATCAGCTCGGGCCCATCGGACAGGCCCAATTTCTTGATCAGGAAGTTATTTTTGACGGTCTCCAGCTCTGCCGGCTGGCTGGAGGCTACGGTGGATGCGTCGGCGTCATAGATGGCCGGACCACAGCCGATGGTGACCTTGGTGAGCAGGTCCATATCCGGATCCATGCCACATTTGGTTTTCAGATCACTTGCATATTGCTCGATCAGATCGTCGCGTTTTCCCAAAACTCTCTCTCCCATGTTACTCAGCGGAACTACTGGTATCGCCAGGCACTGCGCCTGATCAGTTCTTATTCCAGCAGCTTAGTCGCAGAACGGAACAGGGCAACCGGGAATTTCGGCGGTAAACTCTCATTTCTGTGCGAAACGACGAACAATCGCCGAACACGACAGAAATGGCGCCCCTCGGATGAGGGGCGCCAAAGCCATCTCACAACACCTCAATCAGGTGCCGATTCAATGTGGCAGAGTCGCGTTATACGCGGTCACCGATGAGACGATCATCCTGCAGCGGCTTGATCATGTTTTCGTCGATCTCCGGCATCGAGCGCAGAGCCGCCTCGGTACGTGTGCTCAGCTTCAGCTGACCGTTGCGGGTGAAATCCATGTCGGACAACGGCACGGCAACGGTGTATTCATTCAAGCCAAGGAAACCGCCGACGCCGATCACACCTGCGATCTTACCGTCCTGTTCGATCACATAGTCGATCTCACCGACATTCTCGCCGGTCGCGGAGAAGACGTTTTTGCCGACCAGATCAGCGACGGTCATCTCATCCAGTGGCGGCAGAGGTTCACCAGCGGCATCCGAAGCATCATATTCCCCGCGCGGGATGGTGGTGGAAGCGTCAGAGCTTACATTGACGTTTTCATCGCCATCCGCCGGAGTTTGGCCGTTCACGGTCTCAACGCCGCTATCTACCTTGTATTCACCACGCGGAACGGTGGTGCCTTCGGTGGTGTCGAGCGACACGCTGCCGGTTGTTTCCTGGCCACCAACGGTTTCGATCTGGGTGTCAGCCTTGCTTTCGCCACGCGGCACCGAGGTGCCAGCCTGCGCAATACCAGCGCCAGCCATCAGGGCAGCAGCAGTCACACCAGCAAGAATACGGGTTTTGGTTTTCAGTTCGGTCATGTCGTTTTCTCCTTCGTTTGAAGTACGGAAATCAAACGTCATGCCGCTCGAATACGTTCCCGGATTTTTCCGGAATCTCGACATTAAATTATTGGAACTTTTGAGCGCGAAACAACGTTGTCGCGCGCGGTGCGTGCTAGGTCAGACCTATTAAAAGGCAAATAAAAATCAGTTACATAAAAGAAAACACCCCACCGAAGGCGGGGTGTTCTGTACGTTTACTTCATTCCGAAAATCAGAAGGAAGATAGGATCAGTAGCGATAGTGCTCAGGCTTGAACGGGCCCTCGGGTTTGACGCCGATATAGGCCGCTTGTTCGGGGGCCAGTTTCGACAGTTTCACACCGATCCGGTCCAGGTGCAGACGAGCAACTTTTTCGTCCAGGTGCTTGGGCAGGATGTAGACATCGTTCTTGTAGGCCTCACCACGGGTCCACAGCTCGATCTGCGCCAGCACCTGGTTGGTGAAGGAGGCCGACATCACGAAAGACGGGTGGCCCGTCGCGTTGCCAAGGTTCAAGAGGCGGCCTTCGGAGAGCAGGATCAGACGGTTGCCCGAGGGCATCTCGATCATGTCGACCTGTTCCTTGATGTTGGTCCACTTGTGGTTTTTGAGGTTGGCGACCTGGATCTCGTTGTCGAAGTGGCCAATATTGCCAACAATCGCCATATCCTTCATCTCGCGCATATGCTCGATGCGGATGACATCCTTGTTGCCGGTGGTGGTGATGAAGATGTCGGCGCTGTCCACTACATCTTCCAGCAGGACCACTTCGAAACCGTCCATCGCGGCCTGCAGGGCGCAGATCGGGTCCACTTCGGTGACCTTAACCCGGGCACCGGCGCCGCGCAGGGAGGCAGCTGAGCCCTTGCCCACATCGCCGTAACCGCAAACTACGGCGACCTTGCCTGCCATCATCGTATCGGTGGCACGACGGATACCATCGACCAGCGATTCCTTGCAGCCGTATTTGTTGTCGAACTTCGACTTGGTGACCGAATCGTTCACGTTGATCGCCGGGAAGGGCAGCTGCCCTTCTTTCACCAGCTCGTAAAGACGGTGAACGCCGGTGGTGGTTTCCTCGGAAACGCCTTTGATCGCCTCACGGGTTTTGGTGAACCAGCCCGGGCTTTCGGCCATACGCTTTTTGATCTGGTTGAAGATCGCTTCTTCCTCTTCGGAGGTCGGAACTTCGATCAGATTGGTTTCGCCAGCCTCTACGCGCGCGCCAAGCAGCACGTAAAGCGTTGCATCGCCACCATCATCCAGAATGAGGTTTGCGCCTTCAGGGAACTGGAACGAGCGATCCAGATAATCCCAATGTTCTACAAGGGTCTGGCCCTTGATCGCAAAGACAGGCGTGCCGCCTGCCGCGATTGCGGCCGCAGCGTGGTCCTGGGTCGAGAAGATGTTGCAGGAGGCCCAGCGCACATCCGCGCCCAGCGCCACCAGCGTTTCGATCAGAACCGCAGTCTGGATGGTCATGTGAAGCGACCCGACAATCCGGGCCCCTTTCAGCGGCTTGCTGTCGCCATATTCGTCACGCAGGGCCATCAGCCCCGGCATTTCGGTCTCAGCGATGTCGAGTTCCTTGCGGCCAAACTCGGCCAGCGCGATGTCCTTGACGATATAATCCCCGGCCATTGCGTGCTCCATTCCGGTTACATTTTGTCTACCGCAGCAGGTAACACCGCAATGGTTTATAAGCAACGAAGATGCCCGAAAGCGCCGGGGCGCAGCGACCGGAGGTCGTGCGCCCCGACCTTCCCAACGGTCCGGGGGGACAGGTCAGCTGGGGGTGCCTTGCGGCCTGGGGTCTTCCGTCAATTGGAAAAACCCGGTGCCGGAGGCCACCACACAGCTCAACCCGTTGGGATGGGAAACCAGCACGGTGAAAGTGCCGGTTGTTGCTGAAGCCCAGAATTCGATCACGGTGGAAACGGGCTGGCTGGCTTGCAGCCCGCCAGCAGTCAACCGCTCGGCGTATGAGGATTGCAAACGATCCACCAGGTGATCGCGGGGACTGCAGCCAGCGGCAAGCACCGGCGGCGCAGTCGCAAGCATCCCAAAGATAAGCGAGGTGCAGGCAAGACGTTTAAACATGACAATCTCCTTTCGCATGTGCCTAAGCGACGAAAGAGGCTTGCCAAGGGGGCAAGAGCCCCTGTCGTACCTATAAATATGGGGCCAGAACCGGCTGGTATCAAATCCCGGCCGGTCAACTGTTCGTGGTGTCCATGTGTGCTCAGCAGGTGATCCTGCCACCACATAGGCTCGAGAACACCGTTGGCGGCCTGCCTTAGGCGCCGTGCCGGCAATTGCGCTGCACGCACTCACCGGCTAGTCAGAACCCACCGCCAAAGGAAGAGACTGACCATGCCCCCCAAACCTCCGCGCGCTTGGCAAAGGATGCTCTCCGGTCGCCGCCTTGACCTGCTTGATCCGACTCCGGTCGATGTCGAAATCGAGGATATTGCCCATGGGCTGGCCTTTGTGGCGCGCTGGAATGGCCAGACCATCGGTGATTTTGCCTATTCCGTGGCAGAGCATTCGCTTCTGGTGGAGACGATCTACGGTCGCCTCAACACAAAGGCGCCGGTGCGATGGAAGCTGGCGGCCCTGCTGCACGACGCGCCGGAATATGTCATCGGAGACATGATTTCGCCGGTAAAGAATGCCGTTGGCCCAAGTTACGGCGAATTGGACCAGCGGTTGACGACTGCGATTCATATCCGCTTTGGTCTGCCTGCCATATTACCTAAAACGGTCAAGGCCCAGATCAAGAAAGCAGATCGGATCAGCGCCTGGATGGAAGCAATCGAGATCGCCGGGTTTTCCCGCAGCGAAGCCGACCGCCTGTTTGGAAAGCCGGATCAAACGCTTATGGAAGGGCTTTCCATCCGCCTGCGACCACCGGTCGAGGTCCGCAAAGATTACATCACCCGGCACGCCGATCTCTTGGCACTGCTCTGATCCCAAGAAAAAAACCTCTCCCGATCTGGAGAGGCTTTCGCTTCACTTGGGGCTGCGTTTGGCGAGAATGCGCTGCAGCGTGCGCCGGTGCATGTTCAGCCGTCGCGCGGTTTCCGATACATTCCGGTCGCATAGTTCATAGACCCGCTGAATATGCTCCCACCGCACACGATCCGCACTCATTGGATTTTCCGGCGGCGGCGGCAGCTCTTCTTCATTGGCGAGCAGCGCGTTCATGATGTCCGACGCATCAGCAGGTTTTGACAGGTAATCCGTCGCACCAATCTTCACCGCTGCAACGGCTGTCGCAATGGCACCATATCCAGTCAGAACAACCACTCGGCTGTCGGGGCGGCGCTCTCGCAGGATCTCCACCACATCAAGCCCGTTGCCGTCCTCTAGCCGCAGATCGACCACCGCAAAGGCTGGAGGGCGGGCTGTGGCTATGGCGCTGCCTGCTGCGACAGATCCTGCTGTTTCCACCTCAAAGCCACGTTTTTCCATGGCCTTGGCCAAGCGCCGCAGAAAGGGTTCGTCATCATCGACCAGCAAGAGCGTCTTGTCCGGTCCTATTTCCTGCATAGCAGCTTCGCCCATGCTGTCGGTCTCCCCCGCAATGTTATCAGGTCGTGAGGCTTGATATTACGTCTCGCCTCCGAAACGTCAAACCTTCATCAGGATTACAGGTTTTCCAGAAAGCAGCCGACCTTGTCAGCAACTTGTTCCGGTGTCTCGTCACGGCGAAAGAACTCCACAAATCCCTGCTCGGGCAAAACCAGATAGGAAAAGGTCGAGTGATCAACAAGATAGTAGTCTTCGTCGCCGTCATGTTTCTTGTAGTAGGTCTTGTAGGCGCGGCTGGCGGCCTTAACCTGTTCGTGTGATCCCGTCAGACCAATCATCCGTTCATGCAGATTGGCGGCAAAATCACCCACCACCTCAGGTGTGTCGCGATCCGGGTCGATGGAGATGAACACCGGTGTCACATCCTGTCCACGCTCATCCAGCAGATCGATGACCTCGGCATTGCGGGCAACATCCAGAGGGCAGACATCAGGGCAGAACGTATAGCCGAAATAGACCAGCGACGGCTTGGTGATCACATCCTTATCCGTCACCGTCTCACCCTTGGCGTTCAGCAGCTCAAACGGTCCGCCGATTGTATCGGACCCTCCGGCAATCTGACTGGCGCGGCATTCGGCGAAGTCATCACCCGCGCCTCCTCCGCGTGTGGCAAACCAGGCTCCCCCTACCAGGGCAGCGACAACAACGGCAGCAAGGATGGCATAGAGACGGGTCATGAGATCACACTTTGCGCAAGAATTAGATGGGTCATCAGGCTGCGCCAGACCTACCAAGAATCTCAGGCGATGCAACGGGCGGAGCGAAGCAGCCGCCGCGCATCGGCCAGAAGTGGTCCAGCGATCCTGCACGGGGGTCGACCTATCGCAGGCCTTACCCCAATGACCAGACGGACAAATCAGCGCAGCCGCGGGCGATCCCGGCGACAGTCACCGTATAAGGAGGCCATCGCCAAAGCAGATCAATTGTCTGTCTGCGCCAGGAATGCGAGGATACTAAGACAGTCTGGTTTCGTCTTGTTCCAGAGCAGGCCATATGTCAGCCAGATCCCGACCGGGGCCAAACAAAATGGCTCCATCCCCTCGGCACGGAGTGCGGTATGAGCGCGACAAATATTGACCTGCTGAGCGGGCAGGAACGGAGCCACTGGATTCGCCTGCGCACGTTGATCCTGCTGCGCTGGGTGGCGATAGCTGGTCAGGTCTCTGCCATCACCGTGGCACAGCAGCTCTATAATCTGCAGCTGGAGCTCGTGCTTTGCTATATCGCGATTGGTGTTTCGGTTCTGGGCAACCTCATTGCGATCATTCTGTTCCCGCAGAACAAACGCCTCTCGGAATTCGAGAACTTCCTGATGGTTCTCTTTGACCTCCTGCAGCTGAACTTCCTGCTCTATCTGACCGGTGGATTGAACAACCCCTTCGCGCTGCTGGTGCTGGGGCCGGTGACGATTTCCGCCTCGATGATGCGGCTGCGCTCGACCCTGATTATCGGTGCCACCGCGATCATCCTGGTAACACTGCTTGCGGAATTTCATCTGCCGCTGCGCACGCCGCAGGGGTTTGTGCTACGGGTGCCGGATATCTTTGTCTTTGGCAACTGGACTGCCATCGTGATCGCGGTCTTGTTCATTGGCGCCTATTCCTACCGGATTAGCGCAGAGATCCGCTCGATGTCGGATGCGCTGGCCGCGACCCAGATGGCCCTGTCGCGCGAACAGAAGCTTACCGATCTGGGCGGCGTTGTGGCCGCTGCGGCCCATGAGTTGGGCACACCGCTGGCCACGATCAAACTGGCCAGCGCAGAGTTGATCGACGAATTGGATGACCGGCCCGACCTGCGCGAAGATGCCGCCCTGATCCGTGAACAGGCGGACCGGTGTCGCGATATTCTCAGAGGCATGGGGCGCGCGGGCAAGGATGATCTGCATCTGCGCCAGGCCCCGCTTTCCACCGTGATAAACGAGGCGGCAGAACCGCATATGTACCGGGGCAAAACCGTGATCTTCGAGGAAGCCCCGGAAAGCGATGGCGATCCCCAGCATCCGACCATCCTGCGCCAGCCGGAAATCATTCACGGCCTGCGCAATCTCGTGCAGAATGCGGTGGATTTTGCCCGAACAACAGTCTGGATCGATGCCAGCTGGAATGATGAGACGATTACCCTGCGCATCAGCGACGATGGTCGGGGCTACCCGTCACATCTGCTGGGCCGGATCGGCGACCCCTTCGTGCGGCGGCGTCGTAGCGACAGCGACCGGCGCCAGCGTCCCGAGTATGAGGGCATGGGTCTGGGACTGTTCATCGCCAAGACATTGCTGGAACGCAGCGGCGCTCAGCTGATTTTCGCAAATGGATCCGATCCCAATCAGACCTTGACCCGTGATCCGGAACGTTGTGGCGCATTGGTGCAGGTCAGCTGGCCCCGAAGCAAGATTGACGCTCTGACGGGCGAAAATGCCGTTCCCATCGGGGAAAATAAACGTATAGAAATTTAACTATTCACTTTTAGGCAACCAATTAAACTTCATTTAACCATTATCGGGAAACATCGGTCGGGAGAGTAAAACACTTGTGGGTAACGGACATCATGCAGCAGATCCTATCGACCGACTGGCTTGTATTGGCAACGCTTTGTGCGGCTACGGCCGCAGCAGCTGTCTGGTGGCTGTCTCCGAATCCCAAACCCAAGGGCTTTGAGCAGGATCTGCTGCAGGGCGATGGGCGCTCTGATGCGGTGTTTCTCTTTGATGACACGACGCTGATCGGCTGGTCCTCCGGCGCGCGCCGGTTCGTGGGCGAACAGGCGGAGAGCTTCAGCTGGGCCAACCTGCGAGAACAATTGGCCCGCAGCTATCCGGGCCTGCCGCAGTCTCCCGGCTTTCTGAAGGATGTCGGACCGCTGGTGCTCTCGGGTACAGCAAATGCCGAAAGCCGCGAGGCGCTCTGCGAATGGATTGATGGTGTCACCCGGGTACAGCTTCGCAGCACGACATCCGAGGAGCATAATCACAGCATCGACCAGGAGCTTACGACCCTGCGTTCAGCCGTGCATCAGGCGCCCTACCCTGTCTGGCTGCAATCCGATGACGGTGCGGTTACCTGGTCCAATCTTGCCTATGACGATCTCAGCCAGAAGCTCCGTGGCCGCAACGTCGATTTCTCGGAACCGCTGTTCACCAATCTTGATGACCCGATGGCCAGCGGCAAACCTGAACGGATTTCGATCCCCATGCCCGAGAGCAAGAAGAAGCTCTGGTACAATATCTCGACCACCGAAACCGAAGCCGGCTGGTTGTGCCACGCGGTGGATGTGAATGCGGTTGTTGACGCCGAAATCGCCCAGCGCAACTTCGTCCAGACATTGGCAAAGACGTTTGCCCAGCTTTCTATCGGTCTTGCGATTTTTGACCGGAATCGTCAGCTGGTACTGTTCAATCCGGTGCTGATCGACCTGACCGCCCTGCCCGCCAATTTCCTCAGCTCGCGGCCGAATCTGCTGACCTTCTTTGACCGGCTGCGCGATCAACGCATGATGCCGGAACCCAAGAATTACTCCAGCTGGCGCCATCAGATGGCCGACCTTCTGGAAGCTGCGGCCGAGGGCCGCTATCAGGAAACATGGTCGCTGCCATCGGGGTCAGTCTACTCCGTCTCTGGCCGCCCGCACCCGGATGGGGCGATTGCCTTCCTGTTTGAGGATATCACCGCCGAGATCACCCTGACCCGCCAGTTCCGTTCCGAGCTTGAAATGGGTCAGTCGATCATGGACCAGATGGACGAAGCCATCGCCGTTTTTGCAAATGACGGTACCATGACCTTCTCCAACGCCGCCTATCACGATCTGTGGCAGATGGATCCCGACGGCAGCTTTGCCAAAATCACCATAATGGACTCCAGTCGGGTATGGCAGGACATGTGCGCCGCAACACCGGCCTGGGGAGAAGTTCGCGATTTCGTTGCAGGTAGCGACAGCCGCACCCCCTGGTGGGCAAACGTGCAGCTGCGCAACGGCACCCCGCTGATCTGCAAGGTGACCGCCATCCAGAACGGGGCAACCATGATCAGCTTCCGCTCCCCCGACCCGGCGCCGGCGCCGGTGGACCAACAGCGGTTTGCGATTACCAAGCAGGAAAAATAGCGCTGTAGGCAGCCTTTCGATCAGCAGGAAAGCCCGGTTCGATACCGGGCTTTTTCGATCCGGCTTGCAGCCTTGCGCGCGTGGCGGCATTGTCGCCCCATGACAACCCAGACGCTCGTAATCCCTCTCCCCTCACCCGACCACACCGCCGTGCTTGCCGCCCGTATTGGTGCCCAGCTGCAGGGTGGCGATTGCCTGCTGCTGGAAGGCGTCATCGGCGCCGGTAAAACCCATTTTGCCCGCAGCCTGATCCAATCTCAGATGACCGTGCCCGAGGATGTCCCCTCGCCCACATTCACTCTGGTTCAGACCTATGAGCTGCCCGGCGGAGAGCTGTGGCATGCCGATCTTTACCGTCTGTCAGCCCTCGATGAAATCGAAGAGCTGGGTCTGATTGCGGCTTTTGAAACAGCTATTTGCCTGATTGAATGGCCGGACCGCCTAGAGGAACTCACGCCAAGCGACGCGCTGCATGTTTCGTTGGCGCTGGACCCAGACCATGACGATGCCCGCACCGCCACCCTGCGATGGAGCGATCCGCGCTGGGACACCCTGATGAAGCAGATTTCCACATGACCGACCGAAACCATCTCATCTCAACCTTTCTGAGTGATACCCCCTGGCAGGACTGGACGCGCGAGCCGCTGGCCGGCGATGCGTCCAACCGGCGCTATGAACGGCTGCGCCATCACGATGGCACCTCTGTTGTGCTGATGGATGCCCCGCCTGATCAGGGCGAGGATGTTGCTCCATTTGTGGAGATTGCGACCTACCTGCGCGACCAGGGACTGAGCGCACCGGAGATTCTGGCCGAAGACCGCACAAACGGGTTCCTGATCATCGAAGATCTGGGCGATGCTCTCTTTGCGCGTGTGATGCGCGATGATCCGGCACAGGAACGCGCGCTATATGAGGCCGCTACCGATGTTCTGATCGCCCTGCATGACGCCCCGATGCCAGAGCTGGAGCCGCTGGGACCCAGACTGATGGCAGAACTATCCGGCCTCGCGTTTGAAAAATACCGGGATGTGATCCGTGAGGAGACGTCGGCTGAGCATCTTGCCCGCTTCACCGACCAGTTCGAGGATATCCTGCGCCGCACGATCAAAGGTGACGTTGTTTTGGTTCAGCGGGACTATCACGCGGAAAACCTGATCTGGCTGCCCGAGCGCACCGGCGTCGCAAAAGTCGGATTGCTGGATTTCCAGGCCGCCCGTGCGGGTCATCGGGCCTATGATCTCGTGTCTCTGTTACAGGACGCCCGCAGGGATGTGCCTGCCGCCATCGAGATGCAGATGATGGATCGCTACGTCACCGCGACCGGTGTCGACGAAGGCAGCTTTCGCGCGGCATATACCGTGCTGGGTGTGCAGCGAAATATGCGCATTCTGGGTGTTTTTGCGCGTTTGAGCAGGGATTATGGCAAACCGCAATACGTCGATCTGATCCCGCGTGTGTGGGATCATTTTCATCGGGGCCTCGACCACCCGGCAATGGCGCCGCTGGCGGAGTTCCTGCATCGTGAAATGCCGGTGCCCACCCCTGAGGTCCTCGACCGGTTGCGCGGCTGATGGCAGACCCCAGATATCCCGTCATGATCTTCGCCGCGGGCTTTGGCACCCGGATGCGCCATCTGACCGCAGATCAGCCAAAACCGATGATCCCGGTCGCTGGCCGTCCTTTGATCGATCGTGCTCTGGACATGGCACGAGAGGTTGCACCGACGGTGATAGTGGCCAACAGCCACTATAAGGGCGACATTCTGGCCCGCCACCTTGCCGACAGTGAAGTGGTGATCAGCCCCGAACAGCCACAAATCCTTGATACCGGGGGTGGACTGCGACAGGCCTTGCCGCTGCTCGGCGCACCAGACGGGCCGGTCTATACCGTGAATCCCGATGTGGTCTGGCGCGGGCCAAACCCGTTGCGCGTGCTAAGATCTGCCTGGGATCCGGAACGCATGGACGCGCTGCTGGCCTGTATTCCCATTGCTCGTACCATAGGGCGCAGCGGTGGTGGCGACTTTCATACCGATGGTGACGGGCGCCTGCAGCGGGGCGGCGATCTGGTCTATGGCGGCGTACAACTTCTGCGCACCAACCGATTGGCAGAGATCGAAGAAACCGTCTTCTCACTGAACACACTTTGGGATCTGATGGCACAGGAGGACCGCCTGTTTGCGCTGGAATATCCCGGTCATTGGTGCGATGTCGGCACCCCCGAGGGGATCCCCCTGGCCGAGGAACTGATAGCCCAAGATGAGATTTGAGCCGCAAGACACGCCACGCCTCTTTGCCGTTCCCTGCGGCGTCGATTTCCCGCGCGCCCTTGTTGAGGGGCTAATCACACGCAGCCGAGCCGCACCACCGGAAGCGCTGGCGAAGGTGGAGCTGATCGTCAACACCTCCCGTATGGCGCGCCGGGTGCGGGATCTGTTTGACCAAGGGCCAGCGCTGTTGCTGCCCAAGATTTCTCTGCTCACGGATCTTGATATGCGCGCGACGCTGCGTGGTCTGCCGCCAGCATTGCCGCCGCTGCGGCGGCGACTTGAGCTGTCGCAGCTCATCGCCAAATTGCTGGATGCCCAGCCGGATCTGGCTGCGCGATCCTCGCTTTACGATCTCTCCGACAGTCTGGCAGCACTGTTCGACGAAATGCAGGGCGAAGGGGTCAGCCCTGACACCATTCGATCACTCGATGTCTCCGATATGTCGGGCCATTGGGCGCGTGCGCAGCAGTTCATCGCTATCGCAGATGAATTCGCAGAAACCCATGCAAACGCGATGGACGCGCAGGCCCGCCAGCGGCAGGTTGTGCTGGATCTGATCGAAGACTGGCAGGAGCAGCCACCCGAACACCCTGTCATCCTCGCAGGTTCCACCGGATCGCGCGGCACCACACTGATGCTGATGGAGGCCATTGCGCGGCTGCCGCAGGGCGCCGTGATCCTGCCAGGATTTGATGACCAGCAGCCCCGGCATGTCTGGGAGCATCTTGATGACCCGCTGATGTCCGAGGATCATCCGCAATATCGGTTCTTCAAGATCATGCACGATCTGGACATGACTGCGGATGACGTTCTCCCATGGGTTGCAACATCACCAGCCTCCGTTGCCCGTAACAGATTGGTATCCTTGGCGTTGCGCCCAGCGCCGGTCACCGATGCCTGGATGCGCGAAGGACCGGAACTGCGCGACATCGACCGGGCCACCGCCGAGATGACCCTGGTCGAAGCGCCCAACCCGCGTGCGGAGGCACTGGCAATCGCGCTGCGCCTGCGCCAAGCCGCCGAGGATGGTCAGACCGCCGCCCTCATCACACCGGATCGTATGTTGACCAGACAGGTGGCCGCAGCGCTGGATCGCTGGGATATTCTGCCGGATGATTCCGCCGGTCAGCCCTTGCAACTGTCGCCGCCGGGCCGTTTTCTGCGCCATATTGCCGAGCTGTTCTGTAAACCGCTTACCTGCGATGCGCTGCTGACCCTGCTGAAGCATCCTCTCTGCCACGATGGGGCAGGGCGCGGCGATCACCTGCGCCACACCCGCGAGTTGGAACTGCGCTTGCGCCGCTACGGACCTCCCTTCCCGGATGCCGACAGCTTTGCCGCATTTGAAGTCGGGCGCGACCTGATGCCGGGATGGACCGGTTGGCTGTCCCAGTGCTTTGCCGACAAACCCATCAGCGGAACGCAGCCACTGTCCCGGTGGGTCGATACCCTGCGGCAGCTGGCAGAGGCGGTAAGTCTGGGCAGTCAGGACGCTGCAAGCGGTGGCCTGTGGGACAAGAAAGCCGGCCGCAAGGCGCTGGAAATCATGGACAACCTGCGCGCCGAGGCTGGATATGGCGGCGAAATGACAGCTCGGGACTTTGCCGATCTCCTGCGGGCGCTGCTGTCGCAAGGTGAGGTCCGCGACCGGGATGCACCCTATGGCTCCATCCTGATCTGGGGCACGCTGGAGGCACGGGTGCAGGGCGCCGATCTGGTGATCCTCGGTGGCCTCAATGAAGGCAGCTGGCCAGAGGCAGCCACCCCCGATCCTTGGCTCAACCGCCAGCTTCGCCATCAGGCGGGCCTGCTGCTTCCTGAGCGGCGTATCGGACTGTCAGCCCATGATTTTCAACAGGCGGTCGCCGCCCCTCAGGTCTGGATGACCCGCTCCGAACGGTCGGATGAGGCGGATACGGTGCCGTCGCGCTGGCTCAACCGAATGACCAATCTGCTGTCCGGGCTGCCGGGGCAGGGCGGCCCGGCGGCACTGGCGGAGATGCGGGCACGCGGGCAGGAATGGCTCGGCTGGGCCGACGCGCTTGAGGCACCGGTACCGACAGATCCCGCAAAACGTCCAGCACCGCGCCCACCCGTTGCTGCCCGCCCGCGGCGCCTGACCATCACTGAAATCCCTCGGCTGATCCGCGATCCATACGCGATATATGCCAAGCATGTGCTGAAGCTGCGCCCACTCGATCCATTGGTACAGGAACCCGACGCCCTGCTGCGCGGCATCGTTCTGCACAAGATCCTGGAAGATTTCATCAAGGCCACTGTTGCCGACCCAAGCCAGCTGACGGTGCCAAATTTTCTCGCAATCGCCGCCTCTCATCTGGAAGCCAAGGTGCCCTGGGCCATCGCGCGCAGCCTCTGGCTGGCCCGGCTGGAACGTATCGCTGACGATTTCATTAATGGTGAGCGCCAGCGGCAGGCCAACGCACGCCCCTCCGGGTTCGAGGTCTCTGGTGCGGTACGGGTGGCACCGTTTGATTTTGAAATTGCTGGCACAGCAGATCGGATTGATGTGGATGAACGTGGAGGCCTGCATCTTTTTGACTATAAGACCGGCGATCCACCATCCGAGAACCAACAGAAAGCGTTCGAGAAACAGCTGCTGATTGAAGCTGCGATGGCGGAACGCGGCGCCTTTGATCGCTATGGTGAGGGCAGGGTGGAGCGCGCCATATTCCTTGGTCTCAAAAGCCCTCTGAAAGAGGTCGCAGCCCCGCTTCAGGACGAACCTCCCGGCAAGGTTTGGGAGGAACTGAGCAAGTTGATCGGTGCATATTTTAAGCCTGATCAAGGATATAGCAGCCGTCGCATGGTGTTTCAGGACACTCAGACCGGCGATTATGACCATCTGGCGCGCTACGGCGAATGGGACCGAAGCGCAACGCCGGAACCGGAGATTCTGACATGACCGCCCGCGATGCCGCCTCCGAAGCGCAGTTCCGGGCCGCCCGCCCGGACGCCTCAACCTGGCTGGCTGCAAACGCCGGATCAGGCAAGACCAAGGTGCTGACAGACCGGGTGGCGCGCCTGTTGCTGCGCGGCGTGCAACCCCAGCATATCCTCTGTCTGACCTATACCAAAGCCGCCGCCAGCGAGATGCAGAACCGGCTGTTCAAGCGGCTTGGTGAATGGGCCATGCTCGGCGATGAGGCGTTGACCACGGCGCTTACGGAGCTGGGTGCGCAGGATGTAATCTCTGCGGAGGGAATGGCGCAGGCCCGCACCCTGTTCGCGCGCGCAATCGAGACACCCGGTGGACTGAAGATCCAGACAATCCACTCCTTCTGCGCCTCATTGCTGCGGCGTTTTCCGCTGGAGGCAGGCGTCAGTCCGCAGTTTTCAGAGATGGATGACCGCGCGGCAGTGCTGCTGCGGGCCGAGGTTGTGGAGGCGATCGCAGAAAGCGCCGATCGGTTTGAGGCTGATCTGATTGGTAAGCTGGCCCGGCAAGTGACAGACAGCGATTTCGAGACTCTGACCGCTGCCATATGCCAACGCCGGTCTGATTTTGATGCCCCGCTCGATCGAGCGGGGCTTTTGACGCTGTTTGATCTGCCTGAAGGATTTGACACTGGTGCGTTGGAAGATGGCGTGTTTCTCGGGGGTGAAGGGGATCTTCTGGCGCAAACCTGCACCATGCTGGAGCAAGGCAGCAGCACGGATATTAAGGCAGCAGCCAAGCTGCGCAAGATAACGGAGCCAACCTGTGCGGACCTGCCGATTCTTGAGTCAGTTTTTCTGACGGGGGCGGCAGCCAAAGCACCCTTCAGTGCCAAGATCGACGCCTTTCCCACTAAGAAGCTGCGCGAAAACAACGTTGCGCTGATGGACCAGCTGGAACCGCTGATGCGACGTGTCGAGGCCGCACGCGCCCAGCGTCTTGCCTTGGCTGCGGTCGATAAATCGCTGGTTTTGCACGATTTTGCTGCGGTATTCCTGCCTGAATATGATCGCCGCAAACAGCTGCGCGGCTGGCTGGATTTTGACGATCTGATCCTGAAGGCCCGGCAGCTGTTGAATGATCCGGCTGTTGCGGCCTGGGTTCTTTACCGATTGGACGGCGGGATTGACCACATCCTCGTCGATGAGGCTCAGGACACCAGCCCGGTGCAATGGGATGTCATCGAAAAACTGGCCCAAGAGTTCACCGCCGGCGAGGGCGCACGATCCGACGTCGAGCGAACCATTTTTGTTGTCGGTGACAAGAAACAATCAATCTACTCATTCCAGGGGGCCGATCCTGACGCCTTTGACCGAATGCAGGCTGAGTTTGCCGACCGGCTAGCGGAAACCGGCAGCGCATTGCAGAATGCAGCGCTGGAGTTCTCCTTTCGCTCCTCCGCAGCGATCCTGGGGCTGGTCGATCTGGTGTTCAAGGACAGCCCTGGCGCAGGTTTTCACCGTGACGCGCTGCACCGCGCGTTCAAATCAGAACTGCCAGGACGGGTCGACCTCTGGCCCGTCGTCGACAAGATCGACACAGAGGAAGAGCGTGACTGGACCGATCCGGTAGATCGCCCCGGCGCCCGCCACCACACGGTCATTCTGGCCGAGCAGATCGCCAATACCATCAAGGAGATGATCGACAACAAGGTCACGCTACCGGAGGATGGCCCTGAGCGCGGCAGCTTTCAGCGCCGCCCTGTACAAGCAGGTGACTTTCTCATTCTGGTGCAGCGCCGGTCCGAATTATTTTCGGAGATCATCCGTGCCTGCAAAAAGGCTGAACTGCCTATTGCCGGTGCGGACCGACTGAAAATCGGGGCCGAGCTGGCGGTAAAGGATCTGGCCGCTTTGCTGTCATTTCTCGCCACGCCAGAGGATTCGTTATCACTGGCCGCCGCCCTCAAATCACCTTTGTTTGGTTGGAACGAACAGGCCCTGTTCGATCTGGCTCACCGTCGTGAGGGCGGCAGCTACCTCTGGACCGCTCTGCGCGACCGGGCGGCGGAATATCCAGACACGATGGCAATTTTGGATGACCTGCGCGGCCAGACCGATTTTCTGCGCCCTTATGACCTGATCGAACGTATCCTGACGCGCCACGGTGGTCGCCAGCGCCTGCTCGGCCGCTTGGGGCCCGAGGCGGAGGATGGCATCAACGCCCTGCTCAGCCAGGCGCTCGCCTACGAGCGCACCGATATCCCGAGCCTCACCGGGTTTCTGGTTTGGATGCAGGCCGATGATCTGGAAATCAAACGCCAGATGGGGGCGGCGGGCAATATGATCCGGGTGATGTCAGTGCATGGATCCAAGGGGCTGGAAGCGCCGATCGTGATCCTGCCCGACACAGCCAAACGCAAGCCGCCACGCGACGATGAAATCATGCGCGCCGAGGCCGGGCCGATGTGGAAACTGCCCAGCGCCCTGATGCCGCAAGTGATGCACCGCGCCCGTGAAACGGCGCAGGACAAGGCCAGAAACGAACGGCTGCGACTGCTCTATGTGGCGCTGACACGGGCCGAAAAATGGCTGATCGTCGCCGCTGCCGGCGAGCTGTCCAAAGACGGTGACAGCTGGTACCAGATGGTTGAGCGCGCGTTGAGAGAGGCAGGTGCCAGCCCTTATCAGACCAGCTATGGTGAGGGGCTGCGCCTGCAACACGGCGATTGGGACGGGCTGCCGTTTCATTCTGCAGCGCCGGTCGTCCCTCTCCAGCCGCAGCTGCCGGATGTGTTCCGACATGCACCCCCTCCCTACACGCCGCCCGTGCCAACGCTAAGCCCATCGGATCTCGGCGGAGCGAAGGCCTTACCGGGCGATCTGGGCCAGGATGAAGAAGCGGCCAAGGCGCGCGGCAGCCGACTCCACAGATTGCTGGAACATCTGCCCGGCACCGGCAAGGAGATCTGGCCGCAACTGGCGGAGACGCTGCTGGCAGGTCACGAAGACACCGCTGAACTATTGGCTGAGGCGACGCGGGTCCTGACCACACCGGAATTGCAGGAGATCTTTGCCCCGGATACCCTGGCAGAGGTCGCCGTATCAGCGGATCTGGATGGTCGCAGGATCCACGGCGTGATTGATCGGCTGATTGTCACCCCAAAACGTGTGCTGGCAATTGATTTCAAATCGAATGCCACTGTGCCGAGCCGTCCTGAGACCTGCCCGGAGGGGCTGTTGCGGCAGATGGGGGCCTACGCCCATGCTCTGGCCACGCTCTATCCGGATCGGCAGATCGAGACGGCTTTGCTCTGGACCCGCACTGCGTCGCTGATGGCCTTGCCACACGATATTGTGTCATCCGCCCTTAAGCGCCGCGAGATACCTTGACGATCCGTTAAGCCGTTCATAGGTTCACAGCCGAACTGCCACACTCTTAGGGAGACATGCCCATGTCCACCGTCGCCGTAACCGATGCCACTTTTGACGCCGAAGTGAAAAATTCCGAAGTCCCCGTTGTGGTGGATTTCTGGGCCGAATGGTGCGGTCCCTGCAAACAAATCGGCCCCGCTCTGGAAGAGCTGGCCGCTGAGTATGGCGACAAGGTGAAGATCGCCAAGGTCGATGTAGACAGCAACCCGAACTCCGCAGCGGCCATGGGCGTGCGCGGTATTCCTGCGCTGTTCATCTTCAAGGACGGTCAGGTCGTGTCCAACCGCTCAGGTGCGGCCCCCAAGGCTGCTTTGCAGAGCTGGATCGACGAGTCGATCTAAGACCGCCGGTAGGCCGAAGAGATCAGAGGCGTCCCATCGGGGCGCCTTTTTTATGGTTAGGTTTCAACCCAATGGACAGGAGCCGCATCATGGCTGAAACACGGGTACTGGTCGAATTTGGCATGGGCACGTCGCTGCGGCGAAATGACTATACCGAGGCCGCCAAACGAGCAATCAGAGACGCGCTCTGGCATAACTCCGTCAATGTTGCGGAGCTATTCGATTTCCCTAAGGAAGCAATGCGAATCCGCGCTGAAATCGGCGTGCAGAACCCTGAGGCCGTAGATCGGGCGGCGCTTTGTGAGATCTTTCCTTATGGTACACCAGACATCCACGTGAGCGAGGGAGGGCTTGATATTGACAAGCCGGGCGGCGGCCAGACCGTCATCGCCAACGCCGCCATCATCGTTTCATTTGATATGGAGCCGATTGCATGACTGAGAAACGCATTATTCTGGAGATGGGGACCGGCAACGATCTCTACGGGCAGGACTATACCAAAGCCGCCCGGCGCGCCGTGCAGGACGCGCTGCACCACTCATCAATCACGCTATTTGCCAAATTGGGCATTGATCATGCCGAAATGCGTGTCGAGGTTACCATCGGCGTTCAGGAACCGGATAAGGTAGATTGCGATCTGGTGGCAGGCGATCTGCCCCGCGGGCGTGCGACAGTGCGCGCCGTACACGGAGGGCTGGATGTGGTTGATGATGCCGATGGCGGCAAACACGTTATTGCAACCGCCGCTATTGAGGCTTGGCTCCCGGATCAGGCAGGGCGCTACCGGCTACGCTCCTGATGGCCTAGTGATCCTACGCAAAAGAAAAAGCCGCCCTGGAAGGAGCGGCCAAATCATCTTTGTGACTGAGGATGAGCGTCCTCAGATCTTTGCGATATCCGCGCGGGTCAGACCGATGTCTTCCAGCTGCGTATCGGTCAGCGCGGACAGAGCCTTGCGGGTGTCACGTGCTTCTTTCCAAGCCACGATCGAAGACTTGGCGTTGTAGACTGCGTCCACCAGGCGGAGTACGGTGACTGCTCCGAGCGGCGCATGGATGTTTGCGGTGGTAGCCATTTGCGCATTCCTTATGAGAACCAGCCGACACCATGTCGGTTGTGAGCCTCATGTAGGGTGGCCTGCCGAGTCCCACAATTGCCGGTTCGACAGCTCCGAATTGCAGTTTTTGCATAGCATGAATTTCGGGCGCTTTGCCCAGATAAAGGCAACTCTCCCAGCGCGTTCCAGTCGTGACGAACACCTGTTCCATTTCACCTGAACAAAATACCCGCATCAGGGCACAAATTGTCGGCTCTGCGATGATCATCAGATGACCACTTGTGAAAACCGTCCGGTCGGTCGTTGCAAGAAGATCATAGCCAGGGCGTGGGCAGGGCGCCTATTCGCTTGATCCCCGGCACCCGCAGCGGATAGCACCCGGTTGAGGTACAAAAGACCAGTGCCCATATAGGCCTGGAAACAAGGAGAACACGATGGCAGACGATCAATTCCCGGGCTGGCACGGTACGACAATCATCGGCGTGAAGAAGGATGGCGAGGTCGTCATTGCCGGCGACGGGCAAGTTTCCCTTGGGCAGACCGTGATCAAGGGAACGGCGCGCAAGGTCCGCCGCCTGTCGCCCGGAGGTTTCGATGTCGTCGCGGGTTTTGCCGGCTCCACTGCCGATGCCTTCACCTTGCTTGAGCGGCTTGAAGCCAAGCTTGAGGCCACCCCCGGTCAACTCGCACGTGCCAGCGTGGAATTGGCCAAGGACTGGCGCACCGACAAATATCTCCAGAAACTGGAAGCGATGCTGATCGTGACCGACGGGACAGATATGTTTGTGATCACCGGCGCCGGGGATGTGCTGGAGCCGGAACATGATGTTGCCGCCATCGGATCGGGTGGAAATTTCGCGCTGGCCGCTGCCCGCGGCATGATGGACAGTGACCGCAACGCCGAAGCCGTGGCCCGTGACGCAATGGCCATCGCGGCTGATATCTGCGTTTACACCAATGGACGTCTGACAGTCGAACGGATCAGCCAGAAGGACTGATATGAGCCATATTGATCAAAACGACATTCGGGCTGCGGTTGGTGCCGGCCTTCTGAGCGAGGCGCAGGCCGCCTCGCTTATGGCGCTGGCCCACAGCAGACGCGGTGCGCGTGAAAATCTGGCACCCGGCGATGAACCGTTTGAGCTGTTCAAAGGGTTCAATGAGATCTTCATCGTGATCGGTTTGATCATTCTGTCGACGGGCTGGGCCGCTGTTACCGGTATTTCCATGGCCGAAGGGTTGGGCGGGCTGGTTGAGAAAGCCACCATGTCCTCCATCATCGGCGCGGTCGTGCTTTGGCTGCTGAGCGAATATTTCATCCGCCGTCGTCGCATGGTGGCGCCGGCGATTGCACTGTCGATCCTCTGGACGCTGAATGCAGGCGTCGGACTTACGGCTGAATTTTCGCAGGTGTTCATGGTCATGCAAGGTGACTATGGCAGCCTGCCCTTGCCCCTCGGGCTGACAACGGTTGCCATCGCGGTCTACTGGCTGCGCTTTCGGGTCCCTTTTGCCATGGCTCTGATCGCTCTTGGTGTCTTTGCGCTGGCCCTGATGCTGGCCGCAAATCAGTCGGGCAGCCTGACGGGCATTGGCGATCTCTTCCTGCTTTCTGCGTCGGGCCCGTTTGCCTGGGTGACATTGCTGGTTGGTCTCGCTGTGTTTGCCGTCGCGATGATGTTTGATCTGAGCGACCCGCATCGGGTCACACGACGCTCTGCGCAGGGCTTCTGGCTGCATGTTGTTGCGGCGCCGGCGCTGGTTAATACGATCGCGCTCAGCCTGCTTAACAGCGGCACCTCCGAGGCCAATCTGGCGCTGATGGCAGTGCTGTTTGCATTTGCCGTGGTCGCGATCATCATTGACCGGCGCTCATTTCTGATTGCGGCCATCGGCTATAGCGTCACCCTCGCGGCGACAGTGTTTGACGGCGATGGCGCTGCGACCACCATTCTCGTGCTGGGCCTGTTCCTGGTGATCCTCGGCGCCTTCTGGGCGCGGATCCGGGCCCTGCTGATTTCCCCCCTCTCACGGGTGCTGCCGCTGGACCGGCTGCCGCCCGCCCACTGAAACGGACCCCTCATGACTGATCTCACCCCTCGCGAAATCGTTTCCGAACTTGATCGCTTTATCATCGGCCAGACCGATGCAAAGCGTGCCGTTGCCGTCGCGCTGCGCAATCGCTGGCGTCGCAAGCAGCTGGGCGATGATCTTCGGGATGAAGTCTATCCCAAGAACATCCTGATGATCGGGCCCACCGGCGTCGGCAAAACGGAGATTTCCCGTCGTCTGGCCAAACTGGCCCGCGCGCCGTTTATCAAGGTCGAGGCGACAAAGTTCACCGAGGTCGGTTACGTCGGCCGCGACGTAGAGCAGATCATCCGTGATCTGGTGGATATCGCCATTGTTCAGACCCGCGAACACATGCGTGAGGACGTCAAGGCCAAGGCCCGCCAAGCGGCGGAGGAGCGAGTCATCCAGGCCATCGCCGGCGAGGATGCCCGCGACGCCACCCGCGAGATGTTCCGTAAAAAGCTTAAAGCCGGCGAGCTGGACGATACTGTCATCGAACTGGATGTCGCCGACAGCTCGAACCCGATGGGTTCCATGTTCGAAATCCCCGGTCAGCCCGGTGGCAACATGGGGATGATGAACCTTGGCGATCTGTTCGGCAAAGCTATGGGTGGTCGGACGACCCGCAAGAAAATGACCGTCGCAGACAGCTACGACATCCTGATTGGTGAGGAAGCGGACAAGCTGCTTGACGACGAAACCCTCACCAAGGCGGCGCTGGAGTCCGTTGAACAGAACGGGATCGTCTTCCTGGATGAGATCGACAAGGTCTGCGCACGTCAGGATGCGAGGGGCGGCGATGTCAGCCGAGAAGGTGTGCAACGTGACCTGCTGCCGCTGATCGAGGGAACGACCGTTTCGACCAAACACGGCCCGGTGAAGACCGACCATATCCTGTTCATTGCCTCCGGTGCGTTTCACATCGCGAAACCCTCCGACCTGCTGCCAGAATTGCAGGGGCGACTGCCAATCCGCGTGAACCTGCGTGCCCTGAGCGAGAAAGACTTCGTCCGCATTCTGACCGAAACCGACAATGCGCTCACTCTGCAATATACGGCGCTTCTGGGGACAGAGGATGTCAAGGTGAGCTTCACCGACGATGGCATCGCATCACTCGCCAAGATCGCGGCCGAGGTGAATCAGACGGTCGAGAACATCGGGGCGCGGCGACTCTATACCGTGATCGAACGTGTCTTTGAGGAGCTGTCTTTCAGCGCGCCGGATCGGTCGGGTGAAACGGTCGTTGTAGATGCTGCTTTTGTCCGCAAGAACCTAGGTGAATTGACCAAATCGGCTGATGTCAGCCGCTATGTGCTCTAACGGTCGTCAGGGCATCTGCCCGATCTGTGGACATAGCGGCAGGCCGCCAGTAGCCTGCCGCTATTGTTAATAGATGGCCCCGCGCATGAATTTTTCACGAGTCCTGTTCAGCATCAGCATGGTTCTGATCGTGGCAGCAGGCTGCACCGACAGATCCTTTACCCCAACTGTGCCGGAAGCCTTGGAAATCGGCAAAGCCAAGACCATTTTTGGCGCAACGACACGCCGGCCCCTTCCAAATGGAACCTATGGCGCGGAGCGATCCGATACGCTGCGCCTACTGGAACTGACGGTCTCAATCCCGCCGAACCATTCACCGGGACAGCTGGATTTTGCCTATGCTGAACCCGATCCCGAAACGCAATTCACCATGGCGGGCCGGGAAGAGGTTGCCGATATGGCGGAACTGAACAATCGCGTCTCGCGGGAGCTGGATAACTACCCGGTTGGGGAGCGTGATATCACCGTATTTGTGCATGGGTTCAACTCCACCCAGGCTGAAACGGCGTTCCGGGCTGCTCAGCTGAGCAACGATATCAATATCCCCGGCGCCACGATCATCTATTCCTGGCCCAGCCAAGGAAACCCGCTGGGCTACGCCTATGATGGCGATAGCGTATTGTTTGCACGTGACGGGTTGGAGCAGCTCCTGCGCAATCTGGAGCCTGGCGCGTCAAACCGCGTCGTTCTGGTCGCCCATTCCATGGGATCGCAGCTGGTGATGGAAACCATGCGCCAGATGGAAATCAAAACACCAGGCTGGAGCAGCAAGAACCTCGGCGCGGTGATCCTGATGTCCCCGGATCTCGACGTTGAGGTTTTCCGCAGTCAGATGCGCCGCATTGACCCGGTTCCACAGCCCTTCGTCGTCATGGTTTCGCGCAAGGATAACGTATTGAACCTGTCGCAGCGACTGCGCGGTACACATAACCGCGGTCGGCTTGGCAATCTGAAATCACTGGACGATGTCTCTGAGTTGCCGATCGAAGTCGTCGACACCACCGCCTATGCCGATACGGCGGAATCCGGGCATTTCGTAGCCGCGACCTCGCCGGCAGTGCTGTCGATCTTGAATTCAGCCCGTCAGACCGCAGCAGCCTTTGACCGTGACGCCGTGTCGATTCAGCGGCTGTTCCCCGGTCGTTTGGTTGTCGAAAAGGAAGACAACGCGGTCGAAATCACGCTTTCGGAAAACTATCAGGCCAATGTGTTTCGCGGTGAAGATCGCTGAGGCAGTCCACCAATCAGCGATGTCGCCGAAGATAGATGTAATAGGCACCGCCACCACCATGGCTGACATGGGCCGGGGTCACCTGAAGTACGACCTGCGACAGTGGCGGCAGTGACAGCCACTGCGGTACCTGATGACGCAGGACGCCACGCGGAACAGGCATCGGTCCGGGTTCATCTCGATCTTTGCCTTTTCCGGTGATCACCAGAACCAGCCGCTTGCCCGCAGAATGGGCTGACAGGACAAACCGAACCAGCGCAGGGTGGGCTGCATCGACCCGCATTCCATGCAAGTCCAGCTTCCCCTCCGGTTTCAGCTTACCACGTTTCATCTTGCGGTAGGCTTTGCCATCCATCTGCATCGGCGCAGAAATCAGCCCCCTTGTCACACTGGGCTTAAGATCATGTCTGGTCGGCTGGGATGTGGCTTTGGAACCCAGTTCAAACAGCTCTGGCGTGAACCTCTCCTGCGGTGGCAGAGGCGATTTGCTCGGCCTGGGCTTGGGCAGGGGAGCGGTGGCTGGCGCAGTACGTGTTTTAGGGTGCAGCCGCTCGGCCTGACGCGCCACCCGGTGCCAGAGGTCTATTTCTTCGGAGGTCAGTTTGCGGCGGCTCATCAGAAATCCCCCGGCAATAGCGCATAGGCTCGCTGGATCGGAAGCAGCACCACCATGCGACCGGGATCGCGTAGCTTACCAGCTTCGATCCCCGCCTCATCCCCGCTGCCAAAGAACACATCGGCCCGCTGCGCGCCCTTTATGGCGGAGCCGGTGTCCTGCGCAATCATCAAGCGCCGCATAGGTTTAGCACCATCCTTTTCCAGCCAGACCGGTGCCCCCAGTGGCGTATATTTCGGATCAACAGCCAGGCTGCGCAATGTGGTCACCGACCGGTTCATCGCGCCCAGCGGGCCGGCAGAGGCTGGAATACGGCTCACCTCACGGAAGAACACATAGGAGGGGTTGTGCATCAGCAAATCCTCGCCGGCGAGCGGATTGCGCCGCACCCAGCGTTTGATCACCGCAGCGCTGACCTGATGGATATTATAAATCCCACGGCGAACCAATTCGGTGCCAATGGATCGATATTCATGACCATTGGCGCCGCCATAGCCAACCCGGATCGAGGAGCCATCCGACAGGCGAATTCGGCCGGATCCTTGGATTTGAAGAAAAAACAGCTCGACCGGATCATCGACCCAGGCGATCTCCAGCCCGCGCCCTTCCATGATGCCGCTTGTCAGAAGTTCGCGCCGTGTCAGCCATTGGCTGGAGTTGCGCGCCTCCGGCGGCTGCCGGTAGACCGGATACCGATACCGGGAGCTGGGCCTGCGCGCGCCTGACAGCTCAGGTTCGAAGTAACCGGTAAACAACGCCGGCGTGCCATCCTCGATCAGGACAGGGCGAAAAAGCAGCTGAAAGAACCCACGCGCAGATTGCGGATCCTGTTCACGCGCAAGCGCACAAAGCGCGCGCCAATCAGGATCGTCCAGATCCCGGCAGGTCTGCAGGAAGGCGCCGAGCGCCTCCTGATGATCGTCCTCCGCCCAGCCTTCAAGCTGAGCAAAGGACAACATTGTATAGGTCGTTTCTGCCTGCCCGCCCTGCGGGAACAAATATGCGCCAGCCCCAAGGGCCAGCGCACAGAGTGCCCGCCGGAGCCCGTGCATCATGCGTCCGTGGCGACCAGATGCCAGTTCGGATCCGCACTGCCCATGGTGCGGCCAAAGACCCAGGTGTCCTTCTGGCGTTTCAGGGCCTTGGGATCGCCCTCGACGATATCACCGCCACGGTCCCGCACGACGGAGGTCAGTTCTGCGACAAACCTCATGGTGATTTCTGCATTGCCTGTAGCCGGATCAAAGCTGGTATCGGTCAAGGTCGTTTCACGCACGCCGACAAATTCCGCCTCGATGGTCAGACCTTGATCTTCGCGGTGCGAAACAGCGGTGACAAAGCTCTCAAAGACATCGGGCGCGAGGAACGGTTCGATTTCGTCCAGATCCCCTCGTTCAAACGCCATCAGGATCATCTCGTAGGCACCGCGAGCGCCCTGCACAAAATCCCGTACCTCAAAGGAAGGTTCGGCTTTCTTCATTGCGGCAAGGTCTTTGGCCTGCGAACTATCCTCAGGGACATAGTCAATGATGTCATGGTCCGGCCCACCTTCGATTACCTCGAGCTCGGGACGGCGGCTCTGGCGATCTGACTGAGGCAGGGCCGGCTTTTCGAACCCTTCACGGGTGCCAAGAACGCTCTTCAGGCGCAGGATCAAAAACACGGCAATACCGGCCAAAACCAACAGCTGAATCACGGGCGACTCCATAACAACCTCTACGGTAGATGTTCATGCTTCGTTTGAAACTAAAGCGTTCCAACCTTATGTAGGTGACGGGTCGGCGCAAGTCCACCGTCCCGCGCAAGTTCTGAGGAAACCCCGCATGTATCTTTTTCTGGCCTTCCTGATGGTTCCGATCATCGAAATCGCACTTTTTATTCAGGTCGGTGGCGCGATTGGCCTGTGGCCCACGCTGGCCATTGTGGTCCTGACAGCGGTTTTGGGAACCTGGCTTGTGCGAACGCAGGGTAGGCTGGCATTGGGCCAATTGCGCACGTCTTTTGAACGGTTGAATGACCCCACGGAACCTCTCGCGCATGGTGCGATGATCCTCGTTGCCGGCGCGCTGTTGCTGACACCTGGATTTTTCACTGATGCAGTCGGCTTTGCATTGCTTGTGCCGCAGATCCGTATGGCCGTCTACCGGTACCTGCGTTCCAAAGTGACGGTTGCACGGTTCCAAATGGGTCCTGGGAGCATGCAGGGGCGCAATTACCCTGGTAGCCACCCCTCCGGTAGGCCCGGCGATATCATTGACGGCGACTACGAGGACGTCACTCGGGATAGACCGCGCAATGGCCCGTCCGGTTGGGTCGATGACAAGAGGTGAGCGGCTCGCGTGACACCCCGTTGAGATACGTGCGCCAAGCTGCTAAGCACAGGCGAAACATAGTTTAGGAGTAGCTTCATGGCCGAAAACGGCGCAACAGAAGGCGTGCAGCAGCCGCAAGTCCAGATGAATATCCTGGGTCAATTCATCCGCGATATGTCGTTTGAAAACGTCATGGCGCAAAAAGGCCTCGGCGCCGACGCTAAGCCCGATGTGAGCGTACAGGTTGCGCTTGATGCAAAGAAGCGTCAGGCTGAAAATCAGTATGAAGTCATGACCAAGCTGAACATCGAATCCAAGGACAAGGAGGGCAATGCTGTCCTGTTCGTTCTGGAACTGGAATATGTCGGCATCTTCAACATTGTCGGCGTGCCGGAAGACCAGCTGCATCCGTTCCTGCTGATCGAATGCCCCCGCATGTTGTTCCCGTTTCTGCGCCGCATCGTCTCTGACGTGACCCGCGACGGTGGTTTCCCGCCGCTGAACCTCGACAATATCGACTTCGTCGCGATCTATCGCAACGAGTTGGCACGTCGTCAGGCCGACGCAGCTGCCGCCGACAAACCGCAGTAAGCATCATACAGCGGCGTCCTTGGCCCGCTGACAAAAAACGCCGCTGGGAAACCGCGGCGTTTTTTGGCTGGCAGTCGCGCGGGCGCGGGGGGTCAGCTGCCGGAGCTGTTCCACAGTGCTCCGTCACCCATCTTCGCAACAAACGCGTCATGCGCCTCCTGTTCTTCTGCGGTAAGTCGTGCGGGCAGGGGTGTCGGCCTTGCCGTAGGGCGCCAGTCCTCTGTTATCACAGTCCCGCTGCGCGCCTTATCGCTTGATGCTGAAAGGCCGAAATCGGGCTGCCGACCACCAATCAGTTCAAGATAGACATCTGCCAGAATCTCGGAGTCGAGCAGCGCGCCATGCAACGTACGATTGCTGTTGTCGATATTGAACCGACGGCAGAGCGCATCCAGTGTCGCCGGCGACCCAGGAAAGCGCTTGCGCGCTATGGCAAGCGTGTCAATTGCCTGATCCATCGGCAGTTTTGGCAGGCCCATCCAGTCCAGCTCGGCATTCAGGAATTTCATGTCGAATGCGGCGTTGTGGATGACCATTTTGGAATCCCGCACGAAATCCAGAAATTTCTGCCCGACTTTCGAAAATACCGGTTTGTCGCGCAATGTCACCGCACCGGGTCCGGGTTGTTGTGGCGGTTCAAGAAGATCCGGCCCAATGCCGTGTACCTTGAACGCGTCCTGCGGCATGGAACGTTCGGGGTTGATATAGACATGAAAGGTTTCGCCCGTTGGCATGTGATTGAGCAACTCAACCGCACCGATCTCGACGATGCGGTCGCCAGAAAACGGATCAAATCCTGTTGTCTCGGTATCAAGGACGATTTCACGCATCTGCAACCTGCTTTCTGATCTGGGCAAGGATGGCGCGCACCTGATCGCGCGCATGGTCGGGCGTATCGGTCTGGATCAGAAAATCCGACCGCGCTTTCTTTTCCTCTATCGGCATTTGTTTCTGAAGGATCTGTTCAAATTGCTCAACCGACATTGTGCCGCGCTCCATGACCCGGCTGCGCTGCGTCTCAGCGTCGATCCACACGCAGGCCACCGCATCCATACCTGCGTCACCCCCGGTTTCAAACAGCAGGGGAATATCGAAGACCAGAACATCATGCGACGACGATGCTCTGAAAGCCTCGCGGTCAGCGGCGACAAGCGGATGCACGATTGCTTCGATGCGGGGCAGGGCGCTTGCATCGCCGGCGATGATCTCACGCAGACGTGCCCGGTCCACCCGCCCGCCGACGATGGCCGTCGGGAACAGCGCGCCAATCGGCGCAACCGCAGCTCCATCTGCATCGTATAGGCGATGAACGGCTGCGTCGGCATCCCAGACCGCACATCCTTCATCGGCAAAGATCTGCGCGGTTGCGCTCTTTCCCATTCCGATGGATCCGGTTAGCCCCAGTGCAAAGCTCATGCCAACGCGGCCTCACGTGTGGCTTCATCGACCTCCGGTCGTTTGCCAAACCACCGTTCGAACCCTGGTACTGCCTGATGCAACAGCATCCCCAAACCATCTACCGTGGTACAGCCGATATCCTCAGCCCATTGCAGCATTTCCGTCTTCAGCGG
This sequence comes from Phaeobacter sp. JH20_08, assembly GCF_048056635.1. Classification (NCBI taxonomy): domain Bacteria; kingdom Pseudomonadati; phylum Pseudomonadota; class Alphaproteobacteria; order Rhodobacterales; family Roseobacteraceae; genus Phaeobacter; species Phaeobacter sp. JH20_08. The sequence goes on along the minus strand of NZ_JAYMVV010000012.1, from coordinate 143,782 downwards.
ATTATAGACCAGATCGGTCACAACCGTGCCGGGGCGCAGGCCATCCAGCGGCACCCGCAGGCGCGGCTTTCCAATCATTCCCAGTGAGGTCGTATTCACGAGCAGCGCGGCCTGTTCGACGACGTTGCCAACCTGCACCCAATCCACCACCTGGATCCGCGATCCGAACTCACTGCGAAACTGGTCTGCCCGCTCCCGCGTTCGATTGCTGAGCAGGATCTCGGGGACGCCAGCTTCCAACAGGGAGGCAATCACGGCACGGCTGGCGCCGCCAGCGCCAAAGACGACCGCCGGACCTGATGCTGGATCCCAGTCAGGAGCGGATTGATGCAGATTGGTAATGAAGCCATATCCGTCTGTATTATCTGCCAGGATTGACCCATCAGGTCGGAAGATCAACGTATTGGCCGCGCCGATCAATGTCGCACGATCCGTCACCTGATCGGCGATATCCATGATCTTCTCTTTATGAGGAATTGTGACGTTGGCCCCAACAAATCCCATCATCGGCAGGCTGCGCACAACAGTTTCCAGCTGATCGGCTTCAACATGCAGCGGAACATAGTGACCGGCAATGCCATGCGTTCTAAGCCAATGGCCATGGACCAGTGGCGATCGAGAATGCGCCACTGGATTGCCAATCACACCAGCCAGAGGGATGCGTGCGTCGCTCATTGTTCTATCACTCCCTGCAGGGCCAAATAGTTGAGCAGCTCGAGGAGGGGTAACCCAAGAACATTGAAGTAGTCCCCTTCGATCGTGCTGAACAACCGCACCCCTTCTTCCTCAAGTTTATATCCGCCAACAGCATGGCGGATACTGTCCCAGTTACGCGCCACATAACCGCGAAGATAGGCATCCGAGCTGGACCGCATCCGCAATCGCACCTGCCCAACATGCCGCCACATCGGTTGACCATCGCGGTAGATGACCGCAGCGGACAATAACATATGTCGCTGACCCCGCATTATTTTCAGCTGCGCAAAAGCTTCATCCGAATCTTTTGGTTTTGATAACAATTTTCCATCAAACTCGAGCACCTGATCACAGCCCAATACAAGGGCCCCGGGATACTTGGCACTGACTTTGCGCGCCTTCGCTTCTGCCAGCGTATCGGCGATGTCCCGCGGCTTGGCCTCCTCGGCCAAGAGCGCGGATTTGATGGCCTCCTCGTCGATGCGGGCGGCGGCAACCTCGAAAGGAACGCCGGCCTGTCGCAGGAGCTGGGCGCGAATTTGTGACCCAGAGGCCAGAACGATGTGGGTAGACATGTGGAAAACCCCGTGGGCAAGAGTGTGATGGGCCTTGGACGGTTTGTATGAAATTTCGGCCATTTCGCAAGCCGTGGAGAACCTCAAAATCCCCATTTGCTTGCCGGCAGATTCGCCCTGAGAGGATAGGGATAACTTCCAAATCGTGGATATCTCAGTTGCTCCGGTTTCACCCCAAGCTTATCCCCACTTCAAACTTAGCTTACCGGCACAGTATTCCTGTTGTTTTTATGGCCTGCCGGCAAGAGTCATCATGTCGCTGGGGGTAAAGCTGGTAAGTTATCCAGAGCAGGGATAAGCCAGTGGATGAGTCAGTTATCCACCGTATTTCAGGTGCACTACTAAAACATCATCCTTTTAAAATACTTATATTTTAAGGGGAGAGAGGGAACCGAGAGGCCGACCATGGATCTGAGCGATCTACTGTTTGAAATTTACCCCTACGCCAAATCGCTGCACATCATGGCCGTGATCAGCTGGATGGCTGGTCTCTTCTATCTACCGCGTCTTTTTGTCTATCACGTGGAACAGGCGGAGAAGGTGCCAGAGAGCCTTCCGATTTTTGTCATGATGGAGGAGAAGCTGCTTCGTATCATCATGCGGCCCGCCATGTACGTCAGCTGGGCAGCAGGCCTCGTAATGGTGTTTACGCCGGGGTTGGTGGACTGGAGCGCTATCTGGCCCTGGAGCAAGGGCCTGAGCGTTCTGGGGATGACCTGGTTCCATCACTGGCTGTTGTTCCGTCACCGGGACTTCGCAAACGGGCAGAACACCCGAACCGGTCGCAGCTATAGGATGATGAATGAGGTCCCGACGCTGCTGATGGTGGTCATCGTCATATCAGTCATTTTCAAGTTCTGAGCGGGGGTTTGACTCAAACGGGAACAGCCCTTATGTATGCGCCCTAACGGGCCCGTCCGGGCACTCGTGTCTTCCTTATACCTATGACACCGCTCCCCAGTTAACAGGGGGAGAATAAAGGCCGTATATATATGACCGTTCAATCCCTGAACCTTTCCGATCTCAAGGCAAAAAGCCCCAAGGATCTTCTGTCCATGGCTGAAGAGCTTGAGATCGAAAACGCCTCCACGATGCGCAAGGGCGAGATGATGTTCCAGATCCTGCGTGAACGCGCAGATGAAGGCTGGGAAATCGCCGGCGATGGCGTGCTTGAGGTACTGCAAGACGGATTCGGTTTCCTGCGCTCTCCTGAAGCGAATTACCTGCCGGGTCCTGATGACATTTATGTCTCGCCTGACATGATCCGTCAGTATGCGTTGCGGACGGGCGATACCGTTGAGGGTCAGATTAAGTCGCCGCTGGAAAACGAGCGCTATTTTGCGCTGACCAATGTCACCAAGATCAACTTCGAGGAGCCTGAAAAGGCCCGTCATAAGATTGCGTTCGACAACCTGACGCCGCTTTATCCCGATGAACGGCTGAAGATGGAGATCGAAGACCCAACCATCAAGGACCGGTCTGCCCGTGTGATCGATCTGGTTTCGCCGATCGGTAAAGGTCAGCGTTCTCTTATCGTGGCACCGCCGCGGACCGGTAAAACGGTGATCCTGCAGAACATCGCGCATTCCATCGCGAAGAATCATCCTGAGTGTTACCTGATCGTTCTGCTGATCGACGAACGTCCGGAAGAAGTCACGGATATGCAGCGGTCGGTGAAAGGTGAGGTTGTCTCCTCAACCTTCGACGAACCAGCGACCCGGCATGTTGCCGTATCCGAGATGGTGATTGAAAAAGCGAAGCGTCTTGTTGAGCATAAACGAGATGTTGTGATTCTTCTCGACTCCATCACAAGACTTGGTAGGGCCTTTAACACTGTGGTGCCATCGTCTGGTAAGGTTCTGACCGGTGGTGTCGATGCAAACGCCCTGCAGCGCCCGAAACGATTCTTTGGTGCGGCGCGGAATATCGAAGAAGGCGGTTCGCTTACCATCATCGCCACCGCATTGATTGACACCGGCAGCCGTATGGACGAGGTGATCTTTGAAGAATTCAAAGGTACCGGTAACTCAGAAATCGTCCTTGATCGTAAGATTGCGGACAAACGCGTCTTCCCGGCAATTGATATTCTCAAGTCGGGTACTCGGAAAGAAGACCTCCTCGTTGATAAGGGTGACCTGGCCAAGACATTTGTCCTTCGCCGTATCCTCAACCCGATGGGGACCACTGACGCAATCGAGTTTCTGTTGTCTAAGTTGAAGCAAACAAAGACAAATTCTGAATTCTTCGATTCAATGAACACCTAATACCCGGGCCGGCACGAAAGGAAGGTTCCGATGGACACGATCTTTGCGCTGGCCTCCGCTCAGGGGAAGGCCGGCGTTTCGGTTATTCGATTGTCAGGTCCTCAGGCGATCAACACCGCTTCTGTTATCAGTGGCGGTGCTTTGCCGTGTCCTGGGCGTAGTCTGCGGGTGATTTCCGATCAGGCTGGCGCTCGGATTGATGAGGCATTGATCCTGACATTTGCCGGCCCCAACAGCTTTACCGGTGAGGATACGGTTGAATTCCAGGTTCATGGAAGTACAGCTGTTGTAACCGCGATGCTTGAGCTTCTGGGTAGATTCGATGATGTGCGCCTTGCGGATCCGGGCGAATTCACTCGGCGTGCGCTCGAAAACGGTAAGCTCGACCTTTCTCAAGTTGAAGCGCTGGCGGATCTTATCGAGGCTGAGACGGATGCTCAGCGTGTCCAGGCGCAAGCCGTTCTCGCCGGCGGCTTGGCAGACCTGGCCGAGCGGTGGCGCAAGGATCTCATTCGCGCAGCCTCACTTATTGAAGTGACCATTGATTTCGCTGATGAAGATGTCCCTGTCGATGTAACCGCCGAGGTTGCGGGGCTGCTCGCCGGCGTAGCTGCTGATTTGCAGCCGCAGATTTCAGGTGTTCAAATTGCTGAACGTATTCGGAATGGATTCGAAGTTGCCATTGTCGGCGCGCCGAATGTCGGAAAATCGACTTTGCTCAATGCGCTCGCCGGCCGTGAGGCGGCCATTACTTCTGAGTATGCGGGTACGACGCGTGATGTGATCGAGGTCCGGATGGATCTGGCGGGTCTCCCTGTGACGCTACTCGACACTGCCGGCTTACGGGAGACTGACGACCATGTTGAAGGGATCGGTATCAAACTTGCAAAGAAGCGCGCTCAAGAAGCAGACCTTCGCGTATTTCTGACCGACGATCCTGCTGCTATTGATATCGACATCGAGCCTGACGATATTGTGGTGGTTCCAAAAGCCGACCTGGCCGAAGAACATAAGGATGTGCTGGCGATATCTGGAAAAACCGGGCAGGGCGTCGAGGCTTTGATAGTGGCTATCACCGAAATCCTACAGAACAGGGCCGGAAAAGCTGGCATTGCAACGCGTGCGCGTCACAAGGAAGCGATGCGAACCGCATCTGATCGTCTAAACTCGGCGCAGATGATCTTAGCTGGTGGACCTGAATACTATGATGTCGCAGCGGAGGATATCCGGTCTGCTATCCGTGCTTTGGAGATGCTTGTGGGACGGGTCGGCGTTGAGAACCTACTGGACGAAATATTCTCAAGTTTCTGCTTGGGGAAATGAGGAGTGTTTCACGTGAAACATCCAGATTATGATGTGATTGTTGTTGGCGGTGGTCATGCCGGCACGGAGGCTGCACATGCAGCAGCCCGCATGGGTGTGAGGACCGCACTCGTGACCCTGACCGAGGACGGTATCGGTGTGATGTCCTGTAATCCCGCCATCGGCGGATTGGGGAAGGGGCATCTTGTCCGCGAGATAGACGCCCTTGATGGCGTCATGGGGCGCATTGCGGATAAGGCAGGTATCCAGTTTCGACTGCTGAACAGACGTAAAGGCCCTGCGGTTCAGGGACCGAGAGCGCAATCCGATCGTAAAATCTACCGCCTGCAAATGCTCGCCGAAACTCAGGATCAGTCCAATCTGGATATCGTCATCGGTGAAGTTGTCGACTTTCTTATGACCGGTGACCGCATTCAGGGTGTGCGTCTCGCCGATGATAGTGAAATATTCAGCCAGGCCGTGATCCTGACTTCAGGCACGTTTTTAAGAGGCGTCATTCATATCGGGGACGTCTCCAGGCCCGGCGGCCGAATGGGTGATAAGCCCTCAGTGCGGCTTGCAGAGCGGCTGGACAGTTTTGATCTTCGCCTGGGAAGATTGAAAACCGGCACTCCGCCGCGACTGGATGGTCGGACAATCGCTTGGGATAGACTTGAAGGCCAGCCTGGAGATGAAGATCCCACTCTGTTCAGCTTCCTGAGTAAGTCAATTTCAGCGCCTCAAGTGGTGTGTGGGATCACACACACCAATGAAAACACACATGATATCATCCGGGATAATCTTGCCAGATCTGCGATGTATGGTGGGCATATTGAAGGGGTAGGGCCCAGATATTGCCCATCCATCGAAGATAAAATTGTGCGCTTTGCCGATAAGACAAGCCATCAAATCTTTCTTGAGCCGGAAGGTGCGGATGATCATACCGTTTATCCAAACGGCATCTCAACGAGCCTGCCGGTGGATGTCCAAGAGCGCTACGTGCGCTCGATAGTCGGATTGGAAAAAACCGAAATACTCCAGCCAGGATATGCAATTGAGTATGACTATGTCGATCCTCGCGCGCTTGGGTTGGATCTAGCGCTGAAATCGCATCAAGGCTTGTATCTAGCCGGCCAGATCAATGGCACGACGGGTTATGAGGAAGCTGCAGCTCAAGGGTTAGTGGCTGGTCTGAACGCGGCGCGCTATGCCAAAGGAAACGATCCGGTCACATTCAGTCGCTCTGAAAGCTATATAGGCGTGATGATCGATGATCTGACAACCAATGGCGTAACTGAGCCCTATCGCATGTTCACATCGCGGGCTGAGTTTCGTCTTTCACTCCGCGCCGATAATGCTGATCAACGGCTGACAGGTATTGGCATCGAGTTGGGTTGCGTGGGAGAACGCCGCCACGCTGCCTTCTCCAAAAAAATGGAGAAGCTTAAGGCTGCGCGGGACGTGATGGATAGCCGTCAATTCACGCCAAAGGAAATCAACGAGGCCGGCGTAACTGTGAACCAGGACGGGAACCGGCGAACTGCCACGGATGTGCTGGCGTTCCCGAATGTCGTTTTTGAAGATATCCTGCGCTTGCTTCCCGAGTTGGAGCAGTGCGAGGAGCCTATTCGCCGACAGATCGAGCGGGACGCTCTATATGCGAATTATATCCTCCGTCAGAAGCGCGAGATCGAGGCGATGAAGCGCGACGAAGGATATCTTATTCCCGCTGATTTTACCTATGATTTCGAAGGGCTTTCGAACGAGTTGCGCGGAAAGTTGGAGCGATCAAGGCCTGAAACCCTCGCGCAGGCTGGTCGTGTGGATGGCATGACACCAGCTGCGCTTGCTTTGATCCTTGCCAGGCTCCGGCGTGGCAGTACTGTGACCCAGGGTAGGACCGCCTGAGATGACTGAAATGCAAATTGGAAAGTCATATGTTTCACGTGAAACATATGATCGCCTTAAGCATTATGAAAGTTTGGTAAAGAAGTGGTCTCCCAAGATTAATCTCGTAGCAAAATCCACTCTGGACAGTGTTTGGGACCGGCATATCGTCGACTCTATCCAGATTTGTGAGCTGACTGAATTTCCGAAGACTTGGGTCGATATCGGCAGCGGCGGCGGCTTTCCTGGGGTGGTTGTGGCGATCATTGCAGCAGAGAGGGCGCCTGATTGTTCGATCACGCTGATTGAAAGCGATCAAAGGAAATGCGCCTTTCTGCGCACGGCTATTAGGGAATGCGGCGCGACGGCAAAAGTGGTTTCTGAGAGAATTGAAAAGGTTCCATCAATCGGCGCCGATGTCATGTCTGCCCGCGCTCTGGCTGATCTGACGACTCTTCTTGGTTTTGCCGAACATCATCTTCATCCCGGTGGAATTGCCTTGCTTTCCAAAGGAGTGCAATGGAAAAAAGAAGTGGATAACGCGAGGAGCCAATGGCAATTCGACCTGAAATCTACTAGTAGTTGGACTGAACCCGAGGCGGTTATACTAGAAATCAGGGGAGTGACGCGTGTCTGATTTGTCCCGGCCGGCTGGGCCTCGTATTATTGCAGTCGCCAACCAAAAGGGCGGAGTTGGAAAAACCACGACAGCAATCAATTTGGCGGCGGCCTTGGTAGAAACCGGCTACAGGGTTTTGGTGGTCGATCTTGATCCGCAAGGAAACGCGTCTACAGGTTTAGGTATCGAAGCAGCCGACCGAACCCATACGACATATGATCTTCTCGTTGATGATGTCGCATTGAGCGATGTCATTCGAGAGACTGAGATCGAAGATCTTTGCATTATTCCTGCTACCGTCGATCTGAGTTCGGCTGATATCGAGCTTTTCACCAATGAGAAGCGCAGCTTCCTGCTGCACGATGCACTTCGTCAGCCGGCAATGGATGAATACGACTGGGATTATATCCTGATCGACTGCCCACCATCGCTGAACCTATTGACGGTTAATGCTATGGTAGCTTCGGATTCGGTTCTCGTCCCTTTGCAGAGTGAATTCTTTGCGCTGGAAGGGGTATCTCAGCTGATGTTGACCATCCGTGAGGTGCGTCAAACCGCCAATCCCAATCTTCGTATTGAGGGAATTGTCCTTACCATGTTTGATCGCCGGAATAATCTGTCTCAGCAGGTTGAGCAGGACGCTCGCGGTCATTTGGGGGAGTTGGTATTCGAAACGAAGATCCCTCGTAACGTACGTGTCAGTGAGGCGCCGTCTTATGCGCTGCCGGTGCTGAACTACGACACAAACTCGCTTGGGGCGAATGCGTATCGCGCCCTTGCAGAAGAACTGATTGCGAGACATCAGAAACTCGCAGCCTGACCACAGCTGGAGGCGCAGTAATGTCAGAAAAGAAAAACAAACCCAGAGGATTGGGAAGAGGCTTGTCAGCTCTAATGGCGGATGTGAACCCGGAACCTGTTAGTACAGAAAAACAGGCAGTCAGAAGCACCGAAGTCATGGTGCCGATCGAAAAAGTAATCGCGAACCCGGATCAGCCGCGTCGCCAGTTCCTACAGGAGGATTTGGACGATCTGACGGCGTCAATCAGGGAAAAGGGCGTATTGCAGCCGCTGATCGTGCGCCCGCGCCCAGGCGGTCAATACGAGATTGTTGCCGGCGAACGTCGTTGGCGCGCCGCGCAAGGCGCTCAGCTGCACGAGGTCCCAGTTATTATTCGGGATTACTCGGATGTCGAGATGATGGAAGTCGCCATTATCGAAAACATTCAGCGGTCCGACCTGAATGCGATGGAAGAGGCGCAGAGCTATAAACAGCTTATGGATAAATTTGGCCATACCCAGGAGAAAATGGCTGAGGCATTGGGGAAGAGCCGTAGTCACATTGCAAATCTCGTCCGGCTGTTGCATTTGCCGGATGATGTTCAGACCTTGGTTCAGGAGCGCCGCCTTTCGGCCGGTCATGCTCGTGCTCTGATCACCTCAGACAACGCGTCAGAGCTCGCCAAGAAAATCGTCAAGGGTGGTCTGTCGGTTCGCGCAACTGAGGCTCTGGTGAAGAAGGATGCAGCGGGTCTTCAGGCTGCGACCTCTCGCTCGGCGAAGAAGTCTGCAGAGAAGGATGCCGATACCCGTGCGTTGGAAGCTGATCTATCAGCTGCCTTGCGTATGAAGGTGTCGATTGACCATCGTGCTGGTGGCGAGAGCGGGGTTGTATCTATCAGCTACGCGTCTCTGGATGAGTTGGATGATCTTTGCGGACGTCTCAGCCGTTAGGGCGCGTCCAAATAAAGACCATCACTGCGCTTAGGACAATGGCCTGGATGATCAGGACATGTGAAGGGGCAGATAGTAGAATGGATAGGCTGAAAACGGCGGCAACCGATAGGGTTGCCGCTTTTTTTGCGGCCGGGCGAATCGCTCCTCTTTCGTGCCAGTCCTGAATCATGGGGCCGAATAAGCGGTGACTGATGATCCAGTCATGCAGGCGTTCGGAGGAGTTGGCAAAGAAGAAGCTTGCAAGAAGAAGGAAGGGGACTGTCGGCAGAAGTGGGAGGGCAACACCCAGTAGCGCCAGGCCAACACAGAGCATTCCGAGCGTGGCGTATAGAACCCTCATTCGATCACTCCACCAACAGTTCGCGGAGGACCGCATTCAAGACTGCACGACCGGAATCGGTTGCCCGCAGACGGTTGCCCGAAATCTCGATCATACCGATATCTGCCAAGTCGGAGATACGGTCAGCAGGAAGTGATCGGCCGGAGATTTCCTGAAAACGATCACTATCTAGCCCCTCGACAAGCCGCATGCCCATCATCATGTATTCGGCGCTAGACTCTTCTGATGTCAATTGCGTGCGGCTGGTCTCACCAGTTGTGCGTTCGGCTGCATTGAGCCAGGCACCGGGTTGAAGATAGGTTTCAGTAGCATATCGCCGACCTCCAATGGTGAGGCGTCCATGGGCGCCCGGACCGATACCAAGGTAATCACCATACCGCCAATAGATCAGATTGTGTCGGGACTCGGCACCGGGGCGCGCATGATTGGAGATTTCATAAGCGGGCAAGCCATGATTGTCGCAGATTTCTTGTGTCGCTAGATACATGTCTGCTGCGTTGTCATCACTGGGAAGATCCCGCAGCTTGCCCTTGGCATAGCGATCCCCAAAGGCAGTGCCTTCCTCAATTGTCAGCTGGTAGAGAGACAGGTGATCAATGGCCATCGACAGGGCCTGATCAAGCTCCTGTCGCCAGTCGGTGAGTGTTTGGCCCTGTCGGGCATAGATCAGATCGAAACTGACTCGGTCAAAGCAGTTTCGAGCCACATCAAACGCCTTCTGCGCCTCGGCGACGTTGTGCAAACGCCCCAAGCGGCGTAGGTCATCGTCGTTAAGTGACTGAATACCCATAGAAATCCGATTGACCCCGGCATCTCGGTAGCCAGCAAAGCGACCGGCTTCGACCGAGGTCGGATTTGCTTCAAGCGATATCTCTATGTCATTGGAAAACGGCCATATTTCACGCGCCGTTTCGATGATGGAGGCGACAGTATCCGGATGCATCAGCGACGGCGTACCGCCTCCGAAGAAGATAGTGTTCAATACACGACCAGAAAGCTCTGGAGCAGCGCGCAGCATCTCTGCGCGATAGGCGGCGGCCCATCTGGTTTGATCAATCTGCGCCGTGACATGGCTGTTGAAATCGCAGTAGGGGCATTTGGCCTGGCAGAACGGCCAGTGGATATAAAGCCCAAAACCCCCGTTGCGCCAATCATCCACCGAAACAAGCCTCGACGAATTTGGCAACGGCCTGGCCGCGGTGGCTGATCTTGTTCTTGGCCCAGCGATCCATTTCGGCGCAGGTCTGATCATGACCATCAGGTTGGAACATTGGATCGTAGCCAAAGCCGTCCTTGCCCCTAATGGGCCAGACGAGTTGTCCAGGCATCACACCTTCAAAGACCTCATCATGACCATCTGGCCAGGCCAGAACCAAAGTGCAGCGGAATTGGGCGAGCCGCGGGTGGGGGGCTTGTTTCGCTTCCAGTTCGTTATGGGCACGCGTCATTGCCATCATGAAATCGCGTCCGTCACCGGTTTCTGCCCAGTCGGCAGTATACACTCCGGGGGCGCCGTCGAGCGCATCAATTGTGATACCCGAGTCATCGGACAGGGCGGGTAGGCCGGTCGCCTTTGCGGCGGCATGGGCCTTGATCCGCGCATTTCCGACAAAGGTATCTTCTGTCTCGGCCGGCTCGGGCAGGTCCATTTCGCCGGCTCCAATTACCGTGACGCCAAACGGCTGGAGGAGATGCTTCATCTCCTCCAGCTTGCCTTTGTTGTGTGTGGCGACAAGCAGGCGGTCGCCGGCAAACTTGCGTGTCATGCGCAGGCTGCCTTTTGCATCTCGGCCAGTTCAGCGGTGCCTTTGGTCGCCAAATCCATCAGGGTGTTCAATTGCTCACGGCTGAACATGGATCCTTCGGCGGACATCTGGACTTCGATCAACTGGCCCGATCCAGTCATGATGAAATTACCATCAACACCGGCTTCGGAATCCTCCGGGTAGTCGAGATCCAGGACAGGTTGGCCTGCATAGATACCGCAGGAAACGGCCGCGACGGGATCAACAAGCGGGTCTATCTTGACCTCACCTGTCTTCATCAGTTTGTTCACTGCAAGCCGCAATGCCACCCAACCACCGGTGATCGACGCACAGCGCGTGCCGCCGTCTGCCTGGAGGACATCGCAGTCGATGCTGATCTGCCGTTCGCCAAGCGCGACTCGGTCAACACCTGCGCGCAGGGCACGACCGATGAGGCGCTGGATTTCGACAGTGCGGCCACCCTGTTTGCCCATTGCGGCTTCACGGCGCATACGGGTGTTCGTGGCACGGGGCAGCATCCCATATTCTGCGGTGACCCAGCCCAACCCGGTGCCTTTGATAAAGGGCGGAACGCGGTCCTCGATGGTTGCGGTACACAGCACATGGGTGTCGCCCATTTTGATCAGGCAGGACCCTTCGGCGTGTTTGGTGAAGCCTGTTTCGATGGAAACGGCGCGCATTTGGTTCAAGTCTCGTCCAGAGGGTCGCATGGGTCATCCTTTGTTTGCTTACCAATCGGGATAGCGCCCGCAGGGTTGACGATGCAAGCATGATTGACCTTTTGATGCTGCGCTCTTTAATGACAAGGGTAGGGGCGGGCAAAGCCTTGCGCAGAAACGGCAGCGACCACACATAGAGTGCGATGAACAGCAGTAGTGACATTCTGAAGGATATGAACGACCGGTCGCGGGACGTGTTCCGCGCTGTTGTGGAATCCTATCTTGAGACGGGAGATCCGGTTGGCAGCCGTACCCTGACGCGCTCCCTGAACGAGAAGGTAAGCGCCGCCACGGTGCGTAACGTGATGCAGGATCTGGAGCATCTGGGGTTGCTGAACAGTCCGCACACCAGTGCCGGGCGGGTGCCAACACAGGTCGGTTTGCGGATGTTTGTTGATGGTCTGTTGGAGGTTGGTGATCTCAATAATCAGGATCGTCAAAAAATTGATGAAACCATGGGCACGAATTCCGGGACCGGGTCCGCAGGTCTTGCAGGTATGTTGGATCGTGTAGGCTCCGCGCTGTCAGGCGTGACACGGGGAGCATCTCTGGTGCTGACGCCCAAGCACGAGGCAGAGATCCGGCACATCGAATTCGTCACCCTGGCCCATGATCGCGCTCTGGTCGTGCTGGTGTTCTCAGACGGCCACGTGGAAAATCGTCTGTTCACGCCACCGCCGGGGCAAACGCCAAGTTCGATGCGGGAGGCGGCAAATTTTCTGAACGCTTTGATCGAAGGGCGCACATTGGGCGATGTGCGCGGTGCGATACAGGAAGAGATCAAGGCCCGTCAGCAGCAGATCGACGTTCTGGCCCGTGAAATGATCGAAAGCGGTCTGGCGGCCTGGGAAGATGAGGGCAGCGATACGGCGCGACTGATTGTTCGCGGCCGGGCGAATCTGCTGTCGGAAGGGGGGGCGGCTGAGGAGCTGGACCGGATCCGGAACCTGTTTGATGACCTCGAACGGAAGCGCGATATCGAGGAGTTTCTCCAGCTGACCGAGGATGGCGAAGGTGTGCGCATTTTTATCGGTTCGGAGAACAAACTTTTTTCACTTTCGGGTTCCTCTTTGGTGGTGTCTCCCTATATGAACGCGGATCGAAAGATCATTGGTGCGGTGGGTGTCATTGGCCCGACCCGCCTGAATTACGGCCGGATCGTGCCGATTGTGGACTATACGGCGCAACTGGTCGGGAAGCTTCTTTCCGACCGGACTTAGAGGTGAAATATGGCAGAGCCCAAGAACGACGATTTTTTGGACGACATCACAGAAGCCGAAGCGGAAGAGCTCTCTGCGCAGACTGAAGAATATGATGATGCTGCACTGGAATTGGACAGCCTGCGTGCCGAACGGGATGAACTGAAAGACCGTTTCATGCGCGCGCTGGCGGATGCGGAAAACGCCCGCAAGCGCGGCGACAAGGCGCGTCGCGAAGCTGAGCAATACGGTGGGTCCAAACTGGCACGTGACATGCTGCCGGTATACGATAACATGAAACGCGCGATTGAAGCGGCGACCGATGAGCAGCGTGAAGTTTCTGCAGCGCTGATCGAAGGCGTCGAACTCACCATGCGGGCGCTGCTCGGCGTGTTTGAAAAACATGGTATGCAGGTGATCGCGCCGGAAGTGGGCGATAGATTTGACCCGCAGGTGCATGAAGCCATGTTCGAAGCTCCGGTTCCGGGAACCAAAGCCGGCGATATCATTCAGGTATCTGCCGAAGGGTTCATGTTGCACGACCGTCTTCTGCGCCCCGCGCAGGTTGGCGTGTCTTCGACACCGGCAGGTTGATACCGGCGGTCGTAGGCGGGCCTATGGCCCGTGCCTGCGGCGCTAGTATTTTTGGAAAGATGACAAGCGGCCCTTGGTGATCCAAGCTGGCCGCTTTTCTATGTCAGCTCGCGGCCTCCTTCAGCCGGTAGAGTGCCTCCAGCGCCTCTCTTGGTGAGAGATCGTCAGGGTGGATGTCACCCAGGAGCTGTTCCAATTGTGACGGACCTGCCGGAGCTTTCGGTTGCGGAGGCGGGGCGGCTGCAAACAGCGGCAAATCGTCGATCTGAATTTTGCCGGCGCCACTGCGGCTGCCTTCCTCCAGCATGTCGAGCACATCGCGGGCCCGGGTGACAACGCTTGCCGGGAGCCCTGCGAGCTGGGCCACCTGTACCCCGTAGGAGCGATCTGCTGCGCCTTTCTTCACTTCGTGAAGGAAGATCACATCGCCTTCCCATTCCTTGACCGAAACCGTGGCATTCTCGACGCCAGGCAATTTGCCGGCGAGCTGGGTCAGCTCGTGATAATGGGTGGCAAACAGCGCCCGGGCTCGGTTGACCTCATGCAGGTGTTCCAGTGTTGCCCAGGCAATCGAGAGGCCGTCATAGGTTGCGGTGCCGCGTCCGATTTCATCGAGAATCACCAGCGCCCGGTCATCCGCCTGATTGAGGATTGCTGCGGTTTCGACCATTTCCACCATAAAGGTTGACCGGCCCCGTGCGAGATCGTCAGAGGCACCGACACGGCTGAACAATTGGCTGATCAGCCCGATATGAGCGCTGTCGGCGGGTACATAGCTGCCGATTTGCGCGAGTATGGCGATCAAGGCATTCTGGCGCAGAAAGGTTGATTTGCCGGCCATATTCGGGCCGGTCAGCAACCAGATCGCGGCACCACCGTTGGCCGTGAGTGCACAGTCATTTGCCACAAATGAAGTCCCACCCTGCTGGCGCAGGGCCTGTTCCACAACTGGGTGCCGTCCACCGGTGATGTCAAAGGCTCGGGAGTTATCAACCGATGGTCGTTGCCAGTTCTCACCTAGGGCCAGATCGGCAAGCGCTGTAACAAGATCCAATTCCGCCAACCCGCGTGCGGCAGCATTCAATCTCGCGGCATGGTCGAGAATAGCGCCGGAAAGCCTTGTATAGAGCCGTTTCTCTATTTCCAAGGCGAGGTTGCCCGCGTTCAGGATGCGTGTTTCGATCTCACTGAGTTCGACAGTGGTGAAACGCACCTGATTGGCGGTGGTCTGGCGATGAATATATGTCTCTGACAATGGGGCAGAGAGCATTTTCTCGGCATGGGTTGCCGTGGTTTCAATGAAGTAGCCCAGCACATTATTGTGCTTGATCTTCAACGAGGTGATACCGGTGTGGTCCGAGTATTTCTTTTGCAGGGCCGCAATGACGGACCGCCCTTCGTCGCGCAGGGTGCGGGCTTCGTCCAGATCGCTGTCGTAGCCTTCGGCAATGAAACCGCCGTCGCGCGCCAAAAGTGGCGGTTCTGCGATCAGCGCTGCGTCAAGGAGGGGGAGGAGATCATCAAACCCGGTCAGGCCAGCGAGTGCCTGCTGCAACAGCTCAGGCATCTCCATCGTCGCGCATAGATTGGAAATCGCCTCCGCCTGGATCAGCGTATTGCGTACGGCGGCGAGGTCTCGAGGGCCGCCACGCTCAAGCGCAAGGCGGGAGAGTGCCCGATCAAGATCAGGTGTTTTGCGCAGGGTGGCCCGCAGAGATTGGGCCAGCTGCGTTTGCTCGACGATGAAGTCCAGAGACGCCAACCGCGCTCTGATTACATCGAGATTGCGGGAGGGGCTGGACAGCCGTTGTTCGAGCAGACGCCCACCGGCGGGCGTCACCGTGCGATCAACCACTGAAAGCAACGAGCCGCTTCGCCCCCCGGTCATCGAGCGGGTGAGTTCCAGGCTGCGGCGGGTTGCGGCGTCAATCTGCACGACGCGGTCTTCGGCTTCCTGTACCGGTGGCTGGAGAAGGGGCAATTTGCCCTTCTGGGTGATATCAAGATAGTCGATCACCGCGCCCATCGCCGAAATCTCGGCGCGGCTGAAGGTGCCGTATGCCTCGAGCGTCGAGACCTTGAACAGATCGCAGATACGTTTCTCAGCGGCGCTGCTGTCGAAGCTGGACTTGGCCAATGGGGTCACGGGGATCTGGTGGTCGTCAGCTATGGGACGCAGATGATCCAGCGCTGGGCCATCAGCCACAATCAGTTCGGAAGGGGCCAGACGCGCCAGTTCGGGCGATAGTCGCACGGCCGCGACGGGCATCACGTGAAATGCACCCGTCGAGATATCGGCCCAGGCAAGCGCCGCCTGGTCGCGCAATTCGCAATAGGCGGTCAGAAAGTTATGACGACGCGCCTCCAGCAGGGAATCCTCGGTGATGGTGCCGGGTGTGACCAGTCGCACCACATCGCGTTTTACTACGGATTTGGACCCGCGTTTCTTGGCCTCTGCGGGGCTTTCGAGCTGTTCACCGACCGCCACGCGAAAGCCTTTGCGGATCAGCGTCAAAAGGTATCCCTCCGCCGCATGGACGGGCACGCCGCACATCGGGATATCGTCGCCGTCGTGTTTACCGCGTTTGGTCAGCGCAATGTCGAGCGCTTCGGCAGCGTTTACGGCATCGTCGAAGAACATCTCGTAGAAATCACCCATGCGGTAGAACAGGAGGGCATCCGGGTACTGCGCCTTGATGTCGAGGTATTGGGCCATCATCGGCGTGACTGTGGACAAAGTTCGGCTCCGTAAAATGGGGGATTTGGTTGGCGCGACCTTACAAATCAGGCGACTGCGACGAAAGGTGAAAACGCAACTTCGTTGAGATGATGCGCGTGCTGAGCTATGACGCTTGGGACAGTGAGAGGACACCCAAAGCCAATGCCCAAAGCCAAGATTACCAACGAAGAGGCGCTTGCCTTCCATCTGGAACCGACACCCGGAAAATGGGAGATCAACGCAACTGTCCCGATGACCACGCAGCGCGATTTGTCGCTGGCTTACTCGCCCGGTGTAGCTGTGCCCTGCGAGGCGATCGCGGCGAACCCGGAGACGGCTTATGATTATACGAACAAGGGCAACCTTGTGGCCGTGATCTCCAACGGGACCGCGGTGCTGGGTTTGGGAAATCTGGGTGCGCTTGGATCCAAACCGGTAATGGAGGGCAAGTCGGTCCTGTTCAAACGATTTGCGGATGTGAATTCCATCGACATCGAGTTGGACACCGAGGATCCGGATGAGTTCATCAAGGCGGTGCGCCTGATGGGGCCGACGTTTGGCGGGATCAATCTTGAGGATATCAAGGCGCCGGAGTGTTTCATTATCGAGCAGAAGCTCAAGGAAGAGATGGATATCCCGGTCTTCCATGATGATCAGCACGGCACCGCTGTGATCTGCGCGGCCGGCCTGATCAATGCACTGCATATCTCTGGCAAGAAAATCGAGGATGTGAAGATCGTCCTCAATGGTGCCGGAGCTGCCGGCATTGCCTGTATCGAGCTCCTGAAAGCTATGGGCGCGCGGCATGAGAACTGTATCGTCTGTGATACCAAGGGCGTGATTTATCAGGGGCGCACTGAGGGTATGAACCAGTGGAAGTCAGCCCACGCCGTCAAGACGGAACTGCGCTCCCTGGAAGAGGCCATGAAGGACGCGGATGTGTTCCTTGGCGTTTCTGTCAAAGGGGCGGTGACACAGGACATGGTAAAATCCATGGCCGACAATCCGGTGATTTTTGCGATGGCAAACCCGGATCCGGAGATTACACCGGAAGAAGCCCATGAAGTGCGCGTTGATGCTATCGTCGCCACAGGCCGATCAGACTACCCCAATCAGGTGAACAACGTGCTGGGGTTCCCATATCTGTTCCGCGGCGCACTGGATATTCATGCGCGCGCCATCAACGACGAGATGAAAATTGCCTGCGCCCATGCTCTGGCAGGTCTTGCGCGTGAGGATGTGCCGGATGAGGTGGCGCTGGCCTATGGGAAATCGCTGTCCTTTGGCCGTGACTACATCATCCCGACTCCCTTTGATCCGCGTTTGATCCATCGCATTCCGCCAGCAGTTGCCAAGGCTGGTATGGACACTGGTGTCGCGCGTCGGCCGATCATAGATATGGATGCCTATGAGCACGGCCTGCGTGGTCGGATGGATCCGACTCAGTCGATCCTTCGCGGATTGAACGCGCGTGCACGCGCAGCGCAATCGCGGATGATCTTTGCCGAAGGTGACGATCCCCGCGTCTTGCGTGCGGCGGTGATGTATCAACGCTCCGGCTTTGGTAAGGCGCTGGTTGTTGGACGCCCCGATGATGTGCGTAGCAAGCTGGAAACAGCCGGGCTGGGGGATGCGGTTCGTGAGTTGGAAATCGTGAACGCGGCCAATACTCAGCATTTCGAAACCTATAAGGACTTTCTTTATGAGCGGCTGAATCGCAAGGGGTTTGACCGTAAGGATGTTCACCGGCTGGTTGGCCGTGATCGCCATGTGTTCTCGGCCCTGATGCTTGCGCACGGGCATGGTGACGGCTTGGTCACCGGTGCGACGCGGAAGTCGGCGCATGTGCTGGACCAGATCAACCATGTGTTTGATGCGGATGCGACAAATGGATCGGCTGGTGTGACCGCACTGCTGCACAAGGGTCGTATCGTTCTGATCGGTGATACATTGGTGCATGAATGGCCGGATGAGAATGATCTCGCCAATATCGCCGAACATGCGGCCGGGGTGGCCCGTCATATGGGCCTGGAGCCACGGGTTGCGTTTGTGAGCTTCTCGACCTTTGGCTATCCGGTCTCCGAACGGGCCGAGAAAATGCACATCGCGCCGGCAGTTCTGGACAAGCGCGGCGTTGATTTTGAGTACGAAGGCGAAATGACGGTCGACGTGGCGCTGAACGCCAAGGCACAGGAGGCATATCCGTTCCAGCGTCTCACTGGTCCGGCCAATATCCTGATCGTGCCTGCGCGGCACTCTGCGTCGATCTCGGTCAAGTTGATGCAGGAAATGGGGGGCGCTACAGTTGTTGGTCCAATCCTGTCCGGTGTTGATAAACCGATCCAGATCTGCTCCACCACGTCGACTGCAAACGACATTCTGAACATGGCGGTTCTGGCTGCCTGCAACATCGGGTGATTTCATGGCGATCTGGAATTTGGGCTCAATCAACGCCGACATGATCTATGCGCTGCCTCATATGCCAGCTGCGGGGGAAACTCTTGCGGCGGAGGGGCTGGAGCAGTTCCTGGGCGGAAAGGGAGCAAATATGTCTGTGGCCGCCGCGCGCGCAGGCAGTCATGTCTGCCATCTCGGCGCGGTCGGACCGGACGGGGCCTGGGCCGTCACGCGGTTGTTGGAATATGGCGTCGACACGCGCCATATTGCACAGCTGGAGGTGCCGACCGGCCATGCAATCATCGCGGTTGATCCGTCGGGCGAGAACCAGATTATCCTGTTTCCCGGGGCCAACCGTCAGATCGGCGAAGATCAGGTCGGCTCTGCGCTGTCAGAGGCGAGTGCGGGCGACATTTTGGTGATGCAGAACGAGACCAACATGCAGGCCGAGGCTGCACGAATGGGGCGCGATCTTGGCCTGAAGGTTGCCTATGCCGCCGCGCCTTTTGATGCAGAGGCAGTCCAGGCGGTCCTGCCGTATCTCGACTATCTGTTCCTGAACGAGGTCGAAGCTGAACAGCTGCGTGAAGCGACCGGCAAGACGCCCGAAGCGCTGGGTGTGTCAGATGTTATCGTGACTCTGGGGTCCAAGGGCGCGCGCCATTATGCGTGCGAGAGTGGTGAAACCCACGATGTTGCAGCGCATTCGGTTGTTCCGGTCGACACAACGGGTGCCGGAGATACTTTCACGGGGTATGTGCTCTCGGGATTGGACCGTGGCATGCCGATGGCGCAGGCCTTGGCGCAGGCCAGTCGCGCAGCTGCATTGATGGTCACCCGCAAAGGCACCGCCGATGTGATCCCCGACCTGAAAGAGGTGCAAGACGCAAGTTTCTGACGACATCAATCAGTCAATATGAAAAAGGCGCGGGTTCCACCGCGCCTTTTTCGTGCAGTTATCCATGGTGCCGCACCTAGTGCTGCTTGGCAAAAGGCGCTGCGGCCCCCCATAGCTGCAATACCCTTGCATCGCGACCACAGGCCTGCCGATATCGCTTATACGCCTCCGATTGACGTTTGGGACCAAATCGCGTGAGCACCAGCCGGTTCCCTTTGTAATAATCCTGATGGTAGGCATCGGCGGGATAGAATGCCGTTGCGGGAAGGATCGGTGTGACGATGGCGTGACCGAGTTCTGCTTGCGCCTTGGCCTTGGCAGCCTCTGCGGCAGATTTCTGATCCGATCCAGAGACGAATATGGCCGTTCTGTAGCTGTCGCCGCGGTCGCAGAACTGACCACCGGCATCTGTCGGATCAACTGACCTCAGGAACATGGACAGCAACTGATGGCGCGTTACTTTTTTGGGGTCAAACCGGATTTGAACCGCTTCGTAGTGACCGGTGCCGCCGGCGGTGACCTGTTTGTACGTAGGTGATGGCACGCTGCCGCCCGTGAAGCCGGATACTGCCGAGAGAACACCTGGAACGCTTTCAAAATCGCTTTCCACGCACCAGAAGCAGCCACCCGCCACGGTCAGGGTTTCGACGTTCTGGGCATGGGCCTGATGACCTTTCAAGGCCACGGCCAGCACCATGAACAAGGTCAGTACGATTGGTCTAAGGGATTTGGTCGAACGCATCATGGCCTCCATCGTTGCTCTACTGTGGCTCAGGGCTCTTTCGGGCTCAATCACATGACATGGTTTGTCACAGCTTGGTGACGGGAAGTTACCGCTTGGAAATGGGATCCAATGCTTCTAGCGTGCGCCTCGCAGGAGGAGCAGATGACCAAGAAAATGAGTACGCACCAAGCGGAAGAAGATCAGCGCAACGAAGAGATCCTGATCTATCTGAACGGCGAGATTGTTCCGAAAGCTGACGCCAAGGTCAGCGTCTATGACAGCGGTTTCATGCTGGGTGACGGCGTTTGGGAGGGGCTGCGCCTCTATGATGGGACCTGGGCCTTCATGGATGAGCATCTGGACCGCCTGTTCGAGGCTGCAAAGGCGATTGATCTGGATATCGGCATGTCCCCTGATCAGGTCAAACAGGTCGTGCTGGACACGCAGAAAGCCAATGGTATGACCACAGATGCCCATGCGCGGCTGATGGTGACACGCGGAGTGAAAACTCGGCCTTTTCAACATCCCTCGCTGTCGCAGCAGGGACCGACCTTCACCATCATCATGGAGCATTCGCGCCCTCACCTGCCGCGCCCGATCCGGCTGGCAACCGTGCCACATCTGCGCGGACTGCCGATGACGCAGGATCCGAAGCTGAATTCGCATTCCAAGCTCAACTGCATCTTGGCCTGTATCGCAGCCGAGAAGGCGGGCGCC
Organism: Phaeobacter sp. JH20_08; assembly: GCF_048056635.1. NCBI lineage: Bacteria > Pseudomonadati > Pseudomonadota > Alphaproteobacteria > Rhodobacterales > Roseobacteraceae > Phaeobacter > Phaeobacter sp. JH20_08. The sequence continues at coordinate 122,629 of NZ_JAYMVV010000012.1, read as the reverse complement.
GACGAAGGGCTGATGCTGGACGTGAACGGCTTTGTGAACACGACGAACGCCTGCAATTTCTTTATCGTGCGCAAAGGTGAAGTTTGGACCTCGACCGGTGACTACTGCATGAACGGGATCACCCGACAGAAAGTGATCGACCTGTGCCGCGCCAACGACATCCCTGTCTTTGAGCGCAACTATTCACTGGTGGATACCTACGGCGCGGATGAGGCTTTCCTGACCGGAACCTTTGGTGCGCAGACGCCCGTGGGCGAGATTGATGGTCGCCAGATCGGTGAGGGTGCCATGGGGCCTGTGACCGAGCGGATCCGCTCGCTCTACAAGGATCTCGTCGCGCGGGGGTGCGCCTGATGCGGATCGCGATGTGGTCAGGGCCGCGCAATCTGTCGACGGCAATGATGTATGCCTTTGGCAATCGCGGCGATTGCGCTGTGGTGGATGAACCTTTTTATGCGGCGTATCTGGCGAAAACGGGACTGGAGCACCCAATGCGCGCCGAGATCCTGGAGAGCCAGCCACAGGAGCCGGCAGCGGTCGTGGATTTATTGCTGGGGCCGGTCCCGGCTGCAAAACCGTTTTTCTATCAGAAGCACATGACGCAGCATATGATCGAGGGCATACCCCGTGACTGGATGCGTGAGGTCACAAATGTGTTTCTGATCCGCCATCCGGCGCGGGTCATTGCCTCCTACACGGAGAAACGGGAAAATCCGACGTTGGATGACATAGGGTTTCGCCAGCAGGCGGAATTGCTCGACCTGGTCCAGAGTTGGGGTCAGAGTCCGGTGGTTCTGGACAGCAACGATATTCGCAGAGATCCCGCGCAGATGCTGGAACGGCTCTGCGACAGGATCGAGATGCCGTTTTCCCCGAAGATGCTGTCATGGCCCATGGGCGGACACAAGGACGACGGCATCTGGGCGGCACATTGGTATGGATCTGTCTGGCAGTCGACGAAATTCGCAGGACCAGAAGGACCGTTGCCCGAGGTTCCGGATGAACTGCAACCGGTTCTGCAAGCGGCATTGCCCTATTACGAGCAGCTGCAAACGACAAAGATCTGACGGAAGGGAACGAGGGGGCGCTGCCCCCTCGCGCCTGCGGCGCTTCACCCCCGGAGTATTTTTTGGAAAGATGACAGGCCGCAGGGCTGCGTCGTGATCAGCCGATCAGCTTGCCCAGTTTCATTGCCACCCCCATATCACCTGAAATTTTCAGTTTGCCCATCATCACGCCGGTCATCGGGTTCAGTTTTCCGGTGAGCAGCTTCTTCAGGTTTTCGGTACTGATGCGGATGGTGCAGTCGGTGTCACGGTTTTCTGTCGTGGCATCGCCATCTGCGAGAACGATGACGCCATCGTCGCCGCAATCGAATTTCAACGAACCTTCAAAGTTTTTCCCGGTCAGCCCGGCGCGGATACCATCCGCCAGCGGTTGAAGTGCCATCGTCTCCCCCTCGGTATCTTTGCGCCAAGGGTTAGGCATCCGTCTGTCAGCAGGCAAGGGTGACCAAAGGGGAGGTTACGTCAGCTTTCAAGACAGGCTGCTACGGGTGACCGGGCAGGGGGTTCCGTCGAAAAACGTCTCTAATACTTGTGAAAACACATCTGGTGCGCCAGGAACGGCAGCAAAGAGCGTCATTGATGAGCAGAGTTTCCTGGCGTCAGTTTCGCCGAGGATGGACGCGGCGCTGCGGTCTTTGTGGGTGAGCAGCAGCTCGCTCGCCTCGGTCAACCGCGCGTTCAGGACCGGATGGGCCAGATACGCGGTGGCCTCCGTCAGATCCTCGATCCCGTAGAGCTGCGCCATATGGGACTGGCCAAGGTCAGCAAGCTGGGGAAAGACGAACCACATCCAGTGGCTCGTCTTTTTACCGGCGGAGAGTTCGGCGCGGACATCGTTCCAAACGGTGTCCTGCGCCTCGACGAACATCTCCATCTCTTCGGTCAGATCGTCGTCTATATCATCTTCGATATCGACGCGGTCGCTCATTTCTTCAACCGGCGCTCGCGAGCGGCGAGAAGTTTCAGCCGCAGCGCGTTGAGCTGGATGAAGCCCGCTGCGTCCTTCTGATCATAGGCACCTGCGTCTTCCTCGAAGGTGACATGTGCTTCGGAGTAGAGCGAGTGATCTGACCAGCGGCCTACGGTGGATACGGAACCTTTGTACAGTTTAACACGTACGGTGCCGGTGACATGTTCCTGGCTGCGGTCGATGGCGGCTTGCAGCATTTCGCGCTCGGGCGAGTACCAGAAACCATTATAGATCAGCTCGGCATATTGCGGCATCAGCTGGTCTTTCAGGTGCATTGCGCCCCGGTCCATCGTGATGGATTCAATGCCGCGGTGGGCTTCGAGGAGGATGGTGCCGCCCGGAGTCTCATAGATGCCGCGGGATTTCATGCCAACAAACCGGCCTTCGACCAGATCGAGACGACCGATGCCGTGCTTGCCGCCGTATTCGTTCAGTTTGGTGAGAATGGTCGCGGGTGACATTGCCTCGCCGTTGATGCTGACGGCGTCACCTTTTTCAAAGCCGATCTCGATGAATTCAGCTTCATTCGGAGCATCCTCCGGGTGGACGGTGCGCTGATAGACATAGTCAGGCGCTGCAACGGCGGGGTCTTCCAGCACCTTGCCTTCGGAGGAGGTGTGCAGAAGGTTCGCATCCACGGAGAAGGGGGCTTCGCCACGTTTGTCCTTGGCCACAGGGATCTGGTGCGCCTCTGCGAATTCGAGCAGACGGGTGCGCGAGGTCAGATCCCATTCGCGCCAGGGGGCGATCACCTTGATATCGGGGTTCAGCGCATAGGCCGCCAGTTCGAACCGGACCTGATCGTTGCCCTTGCCGGTGGCGCCATGAGCAACCGCATCGGCGCCGGTTGCCTCGGCGATCTCGACCAGACGCTTCGAGATCAGCGGACGCGCGATGGAGGTGCCCAGCAGGTAGAGGCCTTCGTAGACGGCATTGGCGCGGAACATCGGGAAGACGAAGTCCCGCACGAATTCTTCCCGTACGTCTTCGATGTAGATGTTCTCTGGTTTGATGCCCAGCAGCTCTGCCTTCTGGCGGGCAGGTTCCAGTTCCTCACCCTGGCCGAGATCGGCGGTGAAGGTCACAACCTCACAACCGTATTCGGTCTGCAGCCATTTCAGAATGATTGACGTATCAAGGCCGCCGGAGTAGGCGAGGACAACTTTCTTGGGCGCGGACATGGGATTTCCTCTTGATCAGAACGCCAGCGGCCTATCCGGTTTTTGACAGAAGAGCAAGGTTTTCCCCATATCGGAACCGGAGTGTCCGCATAGTGGTCGCGTGCGACGATTGAGCAGTATTGGAGTCTGAATAAATGATTGGCTGGAAGCTATTTCTACACTCGGTAAGCATGGTGCAGCGGAACGTCCCGCAGCTGATGCGGATCTTTCTTGTTCCCGGATTGATCGTGTCGGCGATCGCCTATTTGGCCATCGGTGGCTTGCTAGGCGATATTGGGCTTCAGGCGCGCGGGTTTGACGGCAACATGTTCTTTTCAGTTCTCTGGCGCATCGTTGGACTATGGCTTGTGATTGGCTTGATTGGCACGTGGACCGTGGTGGCCTGGCATCGCTACATTCTGCTGGAAGAGCATCCTCGCGGCTGGCTTCCAGCTTTGCATAAGGCGGAGATGGGCAACTATATCTTGGGTCTGATCAAGCTGTTTTTTATCGCTATACTGCTCTACGGTATCCTTGTATCTATCGGGTCTGCATTGGTTCAGAGTATCGGGATGCTTGGCCTATACCTGTTATTGGCCGCTGGCGCGCTGATTGCGATATTCATGTTCAGGTTTGCATTGGTCCTGCCGGCGGCGGCGCTTGGTAAGCCTATTGGTGTGAGCGAGTCATTGGCACTGACCACCGGTGCATTTGGTACGTTGTTTGTCCTTGGCCTCTGTCTTTTTGGTCTGCAGCTCGTGGCTGAACTGATCCTGTTCCTTGTGGCCGATGCTGTACTGATCGCGATGGTTCTTGAGATAGCGTTCTCTGTCGTGCTTGCGATCTTGAATATCAGTGCTCTCACGACGCTTTACGGCTACTACGTCGAGAAACGTGCGATCTGATCTGCGGTATTCTTCAGTATGCTTTGATCCTGCCCCCTTGTCATGGGGGCGGGGTTGGGTCACTCAAGTGGCATGAGTGATTTTCAGACCCAGGCCCGGGCCGCCGAACAGGCCATGCGCGCGATCTTTCCCGCCACGCCGCTGCAGCGCAGCACGCTGCTGTCGGAACGGTTCGATGCGGATATCTACCTGAAGCGAGAAGATCTGAGCCCGGTGCGGTCCTACAAGATCCGCGGTGCGTTTAATGCAATGCGTAAGCAGCTGGACCAGTCGCTGTTTGTCTGTGCGTCAGCTGGAAATCATGCGCAGGGCGTTGCCTTTATGTGCCGCGAGCTGGACAAGCGCGGGGTGATCTTTATGCCGGTGACCACCCCTCAGCAGAAGATCCAGAAGACCCGCATGTTTGGCGGCGACAACGTCGAAATCCATCTGGTTGGCGACTATTTTGACGACACACTGTCGGCAGCTCAGACTTGGTGTGCAACGGAAGGCGGGCATTTTCTGTCACCATTTGATGATGATGATGTCATCGAAGGCCAGAGCTCCATCGCGGTCGAAATCGAGGCTCAGCTGGGCGCCGTTCCCGATCATGTGATCCTGCCGGTGGGCGGTGGTGGCATGTCGTCGGGCGTGGCCCGCTGGTTCGGCGACAAGGTGCATTGTCTTTTTGCAGAACCCTCTGGCGGCGCATGTCTGAGGGCGGCGCTAACTGCTGGACACCCCGTAGCACTGGACCATGTCGACACATTCGTCGATGGCGCCGCAGTTGGCCGCATCGGTGAGCGGCCGTTCGAGGTGCTGAAACATGTGCCCCTGCCGGACGTCCTGTCGATTGCCGAAGATCGGATCTGCACGACCATCCTTGAGATGTTGAACGTCGAAGGTGTGGTTCTGGAACCGGCTGGCGCGCTGGCGATCGAAGCCTTGCGCGATGTACGCTCCTGGATCCGTGGCAAGACGGTGGTCTGTCTCACGTCGGGCGGCAACTTTGACTTCGAGCGGTTGCCAGAAGTGAAGGAACGAGCACAGCGCTATATGGGGTTGAAGAAGTATTTCCTTCTGCGCTTGCCACAGCGCCCCGGGGCACTGAAGGAGTTCCTGGGTATTCTGGGACCAGAGGATGATATCGCCCGGTTCGAATATATGAAGAAATCAGCGCGCAACTTCGGTTCGGTTTTGATTGGTATAGAAACCAAGCGACCTGAGAATTTCGCTGATCTCTACGTCCGGTTGGATGCTGCCGGCTTTGCCTATACCGACATCACCAGCGATGAAACCCTGGCGCAATTCGTGATCTGAGCAGGTGCTGGCTCAGAGCTTGCTGCTCATGTCGCGCAGGAACTCTTCTTTTGACGCCTCATAGCTGGCGATGATCGTGGCTGTGTCCACATCCTTTGCCTCGCCCTGTGCCGAACGGCGCTCGCCTTCCTGACAGAGGCGGGAGAATTGAGAGAAGCCCAAATTAAGGGCGCTGCCTTTCAGGAAGTGCAAGTCCTGTTCCAAGGTGGTCAGATCCGGGGATCTCAGCTTTTCGATGACGCCTTCGACCTCTTCGAGGAAGATCTCGACAACTTCAGAGAAGTCCTCAGCGCCGACTTCCTCGTGCAGCTCCTTCGCGCGTGACCAATCAATCATCTTTGCAATCCTTGTTTTGATATCGCATTTTACGATTGCTTTACTTATAAACTCGTAAATCACCGTTTAACGCGAGGCTAGATCCATATTTCGCAAACTTCACTTCCTGTTAAGCGAAGAGCGCGATAGTGACTTGCGTTTAAGGTATCTTGCGCCGTTTTTTGTGGGGTTCACTCGGTGTTGCCAGACAGTTCGATCGAAATAAACCAAGAGGTTACGACCAATTCGATCCGCCGTGTCCTGGTGGTCGATGACAGCCGTCTGCAGCGACGAATCCTGGTGGCATCACTGAAGAAATGGGGATTCGACGTCGTCGAAGCTGAAAGCGGCGAGGTCGCGATGGAGATCTGCGAGAGTGATCCGCCAGATCTAATCCTCAGCGACTGGATGATGCCGGGAATGAATGGGCTGGAGTTCTGCCGGGCGTTCCGGGCCAAATCGCAGGATAACTACAGCTATTTCATCCTGCTGACCTCCAAGAGTGAAAAGAACGAGGTGGCGCAGGGGCTGGATGCCGGCGCGGATGATTTTCTGACCAAACCTGTCAGTTCGGACGAGCTGCGCGCCAGAATCTCTGCGGGTGAGCGTATCCTGCGGATGCAGCGAGAACTCTCAGAGAAGAACCGGATCGTCTCGGATACGCTGGATGAATTGCAGCGGGTCTATGATGCTATCGACAAGGATCTGATTCAGGCGCGCAAAATTCAGGAATCGCTGGTTCCAGAACTGTCGCGAAAATTCGGGTCATCCACTGTCAGCCTGCTCTTGAAACCCTGCGGTCATATCGGCGGTGATCTGGTTGGCATGTTTTCACCCGGGGTGAACCGGATCGGCTTTTACTCGGTCGATGTCTCCGGTCATGGCATTACGTCCGCAATGATGACGGCGCGACTTGGCGGCTATTTGTCGTCGACCTATTTCGATCAGAACGTCGGCATGGAGAAGCGATTCAACCGCTTCTACGCTCTTCGCCAACCTGAAGAAGTTGCAAGCCTGCTGAATGCCCGGCTGATCGCCGACACCGGGATCGAAGAGTATTTTACTATGGCCTATTGCATCGTCGATCTGCGCAGCGGCGTGTTGAAGATGGTGCAGGCCGGCCATCCGCACCCATTGCTGATCCGCAAGGATGGCAGCACAGAGTTCATCGGGAAGGGCGGCGTTCCTGTGGGGCTGGTGCCAGATATCACCTATTCCCAAGAAGATGTGGTGATGGAGAAGGGCGACAGGCTGCTGCTGTATTCGGACGGTTTTACTGAGGCGCGCTTGGAGAATGGCGAGATGCTTGAGGCCGAGGGATTGGTGGATCTGATCGGCAAGTGCAACTCGGATCAGACCGGCCAGGAATTCCTCGACGATCTCTACTGGAACCTGACACAGGTGATGTCGTCGCAATACGGTTTGGAGGATGATGTATCCGCCACCCTATTCGAATATGAAGGCCCGTAAGCTGAGCCTTCACCGGGTCGCTCGCCAATCTTCGGCCGATTTCTAGCTTTGTTCCATCCATCGCGCGATATATCCGGCAAAGTGGCGATCACCGGCATTACCGAGCATCTCTTGCGCGACATCCGCTCGCATCCAGAGCGCTTCATGCAGTGGTTCGCTCGGGTCTGAGATCTGCCGGGCCGGGCGCGCAATATAGATATGGCAGAGTTTCTCAGCCCATAGATCATACTCCGGCATATAGGCAAACCGGCGGAATGCCCCCAGCTTGCGGGGGGAGGAAATGGTCCAGCCGGTCTCCTCCATCACCTCCCGGTGCAATGCAGGAATAGGTGATTCGCCCGGATCTATGCCGCCTCCGGGCAGCTGAATATCCGGGCCTGGATCCTGCTGGCAGGTCACCAGAAGCTTGCCATTTCGCGGCAAGAGAGCGTAGACGCCGGGCCTGCGCCGGTATCTTTTCGATTTATCCGGCGTATCGCCAAAACGTCTGATCACGGCGCTGACCTCTTCACTCTGATGGTGTAAACCCTATATAGGCCCGATATGCCAATCCACGGCGCGTAAGGAAACCCCATGACACTTGTATCGAAAATCGCGTGGGACGATACCGTCCTGCCCTTCCAGCTTGACGTATCGGACATGCGCGGCCGCGTTGCGCGGCTGGACGGTGTGTTGGATGGTATTCTGAAGCAGCATAATTACCCACCTGTCGTCGAGGCGCTGGTGGCCGAGATGGCATTGCTGACGGCTTTGATTGGTCAGACAGTCAAATTGCAATGGAAACTGTCCTTGCAGGTGCAGTCCAAAGGTGCGGTGAGGATGATCGCGACCGACTACTATGCCCCCCAGGCAGAAGGCGAGCCGGCCCGTATCCGCGCCTATGCCAGCTATGATGAAACACGGCTGACGGATGGCGCCCCCTTTGATCAGGTGGGTGAAGGGTATTTTGCGATTCTTGTCGATCAGGGTGAAGGGATGAAACCCTATCAGGGGATCACCCCTCTGGCAGGCGGATCGCTGGCCGCCTGTGCCGAAGCCTATTTCGCCCAGTCCGAGCAGCTGCCAACACGGTTCTCGCTTAGCTTTGGCCGTTCCGCCGAACCGGGCGTACCCGAGCACTGGCGGGCCGGAGGGATTATGCTACAGCAGATGCCAAAGGCGTCGCCGTTTGTTGCTGACGGTGCCGGCTCTGGCGATACGCTGGTGGCTGAAGATCTGGTGAACGGCGAAGAGGGCGAGAACTGGAACCGCGTGATGCACCTGCTTGCGACCGTCGAAGACATGGAGCTGATCGGCCCATCGGTAACGCCGACAGATCTGCTCCTGCGATTGTTTCACGAGGAACAACCGCGGGTTTTCGATGCCCAACAAGTCAAATTCGGATGTACCTGTTCCACAGAGCGGGTACGCGCAAGCCTGTCGATCTACTCCGCCAAGGACATCGCAACGATGACCACTGACGAAGGCCGCGTGACAGCCGATTGCCAGTTCTGTGGCGCCCATTATGATCTTGATCCGGCGACGCTGGGGTTTGAGGCCGATAAAACGGATGAGGCAGAGGGCGATAGTGCCTGATCTGCGAGAAAAGCTTACCGCTGCGCTGGGCGCTGAGGGGGGAGGGTCATCCGATTTTGATCTGAACCCCGATGTCGTTCTACCTGTTGATCGTAAATTGCGACCGGCAGGCGTTCTGGTGGCGATCAGCATCGCTGAGGGCGTGCCGCAGGTCATCCTGACAAAACGCTCATCGGCGTTGAAACATCATCCCGGCCAGATCGCTTTTGCCGGTGGGAAGCAGGACGCAGGTGATGCAAGCGTGACCGATGCCGCCCTGCGTGAAGCATGGGAAGAGATCGGGCTGCCGCGTGATCTTCCGCAAATTGTCGGTCAGCTACCTGCGCATGAAACTGTGACCGGGTTCATGGTGACGCCGGTGGTGGCCCTGATTGATCAGACCTTTGATATCAAGGCCGAAGCTGGCGAGGTTGCCGAGGTTTTCAGTGTCCCACTCTCACATCTCTGCGATCCGTCTCGCTATCAGATCCAGTCGCGTCGCTGGCGTGGGGTGCGGCGGAACTACTTCGCTGTTCCATACGGTCCCTATTACATCTGGGGCGCAACCGCGCGGATGTTGCGCGGCCTCGCCGACCGGATGCAGTCATGAGATATCTGACCGCGCCCTGGCTCGATGATCCGGCTGTCCAGCGCGTCTGCGAGGTGCTGACCGAGGGCGGTGCGGAGGTCTATTTCGTCGGCGGATGTGTGCGTAATGCGCTATTGGGCGCGCCGGTTTCAGATCTCGACCTGTCCACCAACGCGCTGCCGCAACAGGTTATCGAACTGGCCGACAAGGCCGGCATCAAAGCCATACCAACAGGCATCGATCACGGCACTGTAACACTGGTGCATCGTGGTACGCCCTATGAGATCACCACCTTTCGTCGTGACGTTGCTACCGATGGTCGTCGCGCTGTCGTCGCATTTGCGGATCGTATCGAGGAGGATGCGGCGCGACGCGACTTTACCATGAATGCGCTTTACGCTCGCCCGGATGGGGAACTGGTTGATCCCCTGAACGGTCTTCCGGATCTGCGCGCGGGGATTGTTCGGTTCATCGGCATTGCCGAACACCGCATTCGCGAGGACTATCTGCGCTCGCTTCGGTATTTCAGATTCCACGCCTGGTACGGAGATTTGGATGCTGGGTTTGATCCGGACGCCCTGTCGGCGATCGCGAGCAACCTGAATGGCATCGCAACCCTATCGCGTGAGCGCGTCGGGAGTGAGATCCTGAAGCTTCTTGCAGCCCCCGATCCGGCGCCGGCGATTGCGATTATGCGGCAAATCGGATTGCTCGCATTGATTCTGCCGGGCAGCGATGATCGCGCCCTGGCACCGTTGATCCATCTGGAAGAGGGGTCCGCTCCCGATCCCATTCGCCGTCTTGCAGCGCTCGGCGGTAGCGCTCCGGGCGAGGTTCTGAGGTTGAGCAAATCTCAGGCCGCCGAGATACGCTTGCTTCGCAAAGAGGTTGAAGGAACCCAAAGTCCGGCTGCCCTTGCCTATTATCATGGGGCGGCCATCGCCCGCAGCGTGATCCTGTTGCGATCTGCCCTGCTTGAGATGCCAATTTCGCCTCATTTAGAGACTGAAATCAATCTTGGCGCGTCCGCCGTATTCCCCGTGTCGGCGCAGGATCTGATGCCTGAACTCCAGGGGCCTGCTCTTGGCGCGGCGCTCAACTCCTTGCGTGATAAATGGATCAGATCCGGGTTTGCGCTGACGCGGAAAGAGCTGCTGGGACTGGCCTGAAGTGCACGTGCTGATTGTCGTGCGTCGCTCACTGCGTCAAAAGGGGTGACAGAGCGGAATTTTTTTCCTACCCATATGGGACCATCTTATGACGGGAGGAATACGCATGTATCACGGGATCTGGCGCAATTAACGCCTGACCTGTCCGACGTTTGTCGGAGGGGCCACGGCGATGGCCTTTGTTCGCATGATTATTCCATATGCTCAATTATTGGAGCACCCGCATGTTTCGTTTCTTCGAAAACCTTATCGACCCCTATTGTGATTACGCGGAAACCGACACTCCGCCACGGCGACTGTGGCCGTTCCTGAAAGATTATTCGCAGCCCTTCAAAAAGGTCTTTGCGGCCACCGCGTTTATGTCGGTCATCGTCGCAGCCGTTGAAATCGGTCTGATCCATTACATGGGACGGGTTGTGGACCTGTTGTCCGGTGAACCGGCCGATGTCTGGCAGGCTCACGGGACAGAGTTGATCCTGCTGGCTGTATTTATCCTGACCATTCGGCCGCTGCTGCAGCTACTGGATGTGCTGTTGCTGAATAACGCTATCCTTCCAAACTTCGGGACTTTGATCCGCTGGCGTTCACATAAGCATGTATTGCGGCAATCGGTTGGCTGGTTTGAGAATGATTTTGCCGGGCGGATCGCAAACCGGATCATGCAGACACCGCCTGCCGCTGGTGAGGTGGTGTTTCAGGTCTTTGATGCGATCACATTCGCATTGGCCTATCTGGCTGGCGCGGCTCTGTTGCTGTGGTTGGCGGACATGCGGCTGATGATGCCCCTGCTGGTATGGTTTGCGCTTTATGCGATGCTGATCCGCTGGACAGTGCGCCGCGTCGGGCCAGCCAGCCAGGCCGCCTCCGACGCCCGATCCACGGTGACCGGTCGGGTTGTTGACAGCTATTCCAACATTCATTCGGTCAAGATGTTCGCCCATCACGATACCGAACTGACCTATGCCAAAGAGGCGATTGAGCGTACGCGCAAGACGTTCCAGGCGGAGATGCGGCTCTATACAATCATGGATGCCGCATTGGTGACGCTGAATGGCCTGCTGATCGTTGGGGTGGTCGGTTGGGCGATCCTGCTGTGGATGCAGGGGCAGGCTTCGGTCGGGGTTGTTGCCTCTGCTACGGCGCTGACCCTGCGTCTCAATGCTATGACCGGGTGGATCATGTGGGCGCTGACCACGTTTTTCCGGCAGCTTGGTGTCGTGGCCGAGGGGATGGAAACCATTGCCCAGCCGATTGATCTGGTGGATGCAGCTGATGCCAAGCCGCTTGATTTACGCGATGGGGAGATGGAGCTCCGGCAGCTGTCCCATCATTACGGGCGCGGCTCTGGCGGTCTGGATCAGGTCAGTCTGACCATTCGTCCGGGAGAGAAAATCGGCCTGATCGGGCGGTCTGGTGCCGGGAAATCGACCTTGGTGAAACTGCTGTTGCGGTTCTACGATCCCGAGGGCGGGCAGATCCTGATCGACGGGCAAGATATCCGTACCGTCACACAGGACAGTCTGCGCGCCCAGATTGGGATGGTGCAGCAGGACAGTGCCCTATTGCACCGATCGGTGCGAGACAACCTGCTCTATGGTCGGCCTGACGCCAGCGAGGCCGAGATGATCGAGGCCGCAAAGCAAGCGCGGGCGCATGAGTTCATCCTTGACCTAGAGGATCCCGAAGGCCGCAGGGGCTACGACGCGCATGTCGGTGAACGGGGCGTGAAGCTCTCAGGCGGGCAACGTCAGCGAGTGACACTGGCTCGGGTAATCCTGAAGGATGCACCTATCTTGATCCTGGATGAGGCGACATCGGCACTGGACTCAGAGGTCGAGGCCGAAATCCAGCAAACGCTATACGGGATGATGCAAGGCAAGACGGTGATAGCGATTGCCCACCGTCTGTCCACCATCGCCCAGATGGACCGTATTCTGGTTCTGGATGACGGTCGTATTGTCGAGGAGGGCACCCATGACGTGCTTTTGCGGTCAGAGGGCCTATATGCCCAGTTCTGGGCGCGGCAATCCGGCGGCTTCCTGAACATTGAGGCAGCAGAATGAAACTGGGCAATCTGATCGACGCATTTCAACCGGCCGACGGCGCCCCACCAGATCAGTTGGGGCGCTTTTTGGGATGGTGTCTGTCCGGCGCCTGGCCAATGCTCACGGTGGCTGCGGTCTTTTCGGCGCTCGCCGGGGGAATGGAGGCGGTCACGGCTTATATTCTGGGTCTGGTGATAGATACGGCGATAGCCAGCGGGCCGGACCGGTTCTTCTCGGCAGGTAATCTGGTGATACTTGCCGGTGCGTTGGGTTTCTTCCTGTTGTTGCGGCCGATCCTTTTTGGCCTCTCTGCGGCGTCCAACGCAATTATTGTGCAGCCGAACGTCAATCCGCTGGTGCTGTCCCGTCTCAATCGTTGGACAATGGGGCAATCGGTGCGTTTCTTCGATGATGATTTTGCAGGTCGCATCGCACAGAAGCAGATGCAGACTGCTAATGCGGTGACGTCGGTCGCGGTTGAGGTGATCAATGTCGTCGCTTTCGCGCTGGCATCACTGCTTGGCGCGCTGGCATTGCTAGGGGCGATTGACTGGCGGATCACTGGATTGTTCGTGGTTTGGCTGGTCGGGTATTTTGCCACAATCCGTTGGTTTCTGCCGCGCATCAGAAAGCGGTCCGCGGCGCGGGCTGGCGCGCGGGCTATGGTTACCGGGCAGGTGGTCGATACGATCACCAACATCAAAACGGTGAAGTTGTTCGCCCATGCCGATTTTGAAGAACGGACGGCACAGGAGTCGATGGCAGATTTCCGTAACAAGGCGCTTCATTTCGGCTATCTGTCGGCGACCTTCCGGTTCTGTCTGATGACTCTGGCAGGAGTGCTGCCTGTCCTGCTGATTGGTGCTACGCTTGTGTTGTGGCGGGACGGGATGGCGACCGAAGGTGATATCGTTGCGGCGGGCGCGGTGTCGGTGAGGATCGCGCAGATGACGGGCTGGGTCAGCTTTACGCTGATGGCGATCTACTCCAACATTGGCGAAATCGAAAACGGCATGAAGACGCTAACGCGTCCTGACCGGGTTGAGGATCAAGACACCGCCAAGATGCTGCGGACCAAAGGTGGACGCATTGAATTCCGAAATGTCGGCTTTGCCTATGGGCGCGATGTCGGCGGTATTCAGGATGTTTCCCTGACAATTGAACCGGGTGAAAAACTGGGGATTGTCGGGGCTTCCGGCGCGGGGAAATCCACGCTCGTGTCGCTTCTGTTGCGGCTCTACGACGGGGAAAGAGGCCAAATCCTGATCGATGGGACAGACGTTTCAGAGGTGACGCAGAACTCGCTGCGCAGCCAGATCGGCATGGTCACGCAGGAAACCGCAATGTTCAATCGCTCGGCGCGCGACAATATCCTTTACGGTCGGCCGGACGCCAGCGAACTGGAGCTTATTGCCGCCGCTAAAAAGGCGGAGGCTCATGAATTCATTCTTGACCTGGAGGATGCACAGGGCCGCAGCGGCTATGATGCCCATCTCGGCGAACGGGGTGTGAAACTGTCGGGCGGCCAACGTCAGCGGATCGCGCTGGCCCGAGCCATCCTGAAGGATGCACCCATTCTGGTTCTGGATGAGGCGACCTCGGCGCTCGACTCCGAGGTGGAGGCGGCGATTCAGTCGGCGCTGGAGCGGGTCATGCAGGGCAAGACGGTTCTGGCCATCGCACACCGCCTGTCGACGCTGAGTGAAATGGATCGGATCATCGTCATGGATCAAGGTCGGATTGCGGAGGTGGGCACCCATGATGCACTGCTGAAGCGAGGCGGTCTTTACGCGAAGTTCTGGTCGCGGCAATCCGGCGGCTTCATTCGGACCGAAGGCGATGATGATGAGGTCGATCCGATCACTCGACGATCGTGGGATGCGGCGGAATAGGAAGTACTGAGCGCCCGCACAAAAGTCGTTCACACGCAGACTGCGCATTTTTCTTTTGCGCGGGCCAGTCGCAGGGTATGCAGCGGCCATGACACATGCAGCTAGAACCACAGCCACAATCATTCGTCTTGGCCATCAGGGGGACGGAGTCGCCGAGGGCCCGCTTTTTGCGCCGCGCACCCTGCCGGGAGAGACCGTCAGCGGTATTCGCGACGGGCACCAGCTCACGGATATCCGCATCGAGAACCCGTCAGAGGCACGCGTCCAGGCGCCTTGTCGGCATTATAAATCCTGTGGTGGCTGTCAGCTGCAACATGCGACAGATGATTTTGTCGCGGGCTGGAAGGTCGATATTGTGCGCAATGCGCTGGCTGCCCAGGGGATTGAGACGGCGTTTCGCCCGATCCACACCTCACCGCCACGATCGCGCCGTCGCGCCACGCTGTCAGTGCGCCGAACCAAGAAGGGGGCGATGGCTGGATTCCATGGCCGCGCGTCCGGGGTAATTACAGAGATACCCGATTGCCAGTTGCTGGCACCACAGCTTCTGGCTGCCGTGCCGATGGCAGAGGCACTGGCCATGGCTGGCGCCAGCCGCAAGGCACCGCTTGCGGTGACGGTGACCCTCTCGGAGGTTGGCGTTGATGTACTGGTGACCAACGGCAAGCCGCTGGATGGCGCGCTTCGGATCGCGTTGGCGCAGGTGGTCGACGCGCATCGTATTGCAAGGCTGACCTGGGAGGATGAGCTGATCGGTATGGAACAGCCGCCAACTCAACCCTTTGGTCCGGCACATGTCTGCCCGCCGCCAGGTGCCTTTCTACAGGCTACCCGTGATGGCGAGGCGGCCCTGCTTGCGGCGGTCGAGGAGGTTGTCGCGGGGGCAAAACGTCTCGTCGACCTATTTGCCGGCTGCGGGACTTTTTCGCTGCCACTGGCGAAAAACGCTGAGGTCCACGCTGTCGAGGGTGAAAGCGCCATGTTGCGCGCATTGGATGCCGGTTGGCGGCAGGCCAAAGGCTTGAAGAAAGTCACCACCGAGACCCGCGATCTGTTTCGCAACCCGTTGCTGCCGGAGGATCTGAATCCGTTTGGAACGGAGTTTGACGCTGCAGTGATTGACCCGCCGCGCGCTGGTGCTGAGGCCCAGGCCACTCAGCTGGTTGCAGCACGTACGAAACGGGTTGCCTATGTTTCCTGCAATCCTGTCACCTTTGCCCGTGATGCGAAGATTTTGACCGATGGCGGCTATCGGCTGGATTGGGTACAGGTGGTCGATCAATTCCGCTGGTCCTCGCATACGGAACTCGCGGCCAGCTTTTCCTACGTGGGGTAGAACCGGTGAGCATCAGTGCAAAACAAACCCTGAACCAGCGGCTGGGCGATCTTATCGCCAGTGATCGTTTTGGCAACTTCATCACTGTGGTGATTCTGATCAATGCCGTGACGCTGGGAATGGAGACATCTGATACGATCATGTCCCGGTTCGGGACGATCGTTCTGTTTGTCGATCAGCTGTGCCTGGGGATTTTTGTCGTTGAACTGCTGGCAAAACTCTGGGTACAGCGGCTGCGGTTCTTCCTGCGCGGCTGGAACATCTTTGACTTTGTGATCGTCAGCATCGCCTTTCTTCCTGGGGCGCAGGGGATGTCCGTCCTGCGGGCGCTGCGCATATTGCGGGTGTTGCGCGTCATCTCCGTTGCGCCGCGGCTGCGCCGGGTGGTTGAGGGTTTCATTACTGCGCTACCGGGCATGGGCTCAGTCTTCCTGCTGATGGCTATCATCTTCTACATCGGCTCCGTCATCGCGACGAAACTCTTCGCGGACAGTTTCCCGGAATGGTTCGGTAATCTCGCGCTGAGCGCATATTCCCTGTTCCAGATCATGACTTTGGAAAGCTGGTCCATGGGCATCGTACGCCCTGTCATGGAAATCTATCCCTATGCCTGGGCGTTCTTTGTGCCGTTTATCATGGTCACCACCTTTGCGGTTGTGAACCTCTTGGTCGGCCTGATAGTGAATTCGATGCAGGATGCCCATCACGAGGAAGAAGGCGAACGCACGGACGCTTATCGGGATCTGGTTCTGGCTCGGCTGGAGGCAATCGAGCAGCAAATCGCGACGCTGCAACCGCCGCACGAGAAGAAGTGATTTTGAATTTTCCACCGAAGATAGTAGTTGGAAAATGAGGCAAATCAGGCAGAGACCTAGAATAATGGATAGACGTACATTCGGATTGGGCGCCGCGGCGACCCTCGGGCTGGCGGGCTGTAGCTCCGGCCCTAGCAAATTCCGCAGTTATTATGGCCCCGAGGTAACCTCGGTTGTTGTCAATAAGGGCGCCCGCAAGGTCTATCTTCTGCACAATGAGGATATTCTGCGCGAATATGAAATGGAGCTGGGTTTCGCACCGCAGGGCCACAAGCAGATCGAGGGCGATGGCAAAACTCCCGAAGGCACCTATCTGATCGACCGGCGCAATCCCAACAGTCGTTATCACCTCTCCATCGGGATCTCTTACCCCAACGCACAGGATCGGGCAAAGGCGGCGGCGATGGGCAAGAAACCGGGTGGCGAGATTTTCATTCACGGTGAGCCAAACAACCCCAAGGAACGCAAACGCGCTGCGCGGGTGGATGACTGGACTGCGGGCTGCATTGCAGTCAGCAACGATGAGATCGAAGAGATCTATGCGATGGTGCGCGACGGTACGTTGATTACCCTGCGTCCCTGATCGTCTACACTGTAACCGCGCCAGCGCTGATCGTCTCGTGATAGAAAAGGCCCGATTGCCATGCAGCGATCGGGCCTTCTTCGTTCAGGTAAAGATTGGATCGGCGCGCTTAGCTACCCATGACCAGGGTCCACCAGATCTTGCCATTGGATTCCTGGAACCAGGAGAAGCCCATGGTGCGCGCTTTGGCGTCCATGATGACCGAACGGGTGGCCGGTTGTTCCATCCAGGCTGTAAGCGTCTGCAACTCGGTCTCATATGTTTCCGAAATCGTCTCGCCGATCATTGTGCCGGTGAAACCAGTGCGGGCAACGCGGTCGAGCGGAGAAGAGCCGTCGGAGCCAAAATGCCACGGACGGTTCTGGACCGACATGTCGCGCGAATGGGTTGCGGCCGCAGCGGTCAGCTGGGGGTTCAGCTGGACAATCGGCTTGCCTGCCGCTTCGCGAAGGGCGTTGACCGAGTCGAGCATCCGCAGCTGAACTTTGTCGGCGTTACGGATCCGGTACACGCTGCCGCCTGTGCTGCCATCAGGTGCAGGGGCACAGGCTGCGACAAGGGTCATCAGCCCGGCGATAAGGATCAGAAATACACGTGTCATACTACACCTTGCTTCGTTGACTGGGGCTGCAATAGCCCGGCTGTGACATAGGCGCAAACATGTCAGCGGTGAATTGACCGTCGCGGGATTGTTTGATTTGCGACTGAGGCATTCGCGCCATAAGATACGGCATAACGAATGCATATCTCCGCAGTTTGGAAAAGTCATGACCCGCAGCCCCTTCGAATCCTTCTCTAGACGGCAATTTCTCGCCGGTTCCGTTTCTGTCGGCGCATCACTGGTTGGCGGCGGTCTTGCCAGCGACGTCTGGGCACAGGATGCCACGGACACGACCGCGGAGGGTTTTGACCCGCTGCGCCCGCCGCCTGAGCCCGAGGCGCCGGTTCAGCGTAACATCTCGGCGTTCCGGTCCAAGGACTGGCGGCCCTATTTCGACAATCTGCGCAACGGAGCCGTGCTGGTGGATATCGACAGCCGCGCCCTGCATTTCTGGTCGGAAGACCAGAGCACCTACAAGCTATATCCCTCGTCCGTGCCGCTCTCCGATGATCTGACGCGCCGCGGCCGGACCCAGATTATCCGCAAGGTCGATGGGCCTGGCTGGGCGCCGACTCCGAACATGCGCAAGCGCAACCCGGAGTGGCCTGCCTATATCCCGCCGGGGCCGGACAATCCGCTTGGAACCCATGCTTTGTATCTCAGCTGGAAGTATTACCGAATCCACGGCACGCATGACACGCGCAAGATCGGGCGCAGGTCTTCAAACGGCTGTATCGGCCTTTATAACGAGCATATTTCGCAGCTGTTTGCGCTCACGAAAGTGGGCACTCAAGTGTTGCTAATTTGACGACATCGGCCCATTCCAGAGGCCGAATCATGCAACAAGCAATTGCAATGTCGCGATTTTGCTGATTAGAAAAATATTACGAGGTAAGTCTTGGGCGCGTGGTTCGGGTGGACTGAACTGCGCATATTTTTGGAGGTTAACATGAAAAAACTCGTTATCGCTGCTGCTCTGACTGCTGCTGCTTCGACCGCTTCCGCGGGCAACCTGGCTGAGCCGATTGTTGAGGCGCCGGTTATTGTTGAGCAGACCGAAAGCTCCTCCAGTGGCATCCTTCTGCCGCTGCTGCTGCTGGTTCTGGTTGGCGCAGCTGTTGCAAGCAACTAATTGCTTGTCTCAGAACGGTAAGAAAGGCGGTGGATTTTCCACCGCCTTTTTTCATGTCTCCCGACCTGACATGGGCCGGGGAATGCAATTTTGGTTCAGGGTGGCTCAACCGTCGTGAACTTCGGACAGAATGCTGTTCATCGATGCGAGAATCATCTCGATTCCCTCTGCATCAATCGTCAGCGGGGGGCGAATTTTCAGAATGTTGTCCTTTGGCCCTTCGCTACCGATCAGGATGCGATGATCGCGCATGCGGTTCTTCACATAGGCGCAGATATCCGTCGCTTCTGATCCGTCGTTGCGGATCAGTTCGACACCGATAAATAATCCCATGCCGCGCACATCCCCGATCGACTGATAACGGGATTGCAGTTCGCGCAGGCCTTCGATCAGTTCGGCCCCACGCACCCGCGCATTCTCCTGTAACCCTTCCTCATCGACGATATTCAGCACTTCGGTACCGATGCGGCACGACAGGGTGGAACCGCCAAAGGTCGAGAAGAACTCAGGCCCCTGTGCAAAGCTGTCCGCGATGGCGCGGGTTGTTACCAGCACACCCAAGGGATGGCCGTTGCCGATTGGTTTACCGAGTACCACGATATCGGGGCTGGCCTCTTGGTGTTCAAAGCCAAAGTAGTAGTCGCCAAGGCGTCCTAGACCGGTTTGAACCTCATCGGCGATACAGATGCCACCTGCGGCGCGGGTCTTGTCATATACGGCGGGCAGATAGCCCTTTGGCGGAATGATCTGACCGCCGACAGAAGGGAAGGTCTCGGCAATGAAGCCGGCCACCCCATGACCGCTTGCACGCAGTTTTTCGATGGCCGGATCCACTAGGTCCGCGTATTTCTGCGCGCGGTCTGCGTCATCACGCCGGTAAGATCCGCGATAGTCATCGGCAACTTCGACCAACTGCACCCAGTCAGACGGGCCCACACCACCCTTTGCGTTGAACTTATAGGCGGAAACGTCAATCACGCCAGTGGTGTTGCCGTGATAGCCATGATCGGGCGTTACCATCCCCTTGGCACCTGTGTGCGCCCGTGCGAGGCGCAGGGCCAGCTCATTCGCTTCGGTGCCGGAATTGACGAAGAAGCAGACCTCCAGATGGTCGGGCATCTTTGACAGCACCTTTTCCGCAAAGGCGGTTTGTGCCGGGTGCAGATACCGGGTGTTGGAGTTCATGCGTTTCAACTGATCGGCAGCAACCGCCTGAACGCGGGGATGCGCGTGGCCTACATGCGGCACGTTGTTATAGGCATCGAGATAGGGGCGGCCCATTTCGTCAAACAGATGATGTTTCCACCCACGCAGCAGCATGACCGGATCGCTGTAGGTCAGGCTGAGATTGCTGCCGAAATGTGCCTTTCGATCCGCCAGAACCCGGCGCTTGTCAGTCGGTTCATATCCGGTTTTCTCCGCAGGCAGATTCAGTAACGGTGCAGGGTTTGGGCAAAGTGCGTTCCACAGCAAGAGGTCGTCAGGATCCGCCACTCCGGGCCAGTCTGCCTCAATTCCCTTGGTCGATAGCGCCAGCTGGAAATGCACATGTGGAGCCCAGCCGCCGTTTTCAGTTGCATCTCCGAGCTGGCAGAACGGCGCGCCCTTGGCGACCCGGTCGCCAACCGAAAGCTGAGTACAGCAGTCAGGGTCAAGATGACCGTAGAGCGCATAAAATTCTTCTCCGGTGTCGGTATGGTGTTTCAGGATGACAACACCGCCGTAGTCCAGATGAGCATCGCGGTTCTCCACCGCCACGACCTCACCCTCCAGGGGGGCGTAGAGCGTCTGACCGGCGGGGGCAAAAACATCCACTGCGAGATGGACGGTACGCCTGTCGCTGGCTTTATACGCGCCTTTGCGGAAGGCTGGGGCAGTATAGATCAGCCGTGGTTCGTTGTAATATCCAAGCCACCAGTCGGCACCGTTTTCGCCGGAAAACTCTCGCCCGACTTCGGCAGCCTCGGCCAGCGGCATATCAAAAGGGTTCTGCGGCCAGGTCGATGTCTCGACCGAGAGAGACCCCATCGGCAGACCCGTCAAATCGCGTCCCATCAGCGGAGCGAACTCACCGGAATATTTCTCTAGATAGGCAATTACCCTGTCGGCACCATCGACCACCGAAAGGCCGCAGGTCGCTCTCAGCCGGGACGAAATCAGGGCAGGATGCTCACTTGGCTGCTCCAGAAAACGCCATGCAGGACCCTGCGATATGGTCACATAGGGGTCATCGGGATTGTCTTTGGCCACCAGCGTGGAATTGACGACGCTGACGGCCAGACGCATCCGCAGCAGAGGCCAGAGAAGATCTAGTTCGGTTTCGGTCAACGGATTGACGGCGTGGTAGCCTTCTATCAGCGCGGACAGGGCAGCCTGCGGTCGGGGATTATCCAGCACGATATACGCAGCTGCAATGGCCAGATCACAGATTCGCGGCGCAGCACACATGTCGCCAAGGTCGATCAGACCGCCGACATGGCGTGGTTGGCATAGCGTGCCAGAAACGAGAATGTTGTAGTCATTGGCGTCATTATGAATCGCCTGTTTCGGCAGGGAGCCAAGCACCGGCTTCAGCTCTATGAAATCGGCGCAGATCGCAGCAATCAGGCTACGGCGTTTGCTGTCTGCGATGCAGTCGAGATCGCTTGCCACCCAGTCGGCAGACATCAGATCCCATTTGAAATCACGTAGCAGCGCGGGATGGTCAAAGGTTTTGAGCGCGCGGGTGATGCTTCCAAGCGCGGCACCGATTTCCCTGATGAGAACGGATGATTTCGGCGCGCTTTTGGCATAGCAGCGGCCCGGCAGCTGAGTTTGCAGCCAGACCAGGCGCTCAACCCCGGTTTCGTCTGCAAGATCGAGGCAGAGCGCACCATCGGCGGCCGCCACGGCGCGTGGGCATGGCAGATCCGGGTCAGTTTGATGGAGATGCGCCAGCGCAGCGATTTGCATCTCGACGAGATCAGGGGCGCAACCGGGGCGCATGACCTTTAGAATATAGCCCTGCCCATCCTCGGCGAGTGCACGAAAGTTCAGGTCATATTCCCCGTCCAACCGTGACAGGTCAGCGGTGATGCCCCAGTGATTATTCAGGGCATCGGCCCAATGCAATTCGGCCAGGTTCAATGCGGTCATGAGAGGTCCCTGTTCAAATATCCTCAGCCCCGTTGGCCGGGGCGTTTTGGCTATTTGGACCGGGGAGTGGCGATTAGTCCAGCCACCCTTTCAGATTGCGTTGGATAACGCCGGACAGCGCGTCAATGTGCTCGGCGTCATCGTTCAGGCAAGGGATATAGAGAAAATCTTCTCCGCCCGCGTGCTCAAAGCTTTCGCGAATTTCCTCGTTGATTTCCTCAAGCGTCTCAATGCAGTCTGCCGAGAAGGCGGGGGCGATCACCGCGATGTTTTTCTTGCCTTCTTTGGCGAGGGTGGCGACGTGATCCACGGTATAGGGCTTCAGCCATTCTTCGGGGCCAAACACCGACTGAAACGTGGTGGTGATTTCGGTATCGGTCCACCCCAGACGTTCTTTCAGGAGGCGCGTCGTTTTCTGGCACTGACAATGGTAGGGATCGCCCTGCATCAGATAGCGCTTGGGCATCCCGTGATAGGATACAACCAGAATTTCGGGTTTTTTCTCGGCGGTGGCATAAGCTTTCTCCACCGAACGCGCGAGGGCGTCGATATATGCCGGATCGTCAAAATAGGGTGCGACGGTGCGTGCGGCGGGCTGCCAGGTTTCTTCCATCAGGGCGCGGAAAAATTGGTCGTTGGCGGTGGCCGAGGTGGCCCCGGCATATTGCGGATAAAGCGGGACGAAGAGGATTTTCTGACAGCCGGCCTCAACCATTGCCCGCACTTTGGATTTGGTTGAGGGATTGCCGTAGCGCATACAGAAATCCACCATGACCTCTTTGCCATACCGCTCCTGCAGCGCTTGCGACATCGCGGCGGTCTGCTCCTTGGTGATGGTCATCAGGGGGCTTTCGCCCTTGTCATGGTTCCAGATGGACTTATACGCCGCTCCCGATGAAAACGGCCGTTTGGCCAAAATGATCAGTTGCAACAGCGGCTGCCATTTCCAGGCAGGATAGTCGATGACACGCTTGTCCGAGAGAAACTCGCTCAGATACCGGCGCATCGGCCAGTAGCTATAGTCATCGGGGGTGCCCAGATTGGCCAACAGTACGCCGACCTTCGCCGGGGCGATCTTGGGGTGGTCTGCCGGCGCATGAGCGGGGCAGGTGGCGGGGGCAGTGGCGTCCAGCATCTATCAGGGTCCTGTGCGGTAAACGGTCAGCGGATCGTTGGTCCGCCCTAGCTATATGAAGATACGGCGGAAATGACCAATTGGATCATTCCACCAGAGCCATAGGATAGACCTATGGCTGGTTCTGTCTACTTTGGCAGCGGTGTTTCCGGCACCTTCAGCGCATCCGCCAGTCGCGCCTTTGCCGATCCGGGGCGCAGCGGTTTTTGCTGGGTGTCGGACGGGGACCAGCCGGTCAGGCAAATCAGTTCAAAGGTTGCAGGCAAAAGACCGTCCTCCGCTGCGTAGGTGGACCGGTAGATATCCGCAGTGTCAGCGAACAATTTGCGCGTGGTTGCGGTCTTTTGCCTCTGTGTCATGGCATTGGTTTCGCCCATGCCGCGCAGTTCGTGCATCAGGTGCCACAGGTCGCGGTACTTTGCAGTCAGCGGCACAACATCCGCCACCGGAAGCGCAAATCCGGCCCGTTGCAACAGCGCACCCAGATCGCGCACTTCGCCCATCGGGGCCACGCGGGGCGACAGCCCGCCGGAAAGGCGGGTTTCGGCGGTGGCCAGGGCGCTGCGCAATTCATGCAGGGTCTGGCCGCCCAGCATCACGACCAGCAGCAAGCCGTCTTCGGTCAGGGCCCGGTGACATTGGATCAATTGTCCGACCGGATCATTGGCCCAGTGCAGTGACATGGCATGGACCACAAGATCATGGGCGCCAACCGCCAGATCCAATGTCTCGTCATCCGCGACATGTTTGGCATCGGGCAGACAACTGTCCCAGCCTTGCGCAAAAGGCGCCACCAGCGCTGGGCGCGTAAAGCTCCTGTTAACCATGGAGAGCCGATCCTCAATCTCATCGCGTGCGATGTCGTGCAGGAACAGGGCTTCGGTGGTCAGGCGGCTGCGATGGGCGGCGAGTGCGCTGCGGTCAAAGAGCTGCGGGCGGGGCGTCGTGGCTTTGGTCATGAGGGCTATTTAGGATGTTGAAGGCGCGGATACAAACGGCTGTTTCGCTGATCTACCCGCCGCGCTGTCTGGCCTGCGGTGAGTGGGTCGACAGCGATTTCGGACTTTGTGGCCCCTGCTGGCGCGAGACACCGTTCATACATGGAACCTGTTGCCATGGATGTGGAGTCCCTTTGATTGGGGAGGAGGACGGGTTTCGCCTCGAATGTGATGAGTGTATGGATCACCCACGGCCCTGGCAGGAAGGACGCGCCGCGCTGACCTATGAGGGCACGGCCCGGCGGCTGGTACTGGCCCTGAAACACGGGGATCGAACTGAAATCGCCCGGCCTGCAGGGCGCTGGTTGGGGCGGGCGGCTGCCAGTTTGCTTGTGGATGATCCCTTGGTGGCGCCAGTGCCGCTACACTGGTCGCGGTTTCTGCGCCGCCGCTATAATCAATCTGATCTGCTGGCCCGACAAATGTCCCGAGACGCTGGCTTGGACTACTGCCCGGACCTGTTGCGGCGCGTTCGCCGTACACCTTCGCTTGAAGGGCAGGGCCGCTGCGAGCGCTACGCAACGTTGGCGCGGTCGATTTCGGCGCATCCGAAACATGCCGCACAGATTGGCGGGCGTATCGTCTTGCTGGTCGATGATGTGATGACCAGTGGTGCCACGCTTGCGGCCTGTAGCGAGGCTTGCCTTGATGCCGGCGCAAGCGCGGTCCGTATCGCCGTGCTTGCAAGGGTCACGCAGTCGTGATCTGAACGCGCTGGGGCTGGCAATTCTATCATGGACTGCCCAAGTTCAGGGCCAAGCCACTGAATATTTTCAAACGGAGACCCGAATGAAACCGGTCGAAATCTACACTTCCCCGCTCTGCGGGTTTTGCCATGCCGCAAAACGCCTGCTGACCCAGAAAGGCGTAAGCTTCGACGAAATCGACGTCTTGGCTAATCCTGATCGCAAGGCTGAAATGATCGAGCGTGCCAATGGTGGGCGTACCGTTCCGCAGATTTTTGTCGGCGAGACCCATGTCGGTGGATGCGATGATCTTTATGCACTGGATCGGTCCGGCAAGCTGGATCCGCTGCTGGCAACCTGAGGCGCGGTGATTAAGATCGGTGACCATCGGAGGATATAACAGATGCGTGCGGCCTTGCTTCAACTGACATCAAGCGACCAGCCAGCTGAAAATCTGGTGATGGTGCAGGAGATGATTGCCGAGGCCGCTGCCGCTGGCGCCGGTTTTGTACTGACACCAGAAGTGACAAACTGCCTTTCTGGAAGTCGCAGCCACCAGACGTCGGTCCTCCATCATGAAGCGGATGATCCGACGTTGGCGGCCCTGCGCAGAACTGCCGAGGAGCGTGGTCTCTGGCTGTCTCTCGGATCCCTCGCGTTGAAGACGACGGATGCCGATGGACGGTTTGCCAATCGCCAGTTTCTGATCGATCCAGCCGGTGAGATTGTTGCGCGCTATGACAAGATCCACATGTTCGATGTGGATGTCACGCCTGAAGAAACTTACCGCGAGTCGGATGGATACCGCCCGGGCTGTCAGGCTGTGGTTGCACAGACTCCATTTGCAGCCCTGGGAATGACCATATGTTACGACGTACGCTTCCCCTATCTGCATCGGCGTCTGGCCAAAGCAGGGGCTCAGGTGCTGCTGGCGCCAGCTGCCTTTTCGCCTGTTACCGGTTCGGCCCATTGGCACGCATTGCTTCAGGCGCGTGCAATCGAGACGGGCTGCTATGTGCTTGCGGCTGCTCAGACGGGCACCCATCCGGCAACCAAGGGAAAGTCGCGACGCACCTATGGCCATTCTCTGGTGGTGTCACCCTGGGGGGAAATTCTGGCCGATGGCGGCGTTGAGCCAGGGGTCACCTACATTGATCTTGACCTTGAAAAAGTGGCACAAGCGCGTCGACAGGTTCCTTCCCTGTTTCATGACCGAGAATTCGACGGCCCCTGATGGACGATACCAATTCCCTTGCGGTTTCGCTGTTCAGCGAAATTCTGATGGCAGATCAGCTGGCGCGGACCCGGCTGGGACAAGTGCTGCCTAAGGGAATGGAACTGTCGCATTTCTCGGTATTGAACCATCTCGCACGTACCGGAGTTGAGCGGTCGCCCGCTCAGCTGGCCAAGGCGTTTCACGTGACCCGTGGGGCGATGACCAATACATTGAGCAAGCTGGAAGCGGCGGGCTACGTTCATATCCGCCCAGACTGGGATGATGCGCGACGCAAAATGGTCGCGATCAGCCCGGCGGGACGACAGGCGCGCGACGCCGCATTGGCCAGCATTGTTCCGATGATCCGCGAAGTGGTTGAGGAACTGGGGGGTGACCGGGTCAAATCCGCGCTGCCGATCCTGCGAGAGTTCCGCATTAAGCTGGGAAGTCGCGACTGATTGGCGACTACGGGCGCAGGGCCCCAATCCTGTAAAACGGAAAAGGACGTCTGCGAACAGACGTCCTTGGTGCCCCCCGTCAGGCTGGTCCGTGAGTGGTAGGCTTAACGACAGGGCGGCCCGGAACAAGGGCCTCTGTGCATTCACTCGGTGACAGGTCAGCAACATCTGACCCTATCTATGGTCTACCACGTAGAAGGTAGCGGCCCAACGACGCAGAAGGATGATTGCCTATCCTAAAGTATAGGGGCAGGGCTTTTGCCTCCGCGCTTAGCGAGGCTTTGTGCTGGCTGTCACGTAATTTACGCTCAAATCACGGTCCGAGAGCGACCAGCTCCAGAAGATCGGATTGAACACAAAACCCTTCCGATCGACAGGCGTCAGCCCCGCCTTTGAGAGCAGCTCGAACAGCTCGTCTGGTGTAATGAACTTCGACCATTCATGTGTCCCGCGCGGCAGCCATCGCATGACAACCTCGGCGCCTAAAATGGCCATCGCGTAGCTTTTGGGATTGCGGTTGATGGTTGAACAGATTTGCAGACCACCGGGCCTGAGCAGCTGCTGCGTGGCAGTTAGATAGCTGAGTGGATCGGCAACATGTTCGACCACCTCCATGTTGAGAACCACGTCGAACTGCTCGCCCGCCTCTGCCAGCGCCTCGGCTGTGGTGTGGCGATAGTCGATGTCCAGACCGGATTGCTGGGCGTGAACCTGAGCGACTGGAATATTGCCCGCTGCGGCGTCGGCGCCGACGACATCGGCACCCAGACGGGCTATTGGTTCGCTGAGAAGCCCGCCACCGCAGCCGATGTCCAGAATGCGCAGTCCGGAAAAGGGCGCCTGATCGGATAGGTTGCGATCAAATTCACCAGCAATTTGCCTGGTGATGTAGTCCAGCCGACAGGGGTTCAGCATGTGCAATGGTTTGAATTTTCCAGTGGGATCCCACCATTCGGCGGCCATGGCCTCAAATTTTGCGATCTCGGACGGGTCTACCGTGGATTGAGGCGCTTGCATTCCTGTCTCCGTGTGTTCTTTTATCATTCAGGACTAAGTTAGGTCAGTAATGGACAAATACCCGTATCAAAAGCGCGCAGTGCAGTATTTGTACCCGCCCATTGAACCCTTTGATCAGCGGATGGTCGATGTGGGGCAGGGCCACCATATCTATATGGAGCAGAGCGGTAATCCGGACGGTATCCCTGTGGTGGTCTGTCATGGAGGCCCGGGTGGCGGGAGCAGCCCGGCCATGCGGCGGTATTTCGACCCTGACCACTACCGGATTGTATTATTCGATCAGCGCGGTTGCGGACGGTCGCGGCCGCATGCCTCCTGCGCTGACAATACAACCTGGCATCTGGTCGCGGATATGGAAATCATCCGCCGACTTCTGGGGCTGTCGCGGTGGATGGTGTTCGGCGGGAGCTGGGGGGCAACCTTGTCGCTGATCTATGCCCAGACCCATCCCGAGCGGGTGCGCCATCTGATCCTGCGCGGCGTCTTCCTGATGACCAAGTCAGAGCTGGACTGGTTCTACGGTGGTGGTGCTGGCCGTTTCTGGCCGGAGACCTGGTCGCGTTTTGTCTCGATGATCCCCGATGGTGAGCGGGGCGATCTGATCGCCGCCTATAACAGACGGCTGTTTTCCGGCGATATGGCTGAGGAGATCCTGTTCGGCCGGGCTTGGTCGGCATGGGAGAACGCGTTGGCCTCGATCCATTCCAACGGCACGTCGGGCGAAAGCCCGGGCGACTACGCGCGCGCCTTTGCACGACTGGAGAATCACTATTTCATCAATGGCGGGTTTCTCGACTACGATGGTCAGATCTTTGCCAATATGGGGCGCATATCGCATATTCCCGGCATCATCGTGCAGGGGCGGTATGATATGATTTGTCCGCCGACCTCCGCCTGGCGATTGAAAGAGCTGTGGCCAAATGCCGAGTTGAAGATGGTGCGCAATGCGGGCCATGCTCTGTCCGAACCGGGAATCAGCGCCGAGCTGGTGCGCGCAATGGACCAGATTGCAGAGGAGCAGGAGCCATGACACGGATCGACAGGCGTGCGCTGTTCACATCTGGCGCCGCGGCTGCCCTGCTGGCTGCAACCGGGGCCGCGCTGGCTGATACGCCGCGGCAGGGCGGGATCCTTCGTCTCGCGGTACCGCGCGACGGTGGGCTGATGGATCAGGTTGCTCGTGGGGCCGTGTTTGACACCTTGATGGAAATTGGCCCTGATGGCTCCTTGCGGCCTGAGCTGGCCAGTCGCTGGAGCAGCAGCCCCGATGCGCGGGTCTGGCAGTTCGATATTCGGGCAGATGTGACGTTTCACGATGGAACACCGGTGCGGGCGGCGGATGTGGCGGCGAGCCTGCTGGGCAGCGATATCGGCGATGGCGCTGCTCAAATCGACATACTCTCGCCCGGTAGCATCCAGATTGTGCTGGGCGCGTCCAATCCGCATCTCCCTTATTTATTGGCCGATGGCCGGTTTGCGATTGCCGCCGGCGGGGAAACCTCAGGCGACCTCTCAGCGGCAAACGGGACCGGGTGCTACAGGGTGGAGCGCGCGCGCTCTGGGCGCGACTTCCGCGCGGCGAGGGTGCGGGGGCACTACAAATCCGGTCAGGCCGGTTGGGTCGATACGGTTGAGTTGATCGTGATTCCCGATGCCGCCGTGCGGGCTGAGGCGCTGCGGGATGGATATGTCGATGTCGCCGCCCTGCCAGCACCCGAAGGTCTCATCTCGCGCGGCAGTTTTCACTACCATCCATCCGTTGATGACATGGCGCTGGCAGCCCG
The DNA here is from genome assembly GCF_048056635.1 of Phaeobacter sp. JH20_08. Classification (NCBI taxonomy): domain Bacteria; kingdom Pseudomonadati; phylum Pseudomonadota; class Alphaproteobacteria; order Rhodobacterales; family Roseobacteraceae; genus Phaeobacter; species Phaeobacter sp. JH20_08. The sequence continues at coordinate 93,298 of NZ_JAYMVV010000012.1, read as the reverse complement.
GCGGGATGTTGGTATGCCTCGGACGATAGGCACTCGGTCGGCTTTGGACGATGGTCGTATTGCGGAACGCTGGTGGCGCCTCTGATCTGCACGATTTGTAAGGCAGGGCCCGCACAGAACATGGGTCAGGGGAACTGCCTCTTGCAGTTTGGCCTGATCCGGCGTATATGCCTTTCGTAACAGCGGCGCGTCGGGTTTGACCCTCAGCTCCACCGGAAAGTTCAACGGGCCGCGCGCCCGTTTTTTTGTGCCCGAATCACAGATCTGGAATTCGTATGACCAATGACCTGATAGCCAAGGCAGCCATCGACCGTCGGCTTGCCGAGATCATCACCCCGGTGATTGAAGATCTCGGTTTTGAGCTGGTGCGTATTCGGCTGATGTCTGGCAAGACGACCACCCTGCAGATCATGGCCGACAAGCCTGAAGGCGGCATCGAGGTGGATGGCTGCGCTGAGATCTCCAACGCGGTCAGTGCGACGCTGGACGTGGAGGATCCGATCCTTGACAGCTACGCGCTTGAGGTCTCCAGCCCCGGTATCGACCGGCCGCTGACCCGTCTCAAAGACTTCGATATGTTCGAGGGCTATGAGGCCAAGATCGAGACCAGCGAGCTGATCGACGGCCGCCGCCGTTTCAAGGGCGAGCTGGCCGGTGTTGAGGATGACGAGGTTCTGATCAATATCGAAGAACATGGCGAGACTGTTACCATCGGCTTGAAATTCGACTGGTTGAGCGATGCCAAACTGGTTCTTACCGATGATCTGATCAAAGAAATGCTGCGTCAGCGCAAGGCTGCCGGCACCCTGAACGAAGACGCATTCGACGAAATCGAGGCCGATGGGTCCGAAGAGGAGAAAAAGTAATGGCTATCACATCAGCAAACCAGTTGGAGCTTCTGCAGACCGCAGAAGCCGTGGCGCGCGAAAAGATGATCGACCCCGGTTTGGTTGTCGATGCGATGGAAGAGAGCCTGGCGCGGGCCGCCAAGAGCCGCTACGGCAGTGAGATGGACATTCGTGTGTCCATTGACCGCAAGACTGGCCGTGCGACCTTTACCCGCGTGCGGACCGTGGTCGAAGATGACGCGCTGGAAAACTACCAGGCGGAAATGACTGTTGAACAGGCCAAGCAGTATATGGCCGATCCTTCGGTTGGCGATGTCTTCGTCGAGGAAGTGCCTCCTGTCGAGATGGGCCGGATCGCTGCCCAGTCCGCCAAGCAGGTGATCCTGCAGAAGGTGCGCGAAGCTGAGCGAGATCGTCAGTACGAAGAGTTCAAGGATCGTGCCGGCACCATCATCAACGGCCTGGTCAAACGTGAAGAATACGGCAACGTCATCGTTGACGTGGGTGCGGGTGAGGCGATCCTGCGCCGGAACGAGAAAATCGGCCGCGAGAGCTACCGCCCGAATGACCGGATTCGCTGCTATATCAAGGATGTGCGCCGCGAGCCGCGTGGCCCTCAAATCTTCCTGTCGCGGACCGCGCCGGAGTTCATGGCTGAGCTGTTCAAGATGGAAGTACCTGAAATCTATGATGGCGTCATTGAGATCAAGGCGGTTGCCCGTGATCCGGGTTCGCGCGCAAAGATTGCTGTGATCAGCTATGATGGCTCCATCGATCCGGTTGGCGCTTGTGTCGGTATGCGCGGTTCGCGCGTTCAGGCCGTGGTCAACGAACTGCAGGGTGAAAAGATCGACATCATCCCGTGGAACGAAGATCAGCCGACCTTCCTCGTGAACGCGCTGCAGCCTGCGGAAGTGTCTAAGGTTGTTCTGGACGAAGAAGCGGGCAAGATCGAGGTTGTGGTCCCCGAAGAGCAGCTGTCGCTGGCAATCGGCCGTCGTGGTCAGAACGTGCGTCTGGCATCGCAGCTGACCGCGCTTGATATCGACATCATGACCGAGGAAGAGGAATCGGCCCGCCGCCAGAAGGAATTCGAGGCGCGCACCAAGCTGTTCATGGAAACCCTGGATCTGGACGAATTCTTTGCCCAGCTGCTGGTCTCCGAAGGCTTTACCAACCTCGAAGAAGTTGCCTATGTCGAGCTGGATGAACTGCTGGTTATTGATGGTGTCGACGAGGGCACCGCTCAGGAGCTTCAGGCGCGTGCGGCTGACTACCTGGAAGCGCAGGCGAAAGCGGCGATTGATGCAGCCCGCGCATTGGGTGCCGAGGACAGCCTGATTGACTTTGATGGTCTGACGCCCCAAATGATTGAGGCACTGGCCAAGGATGGCATCAAGACGCTTGAAGATTTTGCCACCTGCGCTGACTGGGAGCTGGCCGGCGGTTGGACCACCAACAAGGGTGAGCGCGTCAAGGATGACGGCATTCTGGAACCATTTGATGTGTCGCTGGAAGATGCTCAGACTCTTGTCATGACCGCCCGCGTTCTGCTGGGTTGGGTGGATCCCACCGAACTGGAAGCGGATGCTGAAGACGATGCCGACATCGAAGACGGCGAAGCAGAAGAGGGCGAGGCCTGAACTCAGGCCTCGCAGCGAGGATAGCAATGACACGCGGTGGCAGTGACAAAGACCGGTCCGACGGACCGGAGCGAAAATGTCTGGCAACAGGCGAGATCCAGCCCAAAGAAGGGCTGATCCGCTTTGTTGTTGGCCCCGAAGGTCAGGTTGTTCCTGATGTGATGGGAAAGCTGCCGGGGCGCGGGGTCTATGTGACCTCGACCGAGGCAGCGCTCCAAACTGCGGTAAAGAAGAAACTCTTTGCCCGCGGTTTCAAGGCGCCGGTGACGGTGCCTGACGGGCTGGTGGATGAAATCAAAGGTCAGGTGCTGCGGCGCCTGATCGAGCTGATCAGCCTGGCGCGCAAGTCGGGTGATGCGGTCTCTGGCTATGAGAAGGTCAAAGACTGGCTGGCCAAGGAACACGCCCGCGTATTGATCCAGGCTTCGGATGGATCAGGACGGGGCAAATCAAAATTGAGCACGCCGCACCGTGGGAAATTCATCGGATGCCTCACTGCGGATGAGCTGGGCATGGCCTTTGGGCGCCAAACTGTGATACATGCGGCGCTGGCCTCTGGTGGACTCGGCAAACGTGTTGTAGAGGAAGCGCAACGACTACAAGGTTTGCGCGAAACGGTGGGCGGCAAGGGCCGCACGGAAGGATAAAGAGCTTTATGAGCGATAGTGACGGCAAAAAGACGTTGGGTCTTCGTGGTGGGTCCCGGCCCGGGAATGTGAAACAGAGCTTCAGCCACGGTCGGACCAAGAATGTCGTGGTGGAAACCAAGCGCAAACGCGTTGTGGTCCCCAAGCCGACCGCGGCCAAGGGGGGCTCAGGTGCGACGCCGTCCGGTGACGCATCGCGGCGTCCGGCTGGCATCAGCGATGCAGAGATGGCGCGCCGCCTGAAGGCGTTGCAGGCCGCCAAGGCCCGCGAAGTAGAAGAAGCGCAGCAGCGCGAAGCCGAGGAAAAGGCCCGTGCCGAAGAGCGTGAGCGCCGCCGGGCTGAACAGGAAGCCAAGGAACGTGAACAGCGCGAAGCTGAAGAGCGTGCCCGCCAGAAGGCTGAAGAAGAAGAGCGCAAGCGTGTCGAAGCTGAGGCTGCTGCGCAGCGTGCGGCTACTGATGCCGAAAAGAAAAAGTCGGAACCGGCTGCGGCCCGTCCCGAGCCGGGCCCGTCTTCGCAGCCTCGTAAGGGGGATCGCGAACGTGATGACCGGCAGAACCGCAATGCCAAAGGCCGCAACGAAGGCGGTGGCCGTCGCTCCGGTAAGCTGACACTTGGTCAGGCGACCGGTGGTGAAGGTGGTCGTCAGCGCTCCATGGCGTCGATGAAGCGTAAGCAAGAGCGCGCACGCCAGAAGGCCATGGGCTCGGTCGAGCGTGAAAAGGTTATTCGTGACGTCCAGCTGCCCGAGGCGATTGTCGTCTCCGAGCTGGCAAACCGGATGGCCGAGCGCGTCGGCGAGGTTGTCAAATCGCTGATGAACATGGGCATGATGGTCACGCAGAACCAGACCATCGACGCGGATACCGCCGAGCTGATCATCGAAGAGTTCGGCCACAACGTGGTGCGTGTTTCTGATTCGGATGTTGAAGACGTCATCAAAGAGGTCGAGGACAAGGAAGGTGACCTTCAGCCGCGTCCTCCTGTCATCACCATCATGGGTCACGTTGACCACGGTAAGACGTCTCTGCTGGATGCGATCCGCGACGCGCGGGTTGTTGCAGGCGAGGCGGGTGGCATTACCCAGCACATCGGTGCCTATCAGGTGAAAACCGAAGGCGGGGCTGTGTTGAGCTTCCTCGACACGCCGGGCCACGCGGCCTTTACCTCTATGCGTTCGCGCGGTGCGCAGGTCACGGATATCGTGGTCCTTGTTGTGGCTGCAGATGATGCTGTGATGCCGCAGACCGTCGAAGCGATCAACCACGCCAAGGCGGCGGGTGTTCCCATGATCGTGGCGATCAACAAGATCGACAAGCCGGCCGCAGACCCGATGAAGGTCCGCACCGATCTGCTGCAGCATGAAGTTGTCGTGGAAGCGATGTCTGGTGAAGTACAGGATGTGGAAGTCTCTGCCGTAACTGGTCAGGGTCTGGACGAGCTGCTGGAAGCCATTGCGCTGCAGGCGGAAATCCTCGAACTGAAGGCCAATCCGGATCGCGCGGCTCAAGGTGCCGTGATCGAGGCACAGCTGGACGTGGGTCGCGGACCTGTGGCCACGGTGCTGGTTCAGAACGGCACCCTGCGTCAGGGTGATATCTTTGTTGTCGGTGAGCAGTACGGTAAGGTCCGTGCGCTGATCAACGACAAGGGTGAGCGGGTTCAGGAAGCTGGCCCCTCGGTTCCGGTCGAAGTGCTGGGTCTCAATGGTACACCCGAAGCAGGCGACGTTCTGAACGTCACCGAAACCGAAGCGCAGGCCCGCGAGATCGCCGAGTACCGCGCCCAGGCCGCCAAGGACAAGCGTGCAGCGGCCGGTGCCGCGACCACGCTGGAACAGCTGATGCAGAAGGCCAAGGAGGACGAAAATGTCTCCGAGCTGCCGATCCTGGTTAAAGCTGACGTGCAAGGCTCTGCCGAAGCCATCGTTCAGGCGATGGAGAAGATCGGCAACGACGAAGTGCGTGTTCGCGTGCTGCACTCCGGCGTTGGCGCCATCACCGAGAGCGATATCGGTCTGGCAGAGGCCTCTGGTGCTCCTGTCATGGGCTTCAACGTGCGTGCCAACACATCGGCACGGAACTCGGCCAACCAGAAGGGCGTCGAGATCCGCTACTACTCGGTCATCTATGACCTCGTCGACGATGTGAAGGCGGCGGCGTCCGGCCTGCTGTCAGCTGAGATCCGCGAGAACTTCATCGGCTATGCAGAGATCAAGGATGTCTTCAAGGTATCCAACGTTGGCAAGGTTGCGGGCTGTCTCGTGACCGAAGGTGTGGCACGCCGCTCCGCTGGCGTCCGCCTGCTGCGTGACAACGTTGTGATTCACGAAGGTACGCTGAAAACTCTCAAACGCTTCAAGGATGAAGTGGCAGAGGTTCAGTCCGGTCAGGAATGCGGCATGGCGTTTGAGAATTACGATGATGTCCGCAAGGGTGATGTGATCGAGATCTTCGAACGTGAAGAAGTGACCCGCACACTCGACTGATCCACGATCATAGCATTAAAAAAACCCCGGCCAAACCAGGTCGGGGTTTTTTTGTGGCTGGTTCAGGGAGGAGAAACCAGTCTGCTAAGGAGAGTGTGGGGGATCAGGCGGCGCGGCCGACCGGTTCACCTTCGTAGGTTTTGCTACCGACGCGCACCGAAATCTTGCCATCGGGCAAGCTGCGCACGAATGTGCCTTGGATGAAGATAAATGCACCCTGCTTAATTGTTCTGATCATAATCGCTACCGCCTCTTGCCGTCAGAAATACCGACATTACGCTGCCTGTTGGCTCTCAGGGTTAACGAAAAAAGTTAATGATTGATTGATGCACGTGAAGGATACCGCCGCAGGACGCGGCGGCGGCTAAGCCGTTCTGTGCGGGAAACCGGGCAGACCGGAACTAGAGCCAGTCCCGCAGGATCGGGATCAGCGGCACATCGGCCGCCGGCATGGGGTAATCACGCAGGTTCTGCGCGCGGACCCATTTCAGTGTCTGCCCTTCTTTCGCCTGCGGGATACCCTCCCATTTACGACAGGCAAATAGCGGCATCAGCAGGTGAAAATCTTCATAGCTGTGGCTTGCAAAGGTCAGCGGTGCCAGACAGGACGCCCAGGTGTTGATGCCGAGCTCCTCTTCCAGTTCGCGGATCAGCGCCGCCTCGGGCGTTTCACCGGGCTCGACCTTGCCGCCGGGAAATTCCCACAGACCCGCCATCGACTTGCCCTCGGGGCGCTGAGCAAGCAGCACGCGCCCCTCGATATCAATCAGTGCAACCGCAGATACCAGTACGGTCTTCATGACCGGTAGTCCGCGTTGATGGTGATATATTGGTGCGTAAGGTCACAGGTCCAAACAGTGCTCTGCCCCTCTGCCAATCCCAGATCAACCTTGATGACGATCTCCGACTTCTTCATTTCGGCGGCGCCGGCTGCTTCGCGATAGTTTGGCGACACCCAGCCTTTTTCGGCGACCAGTACATCGCCAAAGGAGATGGACAGCTTGTCCCGATCGGCGGCTGCCCCGGATTTGCCGATTGCCATCACGACGCGGCCCCAGTTCGGATCCTCCCCGGCAATGGCCGTTTTGACCAGCGGCGAATTGGCAATCGACAGGCCATGAACCTTGGCGTCGTGGTCATTCATCGCGCCGGTCACCTGGATCTCGACGAATTTGGTCGCGCCCTCACCATCGCGCACCACTTGATGCGACAGGTCCAGCATGACTGATTCCAGCGCCTCGGCGAATTCAGCATGTCCGGTTACATCAACGCCAGAGGCGCCAGTGGCACAGAGCATCAGACTGTCCGAGGTCGATGTGTCGCTGTCCACCGTGATGCAGTTGAAGGTCCGGTCACAGGTTTGCGACAGAAGCTCCTGCAACGCCGACTGCGGCATCATCGCATCTGTGAAGATATAGACAAGCATGGTCGCCATGTCGGGGGCGATCATACCTGACCCCTTGGCAATCCCCGCGATAGAGACTGTTTTTCCGTCGATCTCGATTTTCGCGCTGGCCCCTTTGGCAAAGGTGTCCGTTGTCATGATCGCGCCGGCAGCAGCTTCGATGGCGGTGGCGTCCAACCCATCGTTCAGCGCCGCGATCTGGGCGACGATGCGGTCGTGCGGTAGTGGTTCGCCGATGACTCCGGTTGATGCGGTGAACACCCGTGCGGCCGGAACTCCCGTGCATTCTGCTACACTGCGGGTGATCTCGGCAACCGAGGTTTGACCATAGTGCCCGGTAAAGGCGTTAGAATTGCCGGAGTTCACGAGGATCGCCGCGCCGTGCGCGGTGTCGTTTTCTGCCGAAGCGAGTTTTGCCTGACAGTCCAGAACGGGGGCGGAGCGGGTCGCGGAGCGGGTAAAGACGCCGGCGACGGCCGTTCCGGGTGCCATCACCGCGAGCATAACGTCCGTACGATCCTTGTATCTCACGCCGGCGGCTGCCGATGCGAATCTAACACCGGTGATTTCCGGCAGCTCGGGGAAATGGTCTGGTGCAAGCGGAGAGCGGGGCAGTGCCATTTTCAGTTCCTAACCAGGTCAAGGTTTTTCAGGATTGCGGGGTCTAGATCTTCGATCTCAGGGCGTTCAATCGTTGCCGAGGTGGTCAGGGAGAGTACGCGCTCTTCTACCGCGTCCTGGCGCATCTGCGCTGCAAGCTCTTCGCGGACCTCGTCAAAGGTAGGCGCAGCAGAGGTGCGCCGTTCGTTGAGCTTGATCACATGCCAGCCGAACTGGGTTTGAACCGGTTCGGAGACGTCACCGGTACGCATCGCGAGGACGGCTTCTTCAAATTCCGGGACCATGCGCCCCTTGCCAAACCAGCCGAGCTCCCCACCGTTCGGGCCGGAGGGACCGGTCGACCGTTCGCGCGCTAGAGTGGCAAAATCAGCACCAGCCTCCAGCTCGGCGCGAATTTCGGCTGCATCCTCCTTGGTCTCGACCAGAATATGCGAGGCGTTGAATTCATCACCGCCGGTTCCGTCGGTGTATTTCTCGTCGTAGGCGGCGCGAAGGTCCTGTTCGGAGGCGGCACCCTCCATCACCTTTTCGATGACATCAGCGGCCAGCAGCGAACGGGCTTCGTTCTCGAGGGAGAGTTCGACGTATTTCGGAACCTCGCCATTCAGTTCCTGTTTCAGGCTGGTTTGCTGAATCAGCTGGTCCAGAATTGCGTCATAGAGAACATCATCCGGCAGCTGCTGATACTGCTGCGGCAGCGTCGCGCGGGCGATGATCATGTGACCAATCGTGATCTCTTCGCCATTCACCTTTGCAACCACTGTATTGGCATGTGGTTCGGCCACAGCGGGTATGGGCAGTGTCAAGGCGGCCGTCAGGGCCAGCCCCGACAAATAAGTGAGACCTTTGCGCATTGAATTCTTCCTATTCTCTGGCCACGGCTGGGCGTAGCGTTGACACCGTATTTGCGGGACCTTACATCGCCATGAGGCCTTTGACAGGACCGCTGTTCCATCATTGTTTATGAGTTGCAAGCGGGGCGGGCAAGCCTGCCAACGCCAGGGGCCAATGACAGGACGGTTGGAGAACACATGCTGGGTATCGGAACACTCGCCAAAAAGGTTTTCGGCACGCCGAATGACCGCAAAATCAAGGCGACACGGCCGCTGATTGCCAAGATCAACGCGCTGGAGCCCGAGTTCGAGAAACTCAGCGATCAGGAGTTGCAGGACAAAACCGCCGAGCTGCGCAAGCGCGCCGGTGACGGAGAGAGCCTGGATGACCTTCTGCCCGAGGCTTTTGCCAACGTACGCGAGGCGGCGCGGCGTGCGCTGGGGCTGCGGGCCTTTGATACGCAGCTCATGGGTGGCATCTTTCTGCACCAGGGCAATATTTCCGAGATGAAGACCGGTGAGGGTAAAACCCTCGTTGCGACCTTCCCGGCCTATCTCAATGCGCTGACCGGCAAGGGCGTGCATGTGGTGACGGTGAACGAATACCTCGCCAAGCGCGACAGCGAGTGGATGGGCAAGGTCTTTGCGCAACTCGGCATGACCACCGGCGTGATCTGGTCCGGCCAGCCTGATGCAGAGAAGATGGCTGCCTATCAGAGCGATGTCACTTATGCGACCAACAACGAGCTGGGCTTTGACTACCTGCGCGACAACATGAAGCCGAGCCTCGATCAGGTTTTCCAGAAACACCATAATTTCGCGATTGTGGATGAGGTCGACTCGATCCTGATCGACGAGGCGCGTACGCCGCTGATCATCTCAGGTCCGGCGGAAGATCGCTCGGAACTCTACTCGACCATCGACAAGATGATCCCGCTCCTGAGTGATGATCACTATGAGCTGGACGAAAAAACCCGCGGCGTGACCTTCACCGAGGATGGCAACGAATACCTCGAGCAGCAGTTGATCGCCCATGGCCTGCTGGAAGAGGGAGCGTCACTGTATGATCCTGAGAGCACTACGGTAGTACATCACGTCAACCAGGCGCTGCGGGCGCATAAGCTGTTCCAGCGCGACAAGGACTACATCGTGCGCGATGGCGAGGTGGTGCTGATCGATGAATTCACCGGTCGGATGATGGCCGGTCGCCGCCTTTCCGAGGGTCTGCATCAGGCCATCGAAGCCAAGGAAGAGGTTAAGATTCAGCCCGAGAACACAACGCTGGCCTCCGTGACCTTTCAGAACTACTTCCGCCTCTACAGCAAGCTGTCCGGGATGACCGGCACAGCGATGACCGAGGCCGAGGAATTTGCCGAGATCTACGGTCTGGGTGTGGTCGAGGTTCCAACCAACCGACCAATCGCTCGTAAGGATGAGGACGATCAGGTCTACCGCACGGCTGTCGAGAAATACCGTGCGATGATTGAAGAGACCAAGAAGGCCCATGAAAAGGGCCAGCCTGTTCTTTTGGGCACGACCTCGATCGAGAAATCCGAGCTGCTCAGCCAGATGCTGGAGAAAGAGGGCATCAAGCACAACGTGCTGAACGCCCGTCACCACGAACAGGAAGCCAAGATCGTGGCGGAGGCCGGTCGTCTGGGCGCTGTGACCATCGCTACCAACATGGCCGGCCGCGGGACTGACATTCAGTTGGGCGGTAATGTGGAGCTGAAGGTGCTGGATGCGCTAGACGCCCAGCCCGATGCCGACCCGGTTGCCCTGCGCACCGAGGAAGAGGCCAAACATGCCGCGGAAAAGCAGAGTGTTCTGGACGCAGGTGGCCTGTTCGTGATGGCTTCCGAACGCCACGAGAGTCGCCGGATCGACAACCAGCTGCGCGGTCGCTCCGGTCGCCAGGGCGATCCGGGTCGCACCGTGTTCTACCTCAGCCTTGAAGATGATCTGATGCGCATCTTCGGGTCAGAGCGGCTGGACAAGCTGTTGTCGACCCTTGGCATGAAAGAGGGCGAGGCGATCATTCACCCTTGGGTGAACAAGTCGCTGGAACGCGCCCAGGCAAAGGTCGAAGGCCGCAACTTTGACATGCGTAAGAACGTTCTGAAATTCGACGACGTGATGAATGATCAGCGCAAGGTAATCTTTAACCAGCGCCGCGAAATCATGGCTGCTGAAGATCTGTCCGAAATTGTCGGTGATATGCGTCATGAGGTGATCGACGATCTTCTCGATGTGCATATGCCGGCCAAGACCTATGCCGACCAATGGGACAGCGAGGGCCTGCAGGCGCAGGTCCGCGAGAAACTCGGGCTTGATGTCCCCGTGGTCGACTGGGCTGCCGAAGAAGGCGTCGATGACGAGCAGATCCGCGAACGTCTGGTCGCCGCCAGCGATGCCAAGATGGCAGAAAAGACCGAAGCGTTTGGTGCTGAAACCATGCGCAATATCGAAAAGCAGGTTCTGCTTCAGACCATCGACGCAAAATGGCGCGAACATCTTCTGACGCTGGAACATCTGCGTTCTGTGGTGGGCTTCCGTGGCTACGCGCAGCGTGATCCGCTCAATGAATATAAGAATGAGAGTTTCCAGCTGTTTGAAACGATGCTCGATACGCTGCGTGAAACCGTCACTCAGCAGCTCGCACATGTGCGCCCCATCAGCGAAGAAGAGCAGCGCCAGATGATGATGCAGCTGGCCGCCCAGCAGGCGGAACTGCAAAGGGCCGCTGCTGGCGCTGCGTTGCCGGAGGCACCAGCCGATGGGTTTGTTGAAGACGATCCATCGACATGGGGCAATCCATCTCGCAATGACAAATGCCCTTGTGGGTCTGGCAAGAAGTTCAAACACTGCCATGGCAGCCTCAGCTGAGGCACCGGAGAGGTGAGATAGTCTGGCGAAAACAGTGAAAATTGCATGCTTTCGCCAGATTCTCAGCAAGGGGCGGCCATCAATTGGTCGCCTTTCTGCGTCACGGTTCCTTAACCTTTTTGGGTAAGGAGTCGGTAATGATCAGCAAACGTACAGCCTTGATGAGCGCGGCCACCCTCTGTAGCGCACTGGCGATCGGTCTTGTTATGCAACATGCCGATGGCGGTCCGCAGGCGACTGCAGAAGCCGCGGTTCCTGCGAAGGGGCTTGCGGTTGCGGCCGTAGACAACCTGCCAGACCTCTCGACCGGTGGTGCCCTTCAGATTGAGGCGATCAGCCTCACTGCGGCCACACCTGCTTCCGGCGGCGAGGGCGAAGCCCGTCAGGCCGGGCGTCATGACCCAGAGACCACCTGCGACATGACAGCAGAAGCCGTCGCCAGCCCGATGGCAGAGGTGCGTTTGACGATCTTGTCCCTTTGCCGTCCCGGAGAGCGGGTGACCATTCATCACAATGGAATGATGTTCTCCAGCCGCCTGGACGATACCGGCGCGCTGACCCTTCAGGTGCCGGCACTTTCCTCTACCGCAGTTTTTATCGTCGAGCCGAAAACAGGCCGTGGTGCAGTGGCGACAACTTCGGTGCCTGATCTAAATCTGGTCAGCCGGGTGGTCCTGCAATGGGCTGGCAATAGCGGCTTTGAACTGCACGCGCGCGAGTTTGGCGCGGGGTACGGCAGCGCTGGTCATGTCTGGCGCGGTGCTGATCTTACAGCTGGCCGGGGGTCGGTCGTGCAGCTTGGCGATGCCTCGCAGCTGGCGCCGCGTTTGGCAGAGATCTACAGCGTTCCACGGCTTGGCGGCGACCGTAGTGGTGTGATCGACCTGACAGTCGAGGCCGAGGTGACCGCGATCAATTGCGGTCGTGACGTTTCGGCGCAGACGCTTGAACTGCGCGATGGAAAGCTGCGCACCCGTGATCTGACACTGGCGATGCCTGATTGTGCCGCTACGGGTGATTTTCTTGTGTTGAATAATTTGCTAGAAACACTGAAAATCGCCGCAAATTAACTAGCGGTTTATTCAGGATTTCTCATGGCTTTGCTTCGTGCGGCGGTAGGCGCCGCACTCTTTCTTGTCGCTGGAATCCTGCCGCTCAATGCGCAGGATGTGACCCTTTCCTCACCTGACGGCGCCGTTGAGATCACCGGGAATATTCTGGGTTTTGATGGTGAATTCTATCGCGTTGATACGAAGTTCGGTGAGCTGACGGTTGATGGGTCCGGCGTCAGCTGTGAGGGGCCCGGTTGCCCGAGCCTGTCTGATTATGTTGCGGAGATTACCCTGTCGGGTTCTTCCACCATGGCAGAGGTTCTGTTACCGGCGCTGATCGAAGGGTTCGCACTCAGAAACGGTTTCCAGACCCGGCGAGATCCGATGCCCGACAATAATTTTGACTATGTGTTACTGCGGGACACAGGTCGAGTCGCCGCCAGGTTCAGCTTTTTTGTCAGCAATACCGACGAAGGGTTTGCCGATCTTCTGGCCAATGAAGCCGATATCGTGATGGCCCTGCGCGAAATCCGCAGCGCGGAGCGTGAGCGCGCGCGTGAGGCCGGAATGGGGGATATGACAGGGTCACAACGCAGTCGCGTTCTGGCGCTGGACGCCATGGTTCCGGTGGTGGCACCGGGGAACCCTGTGCGCTCGATTTCGGTGTCGAATCTCGCGCGCGTTCTATCCGGGGATCTGAAAAACTGGTCTGAGCTGGGTGGGGCTGACGCGCCGATCTCTCTTCATTTGCCCGTCGCGGGCTCTGGCTTGGCTCAGGCGATTTCTGACCGGCTTGAGCCGCCAAATATTGCGGCGCTTGGCAGTCGTCTGCGGCGCCACGACCGTGGCAGCACCTTGGTGCGAGTCGTTGCGACAGATCCCTTTGCCCTTGGGCTGGCGAGCTTTGCCGAAACATCGACCGCACGCGTCCTGACCCTGCGCGGCGCGTGTGGCTTCTCGCTGCGGGCCAATCGCCGATCAATCAAGACAGAAGACTATCCGCTGACTGCGCCGATGTTTCTATATCTCCCGTCACGACGGTTGCCCAAGCTTGCGCGGGATTTTCTGAGTTATGTTCGCGGCCCCGCAGCGCAGATTGTGATCCGCAGAGCCGGGTTCGTTGATCAGGCACCAGAGAGAATTTCGATGAATGTTCAGGGCGACCGTCTGGCCAATGCCATCAGCGCAGCCGGGCCGGAGGTCTCCCTTGCGGAGTTGCAGAGATTGGTCAGTCGCCTGGACGGTCTGCAGCGGTTGACCACGTCGTTTCGCTTTGAACCGGGATCGACCCGCCCCGATGCGCAATCGCGAAGCAATATCAATCAGCTCGCCAGGTCCCTGGAGGCTGGGGCCTATGATGCGCGGGAGCTGGTTTTTGTCGGCTTCTCAGATGGCGATGGCCCGGCGAGCGGTAATAAATCCATTGCGTTGAAACGAGCGGAGGCGGTGCGAGATGCGGTCATCGCGGCAGCTGAAACCGCGAATCTCGAGCGGACCGAAATAGCGGTGGCGGCCTTTGGTGAGGCGTTGCCGATGGCCTGTGAAGACCAGCGATGGGGCCGACAGGTCAATCGACGGGTCGAAGTCTGGGTTCGATAAAAGAGCTTTAGACCGCTAGAGATATCCTTCGGAGCGAAAGCTCAGTTCGCGAGATTTTCCGATGATCAGATGATCATGCAGAATGATATCCAGAGTGGCGAGTGCCCGCGCAACCCGGTCGGTCATCTCGATGTCGCTCTGCGATGGGGTCGGGTCGCCCGACGGGTGATTATGTACCAGGATCAGGGCGCTGGCGCTTATTTCAAGGGCCCGCTTGGCGATCTCTCGCGGGTAGACCGGCACATGATCGACGGTGCCCCTGGCCTGCTCCTCATCCGCGACCAGAGTGTTCTTGCGATCCAGGTAGAGGACACGGAACTGTTCGGTCTCACGATGGGCCATGACGGTATGGCAATAGTCCAGAAGCGCGTCCCAAGAGGACAAGACCGGTCGCTGCATGATTTTGGCGCGGGCCATTCGATGGGCGGCAGCCTCCAGGATCTTAAGATCCGCGACGACAGCCTCGCCGATGCCATTCACCTTCGAGAGACGTTCAGGGGGCGCGGTGATAACCCGGTTGAAATCTCCGAAGGTCTCAAGCAGGAGCCGGGCCAGCGGTTTGACATCGCGGCGCGGAATGGATCGAAAGAGCAGAAGTTCCAGCAACTCATAGTCCGGCATCGCGGCCGCCCCCCCGTCCATAAAACGCTCGCGCAACCGCGCGCGGTGATCCCTGATATAGGAGGGCAGGCGCCGCTCTGGCGGGGAGGCAGGCCCCATCTCTGCGCTGTTGGGGAACAGCGGGAGAGAGACATCCTGAAACGCGGGATCCTTGGCCATAGGCTATGCTGTGGCCATCGTGGTTGAGGAAGGGTTAATGCAAATGGATCACCATGCGGCCAGCCGCAAAACCAACGAAAAAAGCGCCCCATTGGAGCGCTTAATATTGGTTTAGAATGGGGAGGGGATCAGCCCTTCATCCCGTCCCAGAAGCTTTTCACGGAGGAGAAGAAACTCCGGCTTTCCGGGTTGGTGTTGTCCTCGGAGAGATCCTCGAATTCACGCAGCAGTTCCTTCTGCCGGGCGGTGAGGTTCACCGGGGTTTCCACCGCCAGTTCTATGAACATGTCACCGGTTGCACCGCCTCGCAGGGCAGGCATGCCCTTGCCACGCAGGCGCATCTGGCGGCCGGACTGGCTGCCTTCCGGGATCTGCACACGGCCACGGCCACCATCAATGGTGGGGACTTCTATGGCGCCGCCCAATGCGGCCTTTGCCATGGATACCGGTACCCGGCAGTATAGGTTGTTTCCATCCCGCTCAAACAGGTCATGTGCGGAGACTTCAACAAAAATATAGAGATCACCGGGAGGACCACCGCGCATACCGGCCTCACCCTCGCCGGCAAGGCGAATGCGGGTCCCGGTTTCCACGCCTGCCGGGATGTTCACCGACAGGGAGCGATCTTTCTCTACACGACCATGGCCCTGGCAGGATTTGCAGGGGTTCTTGATGATCTGGCCAAGGCCGGAGCAGGTGGGGCAGGTGCGCTCCACCGTGAAGAAACCCTGCTGCGCGCGAACCTTGCCCATGCCGGAACAGGTCGGGCATGTCGTTGGTTCCACTCCGCCCTCAGCGCCAGTGCCTTCGCAGGATCCACAGGCGACAGCGGTCGGTACGTTGATCGTTTTGTGCATCCCCGCAAAAGCATCCTCAAGCGAGATGCGCAGGTTGTAGCGCAGATCCGAGCCGCGCGCGGCTCGTTGCCGCCCGCCACCCTGGCCGCCGCGTCCACCCATGAAGTCGCCGAACAGATCGTCGAAGACATCTGAGAAGGCAGACGAAAAGTCGCCGCCGCCAAAGCCCTGGCCGCCTTGACCGCCGCGTTGGCCGCCGCCCATGCCGTTTTCAAAGGCGGCGTGACCGTAACGATCATAAGCGGCCTTCTTCTCAGGGTCCTTCAGGACATCGTAGGCCTCATTGGCCTCCTTGAACTTCCCCTCGGCTTCGGGATTGTCCTTGTTCCGGTCGGGGTGCAGCTCTTTGGCCTTCTTGCGAAAGCCTTTCTTGATTTCATCGGCGGTGGCCCCTTTGGACACCCCGAGAACGTCATAGTAATCTCGTTTGGACATCGGAATACCCTTCTTGCCGCAACGAAAGCGGGCCGGCCCGGGGTTCGGACCGGCCCGCTTTGGCCAAAATCAGACCTTAACGCTTGTTGTCGTCCAGATCTTCGAATTCGGCATCGACAATGTCATCATCACCGGGGCCTGAAGCCTCATCCGCGGCGGCGGGTTCATCCGCTGCCTCTTCCTGGCTCGACTTGTAGATCGCTTCGCCTAGCTTCATGGCGGCTTCGGTGACGTTCTGAACGCCAGACTTGATCTTGTCGGCGGTGGATTTCTCGTTTTCGAGGTCATCCTTCAGCGCGGCAATGGCCAGTTCGATCGCTTCGATGGTGGTCGGGTCCACCTTGTCCGCATGCTCTTCCATCGATTTCTCGGTGGAGTGAATCAGGCTTTCGGCTTGGTTCTTCGCTTCGATCAGCTCGCGACGTTCCTTGTCTGCCTCGGCATTGTCCTCGGCATCCTTGACCATTTTTTCGATATCCTCATCGGACAGACCACCGGAGGCCTGGATGGTGATATTCTGCTCTTTACCAGTCGCCTTGTCCTTGGCGCCAACGGACACGATGCCGTTTGCGTCGATGTCGAAGGCCACTTCGATCTGCGGCATGCCGCGCGGTGCGGGCGGGATGTCCTCAAGGTTGAACTGGCCGAGCATCTTGTTGTCGGCCGCCATCTCGCGCTCACCCTGGAACACACGAATGGTCACGGCGTTCTGGTTGTCTTCGGCGGTAGAGAACACCTGGCTCTTCTTGGTCGGGATGGTGGTGTTGCGGTCGATCAGTCGGGTGAAGACGCCACCGAGGGTTTCGATACCCAGGGACAGCGGTGTCACGTCGAGCAGAACAACGTCTTTCACGTCGCCTTGCAGAACACCGGCCTGAATGGCGGCGCCCATCGCAACAACCTCATCCGGGTTCACACCCTTGTGGGGGTCTTTGCCGAAGAATTTGCTGACTTCCTCGATCACCTTGGGCATGCGGGTCATACCGCCGACCAGAACAACTTCGTCGACGTCAGATGCCGAGAGACCGGCATCTTTCAGCGCAGCGGCGCAGGGCTTCATCGACGCCTTGATCAGATCGCCAACCAGGCTCTCCAGCTTGGCACGGGTCAGTTTCATGACCAGGTGCAGCGGCTGGCCCGAGGACGGATCCATCGAGATGAACGGCTGGTTGATTTCGGTCTGGCTGGAGGAGGACAGCTCAATCTTGGCTTTTTCAGCGGCTTCTTTCAGACGCTGCAGAGCCATTTTGTCCTTGGTCAGGTCGACGCCGTGCTCTTTCTTGAATTGGTCTGCCAGGTAGTTGACGATGCGCATGTCAAAGTCTTCACCACCAAGGAACGTGTCGCCATTGGTGGATTTCACCTCAAACAGGCCGTCGTCGATTTCAAGAATGGTCACGTCGAACGTACCGCCACCAAGGTCATAGACCGCGATGGTTTGGGTTTCTTCCTTGTCCAGACCATAGGCCAGGGCCGCTGCTGTTGGTTCGTTGATGATGCGCAGCACTTCGAGACCGGCAATCTTGCCGGCGTCTTTGGTGGCCTGACGCTGGGCGTCGTTGAAATACGCAGGCACGGTGATGACGGCCTGGGTCACTTCTTCACCGAGGTAGGACTCGGCGGTTTCTTTCATCTTGCCCAGGATGAAAGCAGAGATCTGCGACGGGGAGTATTTCTCACCCTTGGCTTCGACCCATGCGTCACCATTGCCGCCGTTGATTACGGCGAAAGGCAGGTTTTTCTTGTCTTTGGCCAGATCGCTGTCATCGAACCGGCGACCAATCAGGCGCTTTACGCCGAATACGGTGTTGTCCGGGTTGGTGACGGCCTGACGTTTGGCAGGCTGGCCCACCAGACGCTCATCGTCGGTGAAGGCTACGATCGACGGCGTGGTACGGGCGCCCTCAGCGTTTTCGATAACGCGAGGCTGCGATCCGTCCATGATGGCCACACAGGAGTTGGTGGTCCCGAGGTCGATTCCGATAACTTTGCTCATTTTCGATCCCTTTTCACTTTCTAAGGCGATTACCCGAGGTCTGAACCCATTTTGGCATTCCGGCCCCGATTCAGTTGCGGTTTGGTCTGCACCTCCCCGCTTCCCGGCGTATATAGGGAGCGCAAATGCCCCCTGCAACCGCCAGATCGTGTCCTGTTTCGCGAATTACTGCGGTTTTTGACAGGGGAGCGGTTAAGAACAGGCTAACGGTGATGATGAAGTTGCGGTTGCGGGGATTTGAGCTGACAAAACCCCTGTTGGATACGGTACGGCAGCGACAGCTGATTGACTGTCTGCGTCCCGTTCTGCGCGCCGCTCCTCTGTTCTCGCCCGAGGTGCCCGGTGGCGGCAAGATGTCGGTGCGAATGACCTCGGCCGGGGTATGCGGCTGGGTGAGTGACAGGGACGGGTATCGTTATCAGGATCGGCATCCCTCCGGCCAGGGCTGGCCGAAAATCCCGGCGGAAATCCTGGATATCTGGCGGGCCAGCACAGGGCTGGAGCGACAACCGGACTGCTGTTTGATCAACTACTATGGCGAGGGCGCCCGCATGGGTCTGCATCAGGACAAGGATGAGGCGGATTTCTCCTACCCGGTGGTGTCCGTCTCTCTGGGCGATGACGGCCTTCTGCGGATCGGCAATCAATTCCGTGGCGGTAAGACGGAGACCGTCTGGCTGAACTCAGGCGATGTCGTCGTGATGGGGGGCGAGGCGCGGCTGACCTATCATGGGGTTGACCGCATCCGCTTCAAATCCTCGCGTTTGCTGCCAAGGGGTGGTCGCATAAACCTGACACTTCGCGTGGTGACCTGAGCCATTGCGGCAATCCGTCGATCAGCGTTTGGCGCCCCAACTGATCGAGGCACGGCGACGGGTGTAAAACTCCCCCATCAGTCCGATCATGATCAGGACGAGCGCCACCCAACCTGCGTATTGCCAGTTGCTGAAATGGGGGTTGTAGTTGATGAACACAAACCCACGCGCCTGATCTATGCAATGAAACAGCGGGTTCCAGTCGAACATCGACAGCATGAAGCTGGGCAGAGTGTTCGCCAGAAACATCTTTCCCGAGGCGATCATATTGGCCCTTTGGTAGATCGTGGAGATGATGCCAACAGTCCCCGGCGACCAAGGTTTCATGACCAGCAGGATCAAACCTACCGCAGCACCGGTTATCCAGGAGAGCAGCACCATGCCAAAGGCCGCAATCGGTTCCTCTATTTCAATCGGGGTGAACGCCACGTGATAGACGAACAGGATGATCAGCATCGACAGCACCTGAATATACAGTGATCCCAGTGCCGCCGACAGAATGGCGACGATCGTGTTCATCGGGGCGTGCTGCATCATAGGGCTGCTTGGCCCCTCTGCTCCGGCGACAGCGGAAACGGCCTTGGTGTGGGTCAGGAACAAAAACACACCCGACATCACATAGAGCAGGAAATCGCCGCGAATGGCCGAACCGCGCAGGCCGAGCAGGGAAAACATCACGTAGAACACGATGACAAACATCACCGCCTGCGTGAGATTGGTCGCCAGAGCCATGAACGCATTATTATGTTTGGAGCGAACGCTGCGGGCCACGGAATGAAAGACAACCTCACCCATGGCGATGAGGCTGCTGAGACGTGACCGTTTGTGGCGTTGCTCGAACATGATGTCGCTTAGCCGGACCTGCTTTAGGTGAAACTCTGCTTATCGTTACCACGGAAATCTTGCTGTTCCGTTTCACCCCGACCATAAGGGGGACAACTGCTGTAATCAACCAAACCCGGTCAGGGAGAGTGTTTGTGACATATGATGAGCTTATTCCGGTAATCCGCCGATTGGCGATCGAAGCCGGAGAGAAGATCATGGAGATCTATAATTCGGATGAATTCGAGGTGAAGGTGAAATCGGATGAAAGCCCGGTAACCGCCGCTGACGAGGTCGCCGATGCGTTGATTTCTGCCGGGTTGCGCGCAGCCTTTCCCGACGTGATGCTGGTGACCGAGGAACAGGCGGAATCGCACAGCAAGAGCGGGCACACCTTTCTGATTGTGGATCCGCTGGACGGAACCAAGGAGTTCATCCACCGCCGCGGTGATTTTACCGTCAATATCGCATTGGTCGAAAACGGTGTGCCGACGCGCGGCGTTGTCTATGCGCCGGCGCGGTCTCGGATGTTCTTCACCTTGGCGGACGGATCAGCGGTTGAGGAAACCGGCGCTTTTGATCCCTCAGCCATGGGAGAGATCAAACCCATTCGTGTTGCAGACAGTGATAATGATGCGCTGATGGTGGTTGCGTCGAAATCGCACCGTGATCAGGCCACCGATGATTACATCAACAAATACGCCGTGAAGGACAGCAAGAGCGCGGGGTCTTCGCTGAAGTTCTGTCTGGTCGCAACAGGCGAAGCCGACCTCTACCCGCGGGTGGGGCGGACCATGGAATGGGATACCGCCGCTGGTCATGCGGTCCTCTGCGGTGCCGGTGGTCAAGTGGTACGTTTTGATGATCATTCGCCACTGACCTACGGCAAGGAAGGCTATGCGAATCCTTTCTTTATAGCCTATGCGCCGGGTGTGGAGCTTAAGAAAGCCTGATGTCCGTCCTTATCGTCATTCCCGCCCGCTATGCTTCGACCCGCTATCCTGGTAAGCCGCTTGTTGCTTTGACCGGGTCCAGCGGCGAGAGCCAAACGCTGATCGAACGCTCCTGGCGTGCGGCCATGGCCGTCAATGGCGTAGATCGTGTGGTTGTCGCAACCGACGACGACCGAATTCGCGATGCTGCCACCGGGTTTGGTGCCGAGGTCGTTATGACCTCCGAAAGCTGCGCCAACGGGACGGAGCGTTGCGCCGAAGCGCTGGATAAACTTGGCGGCGATTATGATATCGTAGTGAACCTGCAAGGGGACGCGCCGCTGACGCCGCATTGGTTTATCGAGGATCTGATTGTCGGCCTGCGCGGCGCGCCTGACAAAGGGTTGGCAACGCCGGTGCTGTGCTGCGACGGCGCGACGCTGAACAGTCTGCTGGCAGACCGTAAGGCCGGTCGTGTTGGCGGCACCACGGCGGTGTTCGGTAGCGACCATAATGCGCTCTACTTCTCCAAGGAGGTGGTGCCCTTTACGTCCGAAACCTATGGTTCAGATCAGGAGACGCCGGTGTTTCACCACGTCGGTGTCTATGCCTATCGCCCGGACGTGCTGAGCGCCTATCCTGGCTGGCCTGTCGGGCCATTGGAAACCCTCGAAGGGCTGGAGCAGCTGCGCTTTCTTGAGAACGGGCGCAAGATTCTCTGCGTGGAGGTTGAAGCACGTGGACGCGAGTTCTGGGAGCTGAACAACCCCGAGGATGTTCCCCGGATTGAGGCGATGATGAAAAAAATGGGTCACAAATAGGCCTGAATTGTCGATAATATGAAACATGATACGGGATGCCGTGAGCGAAATGTGACTGGGGGTATATTTTCTGAACTGCCTACGGAATACTCTGACCGGCCTTTCGAGGTAGGTTTTGCCACCTAAACGGCCCCACTGACGAACCGCATCAGAACGGTTTGAGAAATAGAAACGAGAGTGCGAGATGCGTAGAAAAGTAACGAAGGCAATTTTTCCGGTGGCCGGGCTTGGAACCAGATTCCTGCCGGCAACCAAATCGGTTCCCAAAGAAATCATGACGCTGGTTGACCGCCCGCTGGTCCAATATGCCATTGATGAGGCCCGAGAGGCCGGCATCAAGGAGTTCATCTTTGTCACCTCGCGCGGCAAAGGAGCGCTAGAGGATTATTTCGACCATTCACCCATGCTTGAGCAGGAGCTGCGCAAGAAGGGTAAGGATGATCTGCTGGAAATCCTGAAAGCGACCAATATGGAATCGGGTGCGATTGCCTATATTCGCCAGCATCAGGCGCTGGGCCTTGGTCACGCGGTCTGGTGCGCGCGTCGCCTGATCGCCAATGAACCCTTTGCGGTGATCCTGCCTGATGATGTCATCGCGGCGGAAACCCCCTGCCTGAAGCAGATGGTGGAAGCCTACGAGGAAACCGGCGGCAATATGGTCGCGGCCATGGAGGTTCCGCCAGAACAGACATCGTCCTACGGCGTGCTGGATGTGCGCGACGACATGGGCTCGGTGGTGTCGGTAAATGGCATGGTTGAAAAGCCCAAAGCCGAAGATGCCCCGTCTAATCTGGCGGTAATTGGTCGCTATATCCTGGCGCCATCGGTCTTGCGCAATCTCAATAAAAAGAAACAGGGCGCCGGTGGTGAGATCCAGCTGACCGATGCCATTGCCGAAGATATCGCCGACGATGTGCCGGTCTACGGCTATCGTTTCCGTGGTCAGCGCTTTGATTGCGGATCCAAGGCTGGTTTCCTGCAGGCAACCGTCGCCTTTGCGCTGGCACGTGAAGAGCTGCGCGATGATCTGATGTGCTACATCAATGAGATTGCGCAGGTCGACAAGGCGGCGCAGTAAGCCGATCACTTCGCCGAGAGTGGCGGAGATTGTGAACATCTGGAAATTGGGTGGCCGGACAGCACTGTCCGGCCTTTTGATCAGGAAGACGCTGCTTTGACATATATTCTGGTGACTGGTGGAGCGGGTTATATTGGCTCTCATGCCTGCAAGGCACTAAAGGCTGCCGGTTTTACCCCCGTAACCTACGATAATCTGGTGACTGGCTGGCAGGACGCCGTGAAGTTCGGACCCTTTGAAAAGGGGGATCTGGCTGATCGTCTGCGACTGGACGAGGTTTTTGCCAAATATCAACCGGCCGCCGTGATGCACTTCGCCGCGTTGAGCCAGGTTGGTGAAGCCATGAGCGAACCCGGGCGCTACTGGGCCAACAATGTCGGCGGGTCTCTCACGCTGATTGAAGCCGCGGTTGCAGCCGGCTGCCTTGATTTCGTTTTCTCATCAACCTGCGCCACCTATGGGGAGCATGACAATGTGGTGCTGGACGAAAGCACGCCGCAGCTTCCCCTTAATGCCTATGGCGCGTCCAAACGGGCGGTAGAAGACATCCTGCGCGATTTTGGCGCCTCGCATGGGCTGCGGTCGGTGATCTTCCGTTACTTCAACGTGGCGGGTGCCGACCCCGAGGCCGAGGTGGGCGAGTTCCACCGCCCCGAGACTCATCTGGTGCCGCTTGTGCTGGATGCGGTTGAGGGCAAACGTGACGCACTGACCATTTTTGGAACCGACTATGACACCCCGGATGGCACCTGCGTGCGTGACTATGTTCACGTCTGCGATCTGGTCGACGCCCATGTGCTGGGCCTGCAATGGCTGAAAGACGGCAAAGGGAGCCAGGTCTTCAACCTGGGGACCGGCACCGGGTTCTCCGTACGGGAAGTCATGGACAAGGCGGAGGCGACAACCGGTCAATCGGTGCCTCACTCAATTGGTCCTCGTCGTGCCGGCGATTGCACCAAGCTGGTGTCGGGTTCGGTGCGGGCGGCTACCCTGCTTGGGTGGGAACCGAAGCGATCGGATCTTGAAACTATGATCGCGGATGCCTGGGGCTGGCACAAAGCCGGCGCTTACGAGCGCTAGGGTGACGGGGCCAGAACGGGCTCCAGGTACTGTACCGCTGCCGGAAATCTCCCTGGCGGCGGCCTATCGGCTGAGGTGGCAGCGACGTCGGCTGCTTTGGCGCTCTTTCCGGTCCCGGCATCGGCTGACGTCGCTGACGGACCGCACTCGCAGTCTGCAACGGGATGCAATTCTTGCCATCACAGTGCTGCGCAATGAAGCGACCCGGCTTCCGTTTTTCCTGGCCTTTTATCGCGATCTGGGTGTCGACCATTTTCTGATCGTCGACAATGGCAGCGATGATGGCAGCGCCGCCTATCTTGCCGGTCAGCCTGATGTCTCGCTCTGGCATACAGGCGCCAGCTATCGCGATGCTCGGTTTGGTCTCGACTGGGCGACATGGCTTCAGATCCGTTATGGTCACCGGCGCTGGTGTCTCAGTGTTGATGCAGATGAATTGCTGGTGTTTGGCGGTGATGCCCGGCACGGTTTGCGCGGATTGACAGATTGGCTGGACCGTCATGGCAGGGCTGGCTTCGGTGCCTTGATGCTGGATCTTTTTCCCAAGGGGTCAGTGGGAGAGGTGAGTTACGTCCCAGGTGATGATCCCCGCCGAGTATTGCCGTGGTTTGATACCGGGCCATATCGCCGGGTTCGACAGGCGCCGCGCGGCAACCTGTGGGTACAGGGCGGCCTCAGGGAGCGGATGTTCTTTCCTGATGAGCCGCAGCGGGGACCTACGCTGAACAAGGTGCCGCTGGTCAAATGGCACCGCAGCTTCGCCTATACGAATTCTACCCATGCAATGCTGCCCAGGCGGTTGAATGCACTATACGATGGGCCAGGTGGGGCAGGTCCGTCCGGGGTTCTGCTGCACAGCAAATTCTTGCCCGAAATCACCAAGAAGGCAGAGATCGAAAAGCGGCGTGGCCAGCATTTCAGCGCGCCGGAATTGTTCGACGGCTATTACAACCAATTGGCTGCGGCACCGGATCTCTGGCACAGCGATGCGATCCGATATCAGGGACCGGATCAGTTGGAGGCATTGGGGCTGGCCCGCGCCCCTGATTGGGACGCGGACTGAGCCGCTGCTTAGCTGCGTTCGGCGTTCTGCTCGTCACGACGCTGGCGTACCAACTGATGTTTGGTGACCAGCGAGGCTGTGACAACGCCGACGGTGACAATGCCGATCATGATCGTCGAGAGCGCGTTGATCTCCGGGCTGACACCCAGCCGCACCGCAGAGAAGATCTTGATGGGCAGGGTTGTCGCAGCAGGGCCTGCGGTGAAGGAGGCAATCACCAGGTCGTCCAGCGACAGGGTAAAGGCCAGAAGCCAGCCTGAAATCACTGCGGGCGCGATGATCGGTAGCGTCACTAGGCGGAACGCCTCTGCCTGCGAACAGCCCAGATCCAGCGCGGCTTCCTCCAGCGATCGATCAAAGGTTACCAACCGCGAAGAGACCACGACCGAGACATAGCACATGGCAAAGGTCGTATGCGCGAGCACGATGGTCATAATCCCGCGATC
Organism: Phaeobacter sp. JH20_08; assembly: GCF_048056635.1. Classification (NCBI taxonomy): domain Bacteria; kingdom Pseudomonadati; phylum Pseudomonadota; class Alphaproteobacteria; order Rhodobacterales; family Roseobacteraceae; genus Phaeobacter; species Phaeobacter sp. JH20_08. Next base: position 68,150 of record NZ_JAYMVV010000012.1, on the reverse strand, counting down.
CAGCCCGATCCCGATGAACAGGAGCAGCAGCGAAAGGCCTGTGATTACCTCTGGCATCACCAATGGCGCGTAGATCATGCCGGAAAACAGCGTACGCCCCAGGAACCGCCCGCCGCGCACCAGCACGTAGGCGGCCATGGTGCCAAGGACCGTCGCGATGCTGGAAGAGATAACGGCTACCTTCAGCGTGACCAATGCCGCACTGAGGAATGCCTCGTTGTGCAGCAGTTCACCATACCATTTGACAGAGAACCCGGCCCAGACGGTAACCAGCTTGCTTTCGTTGAAGCTGTAGGCGATCAGGATGACCATCGGGATATACAGAAACGCAAATCCCAGCGTCAGCGAAACGGTGTTGAACCAGCTCAGTCGGGTCATTGTTCCGCCTCCTGTTGTTTCTGCTGGTTGCGCTGGAACAGCACGATCGGCACGATCAGGATCAATAGCAGCACAACTGCCACCGCAGAGGCCACTGGCCAGTCACGGTTGGAGAAGAACTCTTCCCACAGAACCTTGCCGATCATCAGCGTGTCCGACCCCCCCAGCAGTGACGGGATCACGAATTCGCCCAGCGTCGGAATAAAGACGAGGAAGCAGCCCGCAATGATGCCGGCGCGCGACAGCGGGATGGTGACCAACCAGAAGGCCTGCGTACGTGAGCAGCCCAGATCCTCGGCAGCCTCGATGAGCGATCCGTCCAGCCGCTCCAGTGCCGAGTATATCGGCAAAATCATGAACGGCAGGTAGGTGTAGACGATGCCGATATAGACCGCGGTATTGGTATTCAAAATGGTGAGCGGCGTGTCGATGATCCCAAGCCAGATCAGAAACTGGTTCAACAGCCCCTCATTCGACAGGATGCCCATCCAGGCATAAACGCGGATCAGGAAGCTGGTCCAGAAGGGCAGGATCACCAACATCATCAGCGTGGGACGCCATTCAGACGGGGCGCGGGCCATGCCATAGGCCATGGGGTAGCCGACCAGCAGGGTCAGCACAGTTGAGATTACAGCGATCCGAAGCGAGCTGAGATAGGCTTTCCAATAGAGGTCGTCTTCTGTCAGCCAGACGAAATTCTCAAAATCCAGATCCGCAATAAAGGCGCCGATACCAGTGACCCAGTCGAACTGCGGCATATAAGGCGGGCGCGCGACGGCGGCGTCCGACAGGGCGATCTTGAACACGATGGCAAAGGGCACAAGGAACAGCGCCAGAAGCCAGGCGTAAGGGATGGCAATCAGGAAAAAGCGGCGCATCAGTTTGCCAGTAGGACACCGGCAGTGGCTGTCCAGGACAGCCAGACCGGGTCTTCCCAGGTAAAGGCGCGCCGGGCGATACGGCGGGTATTTGCGGTCTGAGCTTTGATCACCGCACCAGATGGCAGTTCGACATGGTATGTCGAGATATTGCCGAGATATGCTATATCGAGAATACGGCCCTGCACGCTATTGTCGGCCTCGGCGGGACGATCCGCACTGATCGTGACCTTCTCCGGGCGGATCGCCAGATGGCAGGCTTGGCCATCAGAGAATGTCGCCTGGCTTTTCACCGTCAGCGGGGCGGCGCCATCTTTCCAGCTGACCGCATATTCATCGGGGCCCGTGGGCGAAGCGGTGCCGTCGATGATGTTCACATCGCCAATGAAATCAGCCACGTAAAGCGAATTTGGCGTTTCGTAGATACGATCAGGAGTAGCAACTTGGACGATCTGGCCATTGTCCATCACCGCCACGCGGGAGGCGACCGTCATCGCCTCTTCCTGATCGTGGGTGACAATAACAAAGGTGGTGCCAGTCTTTTCCTGAATGTCCATCAGTTCGAACTGGGTGTCCTGGCGCAGCTTCTTGTCGAGCGCGCCGAGAGGTTCATCCAGCAAGAGAAGTTTGGGTGCTTTGGCCAGCGATCTTGCCAAGGCCACCCGCTGCCGTTGACCGCCGGAGATCTGGTGCGGCTTGCGCCGCGCGAATTTCTCAAGCCGGGTCAGGCGCAGCATTTCCTGTACCCGCTCGGCGATATCATGTTTGGGCTTGTTCTCGCGCTTCAGTCCAAAGGCGATATTGTCCCAGACGCTCAGATGCGGGAATAGCGCATAGGACTGGAACATCATGTTGACCAGACGCTTGTTCGGCGGGACCGGTGCAATATCCTGACCCGACAGGAAAATTTTGCCTTCGGTTGGCGTTTCAAACCCTGCCAGCATCCGCATCATCGTGGTCTTGCCGCAGCCCGAGGGGCCAAGCAAGGCAAAGAACTCTTTCTCGTAGATCCCAAGCGTCAGATCGTCGATCGCGGTGAACTCACCAAAGCGCTTGGTAACATTCTGGAATTGGATCAGGGGCTTAGCCTCTGGATCGTTCCAGGGTTCAAAAACAGGAATAGTCACGCTGGCCCCCAATGTATGACGCAAGTGGCGGAACGGGCATGGAACAGCTGCCGACGTTCCCGCAGGAAAGAGCGCGGGGCATATCCGATGCCCCGCGCGTCAATCAATCTCGGGTCAGGTCCCAGATTTGATCTTGGTCCACATACGCGTCGCCGTACGCTGCAATTTGGGCGGATAGGCTTCTTTGATGTAGAGGTTTTTCACGGTGTCATCGTTCGGATAGATCGCGGGGTCGTTGATCACATCCTCTTCGAGGAACTCCTGGCTCGCCTTGTTGCCATTGGCATAATAGACGTAGTTGGATGCCGCAGCCATGTTCTCGGCTTCCATAATGAAGTTCAGGAACTTGTGGGCCCCGTCGGGGTTCGGGGCGTCCACCGGGATCGCCATCTGGTCGAACCACATCAGTGCGCCTTCCTTGGGCGCGTTGAAGACGATTTCAACACCGTTTTCGGCCTCGTCGGCACGATCGCGCGCCTGCAGGATATCGCCGGACCAGCCAAAGGCCACGCAGATGTCACCATTTGCCAGTGCGTTGATGTACTCCGAGCTGTGGAATTTCTTCACATAGGGGCGGATCGCCATCAGCACGGGTTCGGCCTTGGCAACCACATCGGGGTCCATGCTATTGGGATCTTCACCGATATATTTCAGGGCGGCCGGGATCATCTCGTCCGGGGCATCCAGAATGTAGACGCCACATTCGGCCAGTTTTTCCATGTTGGCAGGGTTGAACACCAGATCGAGCGAGTCGATCGGTGCATCCGCGCCCAGAGCCTCTTCGACCTTTGCGGTGTTTGCGCCGATCCCAGTCGTGCCCCACATGTAGTTGATGGAATAGAGGTTGTCCGGATCATAGCGTGCCGTACGCTCCTTGATCACGTCCCACATGTTACCTGCGTTCGACAACTTGTCGGTATCCAGTTTCTGGAACGCGCCAGCCTGAATCTGACGCGCCAGGAACGAGCCGGTCGGAACGACTACATCGTAACCGGAGCCGCCGGCCAGCATCTTGGTTTCCAGCAACTCGTTGCTGTCGAAGACGTCGTAGATCAGTTCGATGCCGGTCTCGGCTTCGAATTTCTCAAGCAAGGCTTCGTCAATATAGTCGGACCAGTTGTAAACGCGAACTTCTTCGGCGACGGCGGCCGCACTGCTCAGCGCCACGATGGCTGTCAATGTCATCGTCTTGAGTGTCATGAGTATCTCCCTGTGCGTGCCGGTTTCCGTGCCCGGCTGATAAGGATTTGATCAAGTTTTGCCTCATTCGGCAATACTGTTTATGTTTTCACTTGGGGAAACTTGGTGCAAGCTGCCCAAAATTTAGGAGGAATTCAGAAGGTGAACCTGAGCCAACCAGCCGCATCATCCGGCAGTCAGCCCACTGCCAAACTGCCCGCCCATGAAACCGTCTACCAGACCTTGCGCGGGCAAATTCTGTTTGGCGATCTGGCGCCGGGGCAGGCGGTCACCATCCAGGGTCTGGTCGAGTCGTTGGGGGCCGGGATGACCCCGGTACGCGAAGCCATCCGCCGACTGATCTCTGATGGCGCGCTGGTGTTTCAGGGAAATCGCCGTGTGTCTGTGCCGATGTTACGTGAAAGTGACCTGAACGAGCTGATTTATGCAAGAAAAACAATAGAGTGTCAACTTGCTCGGTTGGCAACCACGCGTGTATCTGCGGATGATATCACCGCGCTGGAGGCCATCGACACAGCTCTGGATCAGGCTATTTCGGCAGGAGACGTCACTGGCTATCTGGTGCAGAACTACCGGTTCCACACGCGGCTTTATGCATATGCCGATGCGCCTATCCTGACAGATCTGGCGGATCGGCTTTGGCTGCGCTTCGGTCCATCGTTGCGCGTGGTCTGTGGACGGCTCGGCACGCAGAGCTTTCCCGACCGGCACAAGGACATCCTCGAGGCCCTGCATCGCCAGGACGCAGATCTGGCGGCGCTGGCCATGGAGCGGGACGTCGCTCAGGGGATGGATCAGGTAAGTCAGGGGCTGAATCAGTCGAGCTGATTCGATTGACACGCTAGAATTTGATCATATTCTGGGCGCAATCTCTTCCTTCAGGAGTCTGCCCCATGACTGCGATTACAAATCACCTGCCCACGGCCGAGCTTCAGGCGCTGGATGCGGCCCATCACATGCACCCCTTCACCGCAAACGGTGAGCTGGCGGAAAAAGGCGCGCGGATCATCACGCGCGCCACCGGCGTCACGCTGACAGATAGCGAGGGCAACCAGATACTGGATGCCATGGCCGGCCTGTGGTGTGTCAACATTGGCTATGGACGGGACGAGTTGGCAGATGTCGCCGCCCGCCAGATGCGCGAGCTGCCGTACTACAACACATTCTTTCAGACCACACACACGCCCGCGATCGCGCTGGCGGCGAAAATCGCCGAACTGGCGCCCGAGGGGCTGAACCATGTGTTCTTCGCCGGGTCTGGTTCAGAAGCCAATGACACCAATATTCGCATGGTCCGCCATTATTGGGCGATGAAGGGCAAGCCGACAAAATCGGTGATCATCAGCCGCAAGAACGGGTATCATGGCTCGTCCGTTGGCAGCGGCAGCCTGGGCGGTATGACTGCGATGCACGAACAGGGCGGCCTGCCGATTCCGGATATCCATCATATCAATCAGCCCAACTGGTGGGCCGAAGGCGGCGATATGGCGGTAGAGGAGTTTGGTCTCGCGCGCGCTCAGGAGCTGGAACAGGCGATTCTTGAGTTGGGCGAAGACCGGGTCGCGGCCTTTATCGCCGAACCGGTTCAGGGTGCCGGCGGTGTCATTGTTCCGCCTGCAACCTACTGGCCCGAGATCCAGCGGATCTGCGACAAATATGAAATCCTGCTGATCGCTGATGAGGTGATCTGCGGCTTCGGGCGTACCGGCAATTGGTTTGGAAGCCAGACCATGGGCATTCGCCCCGATATCATGACCATCGCCAAGGGGCTATCGTCCGGCTATGCGCCGATTGGCGGATCTATTGTCAGCGACGAGATTGCAGCCGTGATTGGATCCGGTGAATTCAATCATGGCTACACCTATTCGGGCCATCCGGTTGCCGCCGCGGTGGCGCTGGAGAACCTGCGCATTCTCGAGGAGGAGAACATCATCGACAATGTGCGTGATGTTGTGGCGCCTTATCTCAAGGAGCAATGGGAGGCGCTCGTCGATCATCCGCTGGTGGGCGAAGCCAAGATTGTCGGCATGATGGGATCGATTGCACTGACCCCGAACAAGGCGACGCGCGCGGCCTTTGCCGCTGAAACCGGAACTGTCGGCTACATCTGCCGGGAGCGGTGCTTTGCCAATAATCTGGTGATGCGCCACGTTGGTGATCGGATGATCATCTCGCCGCCGCTGATCATCACACCCGAAGAGATTGATACGCTCATCGCGCGAGCGCGCCAGTCGCTCGATGAATGTTATGCAGCGCTGAAAGAGCGAGACTTGCTGCACAGCGCGTGACGCGGGCTGAAGCTGTTTGACCAAGGCGTCGGTTCCGGTCGGGAGCCGGCGCCTTTGCTATTTCCGCGAATCTTTGTGGCTCGGTTAAAGCTGCTCGGTCAAATTCGGTTATTTGAGTGTTTCCGGTAACGGACGTTTGCGATCAATCAAGGCGTGTACACATAGAGTTTTTATCTGATTGGCAATCTAAATCCTGTCGCTTTTCGATCCTTGTTCGTCGCAATACGTACCGTTTCCGGCGTTATCGGCCCTAAGGTAAACTACAGAGATGATCCGGACGATCCGGTTGCACACCAACACTCGTGTGTGCTTACATCACGACAGAAGTGCAGAGCTAATCTGCCGAACCAAACCAGGGAGCCTCACTTGGCTGATGCGTCAAACACGAGCGCGTTCGTAGAATTCGAACGCGTGCAGAAGAGTTATGACGGCGAGAACCTCGTTGTCAAAGATCTGAACCTCACCATGCCGAAAGGCGAATTTCTGACCATGTTGGGCCCGTCCGGTTCGGGCAAAACGACCTGCTTGATGATGTTGGCGGGTTTTGAGACAGCGACCCATGGTGATATTCGGCTTGGCGGCGTCTCAATCAACAACATTCCGCCTCATAAACGCGGCATCGGAATGGTGTTCCAGAACTACGCGCTGTTCCCTCACATGACCATTGCCGAAAATCTGAGCTTCCCGCTGGAAGTCCGCAACATGGGCAAGTCCGAGCGTGAGCAGAAGGTGAAGCGCGCGCTTGACATGGTCGAGATGGGCGCCTTTGGCGGCCGCCGTCCGGCCCAGTTGTCCGGTGGTCAGCAGCAGCGTGTTGCCTTGGCGCGTGCGCTTGTGTTTGAACCCGAACTGGTGCTGATGGACGAACCTTTGGGCGCGCTGGACAAGCAGCTGCGCGAGAAGATGCAGTTCGAGATCACCCATCTTGCACATCAGCTGGGCATCACCACTGTTTATGTGACCCACGACCAGACTGAAGCACTGACCATGTCGGATCGCGTGGCAGTGTTCAACGATGGTCGTATTCAGCAGCTGGCGCCGCCGGATGAGCTGTACGAAGAGCCGGCCAACAGTTTCGTTGCCCAGTTTATCGGTGAGAACAACACGCTGGAAGGCACGGTCAAAGAGGTCAACAATGGCATCGCGCTGGTACAATTGGACGATGGCGAATTGATTGACTGCAAGCCGATCAACGTTTCCAAACCCGGTGAGCGGACCCGCGTGTCGATCCGGCCCGAGCGTGTTGAATACAACAAGGACCGGATGCAGGAAGGCGCCCATACGCTCAAGGCTGAAGTGCTTGAGTTTATCTACATGGGCGACATCTTCCGCACCCGTCTGCGCGTCGCCGGAAATGATGAGTTCATCATCAAGACCCGCAACGCACCCGATCAGGTACGGTTGAAGCCCGGCCAGCAGATCGAAATCGGCTGGTTGCCTGAAGATTGCCGCGCGCTGGACGCCTGACGTCCGCGCGCGCCCGAACCTCCGGCAGCGAACGACCGGCGGACAATCCAGATAAATAACGATTTCAACAAGGAGTAGAGTGTCTATGAAACTCACCAAACTGACTGCCCTGGCAGCCACTACGGCACTGTGTGCGCCGATGGCGATGGCTGCTGATATGGCCAACGAGATGACCATCGTGTCCTGGGGCGGCGCCTATCAGGAAAGCCAGCTGAAGGCCTATGTGGTTCCTTATCAGGAAATGCACCCCGATCTGAAAGTGATCTGGGATGAAAGCTCGGCCGAGGCGACCGCAAAAATGCGCGCCATGACCGAAGCGGGCAATGTCACCTGGGATCTGGTCGACGTTGTTGCTTCTGATGCGATGCGTATGTGTGACGAAGGTCTCGCCGCCGAGCTGAACCACGACGAAGATTTGGCTGCGGCGCCCGATGGCACACCCGCAACCGAAGACTTCGGCGACCTGATTGTCAGCGACTGCTTCGTGCCGCAGATCGTGTATTCGACCACCTTCGGGTACCGCATGGACAAGGTTGGTGACACGCCGCCGAGCTCCATCTGCGATGTCTTCGACACTGCGAAATATCCGGGCAAGCGCGCCCTTCAGAAGCGTCCGATCGACAACGTCGAGTGGGCCCTCTACTGCGACGGCGTTGCCAAGGATGAGATCTACGACGTGCTGAGCACCGACGAAGGTGTGGAGCGTGCCCTGGCCAAGCTCGACACAATCAAGGATCAGGTCGTCTGGTGGACTGCTGGTGCGGAAACGCCGCAGCTGCTGGCAGATGGCGAAGTGGTGATGGGCTCGACCTTTAACGGTCGTCTGTTCTCGGCAATTGCTGAGCAGAACCAGCCGATCGAAATGCTCTGGGATATGCAGTCTTTCGACCTGGATGGCTGGATCGTTCCGGCTGACCTGCCCGAAGACCGCAAGGCTCGCGTGATGGACTTCCTGAAGTTCGCAACCGACACCCAGCGTCTGGCAGATCAGGCCAAGTTCATCTCCTACGGTCCGGCGCGCGCCTCCTCTGCGCCGCTGGTTGGCAAACACGCCATTCTGGGTATCGACATGGCACCGCATATGCCGACCGATCCGGCGAACTCCGGCAACGTTCATGTCTATGACTACGAATGGTGGGCAGACAACCGCGACGATCTGGACGCTAAATTCCAGGCGTGGCTCGCCAAGTAATCTGTCCGCGAACAGATACTGACATTATCGGGAAGGGGCTGTGTGCCTGGCGCGCAGCCCCTTCTCCACCAACAAAAAATTCCGACGGGGGCTCCTACCCATGAGCGATACCACCCACACCGGACCGGTCTTGGCCGCCGATGGCACGCCGCTGAAGCGTAGCCTGGCCCGAGCTCTCCGGATGCAGAAAATTCGCGCCCTGATGCTGATCGCGCCGCTTCTGCTGTTTGTTCTTCTGACCTTCATTCTCCCGATTGCTGATATGCTGTTCCGCTCGGTTGAGAATAGGATCGTCTCTGACACCCTGCCCAAGACCGTTGTCGCGCTTCAGGATTGGGATGCAAACTCCGGGCAAGCTCCGGATGAGGCTGTGTTTGCCGCATTGGCTGCCGACCTTCAGGTCGCCGCCGAGGAGAAAACCCATACGCGCGTCGGCTCGCGCCTGAACTACGAAAACCCCGGCATTTCCTCGCTGTTCCGCAAGGCCGGGCGCAAGGTCAAGCGTTGGGATCTGGCTCAGGATGGTCCGTTCAAGGAGCAGTTCTTCAAGATTGACAAGGACTGGACCGACCCGGAGGTCTGGCGCACTATCCAGACTTACTCTGGGGCCTATACCAACGGTTATTTTCTGAATGCGGCTGATTTCCAGAAAGGCGCAGAAGGGGCAGAGCTGCGACCCGAGAACGAGCGGATCTATGGAACATTGTTCCTGCGGACACTGATCATGTCGTTGGCGATTACGGTGAGCTGCATCATACTTGGATATCCGGTGGCCTGGATCCTGGCGAATTTGCCGTCAAGATCCGCAAACCTGCTGATGATCCTGGTGTTGCTGCCGTTCTGGACGTCGCTTCTGGTACGAACATCGGCCTGGAAGGTCATGCTGCAGCAGCAGGGCGTCATCAATGACACGCTGGTCTGGCTGGGACTGGTCGCAGATGATGCGCGCCTTGTGATGATCAACAACCAGTTCGGTACGATCGTGGCGATGACCCACATTCTGCTGCCGTTCATGATCCTGCCGATGTATTCGGTGATGCAGACGATCAATCCGTCCTATCTGCGCGCTGCCAAGTCTCTTGGCGCCACCAACTGGACGGCGTTCTGGCGGGTCTACTTCCCGCAGTCTGTGCCGGGTATCGGTGCGGGTTCGATCCTCGTCTTCATTCTGGCGATTGGCTACTACATCACGCCGGAGCTGGTCGGCGGCACCAAAGGTGTCTTCATCTCGAACCGGATCGCTTTCCACATCTCGCAGTCGCTCAACTGGGGCCTTGCGGCCGCGCTTGGCACTATTCTGCTGGTCGTCGTACTCGCGCTCTACTGGGCCTATGACAAGATTGTCGGTATCGACAACGTGAAACTGGGATAAGACACATGGCTTTGACACCTGTTGAAAACCAAACTCCTGGTTTCGTGGCGATGGTCGCTGCGGCGGCCGGCGCCTTCTTCGGCCTGTTTGTCGGCACTGCGCAGGGCTCTGGCCTTCTGGGGGTACTGATCGGCGCTGCTCTTGTTGGCGGGCTGGGCTTTGTCTTGGCGGGGCTTCGCGATCAGGAGCGGCTGATCCGATGGATCCTGATCGCAGCCTTTGCCATCGCAGGCTTTGTAATGGGCGGGCTGCCCTCGGCCGTCATCGGTATACTGTTCGGTGCCTTTGTCGGCTGGTTCATCTTCTGGCTCTCGACGTCACGCTACCGTGTGCATCTGGCGCCATATCTCACACCTGGCCAGGTGCTTTGGCACTATACGTTTCGGGTAATCTGCGGGGCGGTCTTCGTTTTTCTGATCACGCCGATCCTTGTGGTGATGCCACTGTCGTTCAACGCTCAGGATTTCTTCACCTTCACGCCGGAGATGCTGCAATTCGATCCCGAAGGCTATTCGCTGAAGCACTATCGTGACTTCTTCACCAATGCCGACTGGCAGCAGGCGATGTGGAACTCCATCAAGATCGCGCCGATGGCGACCATTCTGTCGGTGGGTTTCGGTACGCTGGCCGCCATTGGCCTCAGCCAGCCGCATGTGCCCTTCCGTCGGGCAATTATGGCGATTCTGATTTCGCCGATGATCGTGCCGCTGATCATCTCGGCTGCCGGGATGTATTTCTTCTACAGCCGGATTGGTCTACAGGGGACATACTTCGGTGTGGTTCTGGCGCATGCAGCCCTTGGTATTCCGTTTGTGATCATTACCGTGACCGCCACTCTGGTTGGTTTCGACCGGTCTCTGACGCGTGCGGCTGCAAATATGGGGGCCGGTCCGGTCACCACCTTCTTCCGCGTGCAGATGCCGCTGATCCTGCCCGGCGTGATTTCTGGTGGTCTGTTTGCCTTCATCACCTCCTTTGATGAAGTTGTCGTTGTGCTCTTTGTCGGGTCTGCCGGGCAGAAAACCCTGCCCTGGCAGATGTTCACCGGCCTGCGCGAACAGATTTCGCCGACCATTCTGGCGGTTGCGACCATTCTGGTCGTGGTGTCGATCTGCCTGCTGACGGTGGTCGAGATGCTGCGTCGCCGGTCGGAGCGTCTGCGCGGCATGAGCCCGAGCTGATATCAGCGTCATCCAACAAAAAGGCCCCGGTGAGAAACGGGGCCTTTTTGCGTTTCAGCGGATGCGGGGATCAGAGGCGTTCGATTGCGAGGGCGATACCCTGGCCGCCACCAATGCACATGGTGATGAGCCCCTTGGAGCCGCCGATCCGCTCCAGCTCGTAAAGTGTCTTCAGCGTGATGATCGCGCCAGTTGCGCCCACCGGATGGCCAAGCGCAATCGCGCCGCCATTCGGGTTTACCTTGGCCGGATCCAGTCCCAATTCCTTGTTCACGGCCAGCGCCTGCGCGGCAAAGGCTTCGTTCGATTCGATCACGTCAAAGTCGCTGGCGGAGAGCCCGGTTTTCTTCAGCAGGTTCTGCACAGCAGGCACCGGACCGATTCCCATCACTTCAGGGCGGATACCCGCATGGGCGTAGCCCAGAATACGGGCCTTGGGCTTCAGGCCAGCTTTCTGGGCAGCCTCAGCTGTGGCCATGACGATTGCGGCGGCACCATCGTTGATGCCGCTTGCGTTGCCAGCAGTGACACGGCCGTCCTTCTTGAACACCGGTTTCAGGCCGCCAAGTGTTTCCATTGTGCTGGCCTTGGGGTGTTCATCTACCTCAAAGGCCACCATGTCACGCTTCACCTTGACCTCGACCGGCGTGATCTGGCTGGCAAAATGCCCGGCCTCGATTGCCGCAGCGGCGCGGGTCTGGCTGGTCAGCGCAAATTCATCCATCTGGGCGCGCGTGATGTCATGCTCATCCGCGACGTTTTCTGCGGTCACCCCCATGTGACCGGTCCCAAAGGGGCAGTTCAAGGCGCCCAGCATCATGTCGAGCGCGCGGGCATCGCCCATTTTCTGCCCCCAGCGGGCGCTAGGTACGATGAAGGGGCTGCGTGACATGTTTTCGGCGCCACCGGTGAGGGCAAATTCCGCGTCGCCCAGCATCAGCGACTGGATGCCGGAGACAATCGCCTGTGCACCTGAGCCGCAGAGGCGGTTCACGTTCATCGCAGGCGTACCGTTCGGAATGCCGGCCTGCATCGCAGCGACACGGCTCAGGTACATGTCGCGCGGTTCGGTATTGATCACATGGCCAAAGACCACATTTCCGATCTGCCCCGGCTCAACGCCGGAACGTTCCATAGCGGCTTTGGATGCCACGGTTGCCAGATCAATTGGGGTGGTGCCCGCCAGCGATCCACCAAAGGTGCCGATGGCTGTACGGGCGCCATCCAGGATCACGATATCGGTCATGGTCTCTCTCCTCATGAGTTTCGCGCTGATTATGCAGATGCAGCATGGCCTGTCCTGCGAAACGTGCCGTCATAATAGTTTAGCCCTGATGCCGCTCCTGTTTGACAAATGGATTTCAAAGGCGCAGAGATTCCGCCATGACGGAAAATGTAGACGATATCCTGACGCTTCTGCCCGCCCGCCTGAAAGAGGCGCGTCGTGCCCAGGGCCTCAGCCTGGAGGCTGTGGCCAATCTCTCCGGTGTCAGCCGCTCCATGGTGAGCCAGATTGAACGCGGCGAGAGCTCACCAACGATTGCGACCCTGTGGAACCTGACGCGTGCGTTACAGGTGGATTTTGCGGGGCTGCTGGACAGTCAAGAGGCACAGGACCGGATCGAAGTCCTGCGCGATGGCGATGTCCCCTCCATTGAAAACATGGGGGAGGGCTGTCTGATCCGCATTCTTTCTCCACCTGAAGACGCCGGCGGCCACGAGGTCTACGATATCCGGCTCAAAGAAGGGGGCGCATTGAACAGCCAGCCTCATGGGCGCGGAACGGTCGAACACCTGACGGTTCTCGCCGGGACTGTTGCGCTCTGTTCGGGCAGTGCGACCGAACGGCTGCACGCAGGGGATACCGCCCGCTATGCTGCAGATGTGACGCATTCCATCGCTGCACAGGACGGTCCGGCACGTCTGTTTCTGATCGTGAAGAATGCGTGATTGGCAAGAATAGGCGCGCCTTCCATTTTGACGGATTTTTGTCCACTATCTTGAAATCCCCTATTCCGGAAATTTTTCCGCTATGCTAGAACTCCGACTCGAACGAGAAGGAGTTTCCGCATGTCTACTGATTTTCTGACCGACATCTCCAAGACCCTGGAAGAGATCAAAGCTGATGGTCTTTACAAGCGGGAACGAATGATCACCTCCCCTCAGGGGGGCGAGATCAGGGTTGGGGATGCGGCGGTCATCAACCTGTGTGCCAACAATTACCTTGGCCTTGCAGATCACCCCGACCTCATCGCTGCTGCGCGCGGCGTAATGGATGACAAAGGGTTCGGGATGGCTTCCGTTCGCTTCATCTGCGGCACCCAGGACATTCACCGGGAGCTGGAGCAGCGGCTGGCGAAGTTCCTCGGGAAAGATGATGCAATCCTGTTTGCTGCCTGTTTCGACGCCAATGGCGGGCTGTTCGAGCCGCTCTTGGGGCCGGAGGATGCGATCATTTCCGACAGCCTGAACCATGCCTCGATCATCGACGGTATCCGGCTGTGCAAGGCGAAGCGCTACCGCTACCTGAACAGCGATATGAACGATCTGGAGGCCTGGCTGAAACAGGCTCGCGAGGACGGCGCGCGGCATATCATGATCGCCACCGACGGCGTGTTCTCAATGGACGGTTATCTGGCGAAGCTGCCGGAGATCCGGGCGCTGGCGGACAAATACGATGCCATCGTGATGGTCGATGACTGCCATGCGACCGGCTTCATGGGCGCAACAGGCGCCGGCACGCCGGAGCATTTCGGAGTGGACGTGGATATCGTCACCGGGACATTGGGCAAAGCACTTGGGGGGGCCATCGGCGGTTACATCGCCGGGCCGCAGCCAGTGATCGACCTGCTGCGGCAGCGGGCGCGGCCCTATCTGTTCTCCAATTCGCTGCCGCCATCAATTGTTGCTGCCGGGCTGGAAGCGATCCGGCTGGTGGAGGAAGGTGACGGGCTGCGGGCGCAGCTGTTCGAGAATGCGAAATACTGGCGCGCGGGGCTGGAGAAACTGGGCTTTGACCTGCTGCCGGGTGAGCATCCGATCATCCCGGTGATGCTGGGCGAGGCGCAGCTGGCGCAGGACATGGCGGCAAGGCTGTTTGACGAGGGCGTCTATGTCTCCGGCTTCTTCTTCCCTGTGGTGCCGCGCGGCCAGGCGCGGATCCGCACTCAGATGAATGCGGCGCTGACACGGGATGAGCTGGACCGTGCATTGGCCGCCTTTGGCAAGGTGGGCAAGGAATTGGGGATCCTGTCATGAGCCGTCCGAACACGATGAAGGCGCTGGAAAAGAGCCATCCGCAGGAGGGTCTGTGGATGGTGCAGGCGCCGGTGCCCGAGATCGGCCCGGACGAGGTGCTGATCAAGGTGAAGAAGACCGGCATCTGCGGCACCGACATCCACATCTGGAACTGGGATGAATGGGCCGCGCACACCGTGCCGGTGCCAATGATCACCGGCCATGAGTTCGCGGGCGAGATTGTCGAGATCGGCCGCAATGTCACCGATCTGACGGTGGGGCAGCGCTGCTCCGGCGAGGGGCATCTGATCAAGACCGACTCGCGCCAGAGCCGGGCCGGCAAGTTCCACCTGGACCCGGGCACCCGCGGCATCGGGGTGAACGAGCAGGGGGCCTTTGCGCAGTATCTGAAACTGCCGGCCTTCAACGTGGTGCCGCTGCCGGAGGATATCCCGGATGAGATCGGCGCCATCCTCGACCCGCTTGGGAATGCGGTGCATACCGCGCTGAGCTTTGACCTCTTGGGGGAGGATGTGCTGATCACCGGCGCGGGCCCCATCGGCATCATGGCGGCGGCGGTGGCGAAACATGCCGGCGCGCGGCATGTGGTGATCACCGATATCAACCCGGACCGGCTTGCGCTGGCTGAACATGTGGTGCCGACGGTGCGTGCGGTGAACGTGGCACAGGAAGACCTGCAGGACGTGGTGCGGGAGCTGGGGCTGAAACAGGGGTTCGACGTTGGGCTGGAGATGTCCGGCAGCCAGGCGGCACTCGACCAAATGGTGGAGGCGCTGGTAATGGGCGGCAAGATTGCACTCCTGGGCATTCCGCCGGGCAAATCGCCGGTCGACTGGTCACGGATCGTGTTCAAGGCGATCACCATCAAAGGCGTCTACGGGCGCGAGATGTTCGAGACCTGGTACAAGATGATCGCAATGCTACAGAACGGGCTGGATGTGAGCCGGGTCATCACCCACCGGTTCAGCGTCAATGATTTCGCCGAAGGCTTTGCGGCGATGAAATCCGGCTCCAGCGGCAAGGTGGTGCTGGACTGGACGTGATGTCGGGAAGAGGGGGCTTTGCCCCCTCGCGCCCCTGGCGCTCACCCCCAGGATATTTGAAGCCAGAAGATGGGCTTATGGGGTGAGGGCCTGTCGGCCTTTGCTGGTGAGCAACCAGACCAGGCCGGATTCGAAAACGGCTGTGCTGAGCGGTTTGCCGAAACCGGCGCCGCTGTCGAGGTTCACGCGATTGCCATAATGTGTAGCGCGCTCCACCGGAGTGTGACCGTGAACGATAAGCTTGGGGTGGGGGGCGCGTTCCTGATGAAAGGACTGGCGTATCCAGACCAGATCATTTTCGATCTGGTTTTCCAGCGCAACGCCAGGCCGGATTCCTGCGTGGACGAAAGCGAGATCGCTGGTTTGATGCATGGTTGTCAAACGTTTCAGAAAGGCGACATGGCTGTCGGGGACCGCGGCTCTCGCCTCGGCATGGACGTCGGCAAGACGGGTTCGCTCTGGGAAGGTCACTCCGTAGCTTTCGAGCGTTTCGAGACCACCGATACGGTCGTGCAACCAGTGATAGCCCACCAGCATATGCGGGTCGTGGCGCGGCGTATCCTCCATGAACCAGGCGAACATGCGGTCGTGATTGCCCAATAGGGTTATCCAGTTGCGACCGTCCTTTTGCCCGGTGATCAGGTGATCGATCACCCCCCGGCTGTCGGGGCCGCGATCAATGAAGTCGCCCAGGAAGACCACCGACGCATCGCGCCCGCCATCTGCCTCGATCAGGTCCAGAGCCTCTTCCAGCATCCCAAGCTGGCCGTGGATATCGCCGATTGCATATATTGGGGCGGTCATGGGACTCTCCTGCGGGATATTCATGGTGCCAAACGAGAAATGCGCCGCCTTCATAGCTCGGCGGCGCATTCATTGAAATCTCTGATAGGCTAGGGATCAGCTGACATCAAACTGCAGCGGCTTGATCTGGTTGAAAAACTCGGTTTCCGCCAAGGCCGCGCGAGCCGCAGCCGGTACCGGTTCATCAACGTAGAGCAGTGCGATCGCCTCACCGCCGGCCTGCGAACGGCCAAGCGTGAAGTTGGCGATATTCACTCCCATATCGCCCAGAATGCGACCGAGGGTACCGATGATCCCGGGCACATCCTCGTTGGTGGTATAGAGCATGTGTGCGCCCACCTCTGCGTCGATATTGATGCCCTTGATCTGGATGAAACGAGGTTTGCCATCCGAGAACACCGTCCCGGCCACTGAACGCTCACGCTTGCTGGTCACAACCGTGACCTTGATATAGCCGTCGAAGGCGCCGGATTTGTCCTGATTGGTGGTGGAAATCTGAATGCCACGTTCGCGGGCCACCACGGGCGCGGAGACCATGTTCACATCGGGATTGAGCTTCTTCATGATGCCCGCGACCACCGAGCAGTTCAGTGCCGCAAGGTTCATCTCGGCGGCCACGCCATCATAGAGGATGTTGATGGCCTGAATGGGTTCATCCGTCATCTGACCGATGAAGCCACCGAGATGCCCGGAAAGCGCCACCCATGGGCCCATCACGCGCGCCTCCTTGGCGGTCATCGAAGGCATGTTCAATGCGTTCTCAACCGCGCCGTCAAGCAGGTAATTCGACATCTGCTCGGCAACCTGAAGGGCAACGTTTTCCTGGGCTTCGCTGGTGGCTGCACCGAGATGGGGGGTGCAGACTACATTTGGAAGGCCAAACAACGGGTTGGTCATGGCCGGTTCTTCGGAGAAGACATCAAAAGCAGCACCGGCGACATGGCCTGAGGTCAGCAGCTCCGCCAGCGCCGCTTCATCCACCAAACCGCCACGGGCGCAGTTGATGATACGCACGCCTTTCTTGGTTTTGGCCAGGTTCTCCTTGGACAGGATATTCCGGGTCTGGTCGGTCAGCGGCACGTGCAGGGTGATGAAATCGGTGCGGGCGAGCAGCTCGTCCAGGTCAACCTTCTCAACACCCATCTTGTCAGCTTTCTCCTGGCTGAGAAACGGATCATAGGCGACCACTTTCATCTTCAGGCCGCGGGCGCGGTCGCAGACGATACCGCCAATGTTGCCGGCCCCGATCACTCCGAGGGTCTTGTTGGTCAGCTCAACGCCCATGAATTTGGATTTTTCCCATTTGCCGGCATGGGTGGAGGCCGAGGCCTCGGGGATCTGTCGGGCGACGGCGAACATCATGGCGATGGCGTGCTCCGCGGTGGTGATCATGTTGCCAAAGGGCGTGTTCATCACGATCACGCCCTTCTGAGAGGCGGCATCCTTGTCAATATTGTCCGTCCCGATGCCAGCGCGTGCGATCACCTTGAGATTGGTGGCATTGTCGAGGATTTTCTGGGTGACTTTCGTCGCGGAGCGGATCGCGAGACCGTCGTAATCGCCGATGATCGCGGCCAGCTTGTCCTTGTCTTTGCCAAGGTCCGGCTGAAAATCAACATCGATGCCGCGATCACGAAAGATCTGAACAGCAGCTTCAGAGAGTTTGTCGGAGATGAGAACTTTGGGAGCCATGAGTGGGGTCCTTCATGCGGGGGCCGGTCGGGCCGAATGTCTGGGTGAAACGCCTGTGTCGGCGGCAAGTCGTCTGATGCCTGCCCAGTTGGTGCGGGGCAGGCGCTTGGGGGTCAGGCTGCGGCGGATTGAGCCGCGATTTCAGCCTCAAACGCCCATTCAAGCCAGGGCAGCATGGCCTCGATATCAGAGGTTTCGACGGTGCCGCCGCACCAGATGCGCAGACCGGCAGGGGCATCCCGATAGGCGCCTATGTCCAAGGCGACATCTTCGGCTTCGAGACGTTTGGCAACAGCCTTGGCGAAGGCAGCACCATCTGCAATGCGCGCATCGGTGAACTTCAGGCAAACCGATGTATTGGAGCGGGTGGCAGGGTCGGCTGCCAGATTCGCAAGCCATGGCTTGGCGGCGCAGAAATTGAAGATTGCCTGTGCATTGGCGTTGGCGCGGGCCTTTAGCCCGTCAAGGCCGCCGACGGACCGCGCCCAGTCCAGCGCGAGAAGATAATCCTCAACGGCGAGCATCGAGGGAGTGTTGATGGTCGCGCCTTTGAAAATACCGTCTATCAGCTTGCCGCCCTTGGTCAGGCGGAAAATCTTCGGCAGAGGCCAGGCGGGAGTGTAGCTTTCCAGTCGTTCAACCGCGCGGGGGCTGAGGATGATCATGCCGTGCGCCGCTTCGCCGCCCAGCACCTTCTGCCAGGAGAAGGTTGTCACATCCAGTTTGTCCCAAGGCAGATCCTGCGCGAAGGCGGCGGAGGTGGCGTCACAGATTGTGAGGCCCTCGCGATCAGCGGGGATCCAGTCGCCGTTTGGGACGCGCACACCGGAGGTGGTGCCATTCCAGGTGAAAACGACGTCCTTGGTGAAATCGACTGTGGCCAGATCAACCAGCTCACCATAGTCAGCGGTCTTGACGGTAGCGTCCAGCTTCAGCTGTTTCACCACATCGGTCACCCATCCTGCGCCAAAGCTCTCCCAGGCCAGCATTTCGGTTCCGCGGGCGCCCAGCAGGTTCCACATTGCCATCTCGACCGCACCGGTGTCAGAAGCAGGAACGATCCCGATCTTATAGTCCGCCGGTACGCCGAGAATTTCGCGCGTGCCTTCGATCGCGGCCAGCAGCTTGTCCTTGCCGACAGCGGCACGGTGGCTGCGTCCCAGAGGAGCGCCAGCAAGCTTGGTCAGATCAAATGCGGGGGGTTTGGCACAGGGGCCGGAGGAGAAACGCGGATTGGCAGGTCGCGCGGTAGGTTCGTGCACGGTTGCGTGCAACGCCGGTTCTTCAATAGCCATAATGCTATCCTTCCAGATAAGCGCCTCTCGTTGGGGAGAGGTGTCCCGCTGATAGGGCTACTGGCTGAAATCCGGCTGGGCAACAGGGAAAATGACAAATAGCGGCTATATCGGAATCAATAGCGACGCATTCTGACGCCTTTCGGAAACAGATGGCACGCTGGGCGGCGGGCGATGGCAATGTGAGACACCCGCAGCACAGTTGTGAGGGCAGGGTGGAATCGGGGGCTTGGCGATGGATGGCTTGCGGGCGTATGACGGGCGCATCCTTGCCCGATGGAGCTTGCCATGTTTGTCGCCACCCTGCTTTGCAATCCGCAAACCCCCTGCCTTGCACCCGCGCTAACCGAATCGCTGCGCAATGCCTGGGGGGGAGGTGATGTGCAGTGGCTGGCACCGGATATTGCGGCTGAATTCTCTCTGCAGGTGCGGCCGGATAATCACTGGGACGTTTGGGCGGATCTGCAGGATCTCGGCGTGGATCTGGTGATCCAGCCGACAGCGGGGCGCCGGAAGAAGATGCTGCTGGCGGATATGGACTCCACCATGATCCGGCAGGAGTGCATTGACGAACTGGCCGAAGAGGCCGGTGTGGGTGCGCAGGTGAAGGAGATCACGGCGCGGGCCATGAACGGTGAGCTGGATTTCGACGGTGCCCTGCGGGAGCGTGTCGCGCTGCTGAAAGGTTTGCCCGTCGCGGTGATTGATCAGGTTCTGGATCACCGTATCACGCTGATGCCGGGCGGCCCCACGCTGCTGGCAACGATGAAGGCCGATGGAGCCTATGCCGCCCTGGTGTCTGGTGGTTTTACCGCCTTTACCGAATGCGTTTCGGATCGGTTGGGTTTTGATGAGAACCGGGCAAACACGCTGCTTGTGGCGGATGGCGTCCTCAGCGGTGAGGTCGGTCTGCCGATCCTGGGGCGGGCCGCCAAGGTCGACGCGCTAGAGCAGATCATTGCGCGTCTGGGATTGACCGAGGCGGATGTCATGGCGGTTGGCGATGGTGCGAATGATCTTGGCATGTTGGGGCGTGCCGGTGCAGGTGTAGCACTCCATGCCAAACCATCGGTTGCCGCAGAATGCGACATTCGTATCAACCACGGTGACCTGACGGCGCTTCTTTATATTCAGGGCTATGCCCTGAGCGATTTCAAAGGCTGATATTATGTTCGAGGTTGGGTTTGAAGTCCTGCTGCTGTTGCTGGCAGCAGGGTTTGCGGCTGGGTTCATTGATGCCATAGCCGGTGGCGGCGGGTTGATCACGGTGCCAGTTCTGCTCTTGGCTGGGGCCAACCCAATCACCGCCCTTGCCACCAACAAGATTCAGGGATTGTTCGGGGCGGCCACCGCTGCCCTCAGCTATGCGCGCGGCGGTCACGTCGATTTGCGCGGGCAGGCTGGATCTGCGCTGATTGCAGGTATTGCGTCAATCTGCGGCGCGCTGTTGATTTCGGTGCTGCCGACGACGTGGATCCGGTGGATCCTACCGCTGTTGCTGATCGGAATTGCCGTGTTCTTTGCCACCAAGAAGGGGCTTGATGACAGCGATCGGGCGCGGCGCCTGTCGCCAGCGATATTTGCTGCCACCATCGTGCCGCTCTGCGGTTTCTACGACGGGTTGCTGGGGCCGGGTGCTGGCAGCTTCTACATGCTTGGTTTTGTGTCTCTGGCCGGGCTTGGCATCCTGCGTGCGACGGCACATACGAAACTACTGAATTTCGCGTCCAATGCCGGAGCACTGCTGGCCTTTGCTTTTGTTGCGACGCCATGGTGGGGCGTTGGATTGGCGATGGGTATCGCGCAGATCGCCGGTGCCCGGGTCGGTGCCGGGTTGGCGCAGAAGCAGGGCGCTCGCATGATCAAGCCATTGCTGGTTCTGACCTCAGTTGTTCTGGCGCTGCGGCTGCTGTGGGACATGCTGTGATCTTCTGAACGTCGGCGTCAACGAGGTAAGACGGGACCACGACACTGCTGAGATAAAATTTAACCTATCCATTAATTAACTCATGTGTTAATATTGAGTATGACTCCATTACTCAAATCATTCTCCGCCCTCTCTGACGGCACGCGTATGGCCATCATCGAACAGCTGATGGAACACGGAGAACTGCCAGCCGGCGATCTGGTGCGGGGATCGGGCATCACTGCGCCGGCGATCTCGCGCCATCTCAAGGTATTGCGTGAGGCTGGATTGGTGGCGCAACGCGCCGATGGGACACGCCGATTGTATTCAGCGCGGCCTGAGGGACTGAAGCTGATCGCAGACTGGACCCTGTCGCGGCAATCGTTCTGGCAAAGCAGCCTCGATCGGCTGGAAGCAGCACTAAGGGAGGAAATGGAATGACGGATTTGCGCTTGGAACGCGAATTCCAGGTGTCGCCGGACCGGCTGTTTGCCTGGATCAGCGATACCGAGAAGCTCCTGCAATGGTGGGGACCAGAGGGGCTGACCGTGCCTGAGCATACGCTGAATTTCCATCAGGAGGGGCCGTGGTCCACGGTCATGATGAATGCCGATGGAGACCGTTATCATGTCTCAGGTGTGGTCACCCATGTGCGTCCGCCGCAGTCGATCGGATTTACCTGGGCGTGGCACGACGAAGCAGGCGCGCGCGGGCACGAAAGCCATGTCACCCTCACCGTTGAAGCTATTGAGACGGGTGCTCGGCTGATTGTTGATCATCGGGATCTGGACAACTCGGAGATGGCCGAAAACCACCGGGTCGGATGGGAATCGTCTCTGCGAAAACTGGTGTCCAAGCTCCCGTGATTGCGGGCTTGCGACAATGAGAAGCTGTTTTAACGAAGACCTAAACAGGGGAGGAGTACCCAATGCCACAGTTCATTTTTGCATATCACGGCGGCAAGACACCGGAGACACCGGAAGAGGGCGCCAAGGTCATGGATGCCTGGAAA
The DNA here is from genome assembly GCF_048056635.1 of Phaeobacter sp. JH20_08. Classification (NCBI taxonomy): domain Bacteria; kingdom Pseudomonadati; phylum Pseudomonadota; class Alphaproteobacteria; order Rhodobacterales; family Roseobacteraceae; genus Phaeobacter; species Phaeobacter sp. JH20_08. Next base: position 46,057 of record NZ_JAYMVV010000012.1, on the reverse strand, counting down.
ACCTGGATGGGCGGGATGGGAGACGCGCTTGTCGTGCCGGGGAATCCTGTCGGCATGTCAAAGACGGTTCAGAAGTCTGGCGTCGCGGACAACGGTGGTGCCAATCCGCTCTCCGGCTATTCCGTGGTCGAAGCGGTCGACATAGATGCCGCCTGTAAAATGGCCAATGGCTGCCCGATGGTGACCAGCGGTGATGGTTCTGTTGAGGTCGCCGAAATCATCGAAATGTGACCACATATAGCTGTCTTGGAACACGCCTTTGATTGCCCCGGTCCGCGTTCTGCGTGCCGGGGCAATCTTTGGTCAGAACTGCATTTCAGCTGAGGGCCGGATCGAACCACAGTCGATGCCTCGGCGATTGATCAGGGGGGCGTTGCGATATTTCAGTGTTGCCGGATGGTCGGCATCCAGAACGCCCAGCCCCACCAGAATACTTGCAATTGCGCATTCGCTGGCGCGGGTGGCACCGTCGGTGATCTTCAGCGCCACACCCAGTTTCTGTTCGGGCAGGATGGCGATGAAGACGGCTTCAGCGCCGGTTTTGATCGCGACCTTGCCACCCATCGCACGCATAAGGTTGGTGCAGGCGCGGGTTTCGCCAGCGACCAGTTCGGGATGCGCTGTCATCGCGGCCACCAGCTGCTGCGCGGCATCGGCATCGCGGTCCGAACGGTCAGAGGCGGAGGCAAACCAGGCCATCGCCCGTGCCAGACCCTTCACGGAGGTTGCGAAATTCGGCGCTGAACACCCGTCAATGCCATAGCCAGGGCTGGATTCGTCGGTCACCTGCTCAAAGGCGCTGCGGCAGGCCTGTTGTACCGGATGGTCGATCTCTACATATTCGGGTCCGGCCCCCAGGTGCTGGGACAGCGTCAGAAAGCCTGCATGCTTGCCGGAGCAGTTATTGTGAACCTGACACGGGCTTGTATCGGTTTTGATTAGCGCGTTTCGCGCCGGAATATCGTCTGGCAGCTGCGGGCCGCAGCGGAAATCATGATCGGTCATGGACAGCTGATCCAGCCAGGCGTTGACGCGGCTGGTGTGAATCTCGGCACCATTGTGCGAAGCACAGGCGAGGGCGAGCTGCTCAGAGGTCAGCCCGTATTTTGCCGCTGCGCCCGATGTGATCAGAGGCAGCGCCTGGATCATCTTGGCGGAACTGCGCGGGTAAATAATCGCGTCGGGATCGCCCCAGCTGCGCACGATCTCTCCCTTGGCGTTACAGACAACGGCATGGCCCAGATGCAGGCTTTCCAAGAGCGGACCGCGCCACACTTCAGTCATCGGTACGGGTTTGGTCATCACAAAACGCCTTTCCTGTTGGCAATTTCCCGCCAAAACGGGCTTTCACACGTGGCGATAGTTACGATAGTGTGTATGAGTACACAAGCGAGGGGATCGGGACCAGACGGCGAAGGTAACGCCGCATGTACCCTGGCTTATTTGAGGTAACGACAGTCTTTGGAGTTGGGACAAATGGCATCAAAACTCGTCCGCTGCGTCGCGGGCCTGTGTCTGGCCGCAATGGCCACCAGCGCATCCGCACAGCAGGCAGAATCTGACAATCGCGTCGCGAGCAATGTCGACTGGAGCGTGTTTCAAGGCGAAAGTCCCAAGGAATGCTGGGGTGTCTCCGCTCCGAAAGAGACCGTAAACACCCGTGACGGCCGCGTGAAAGCCGTGCGTCGTGGCAAGATCCAACTGTTCGTTTTCTATCGGCCAGAAACCGGCGACAAGGGGCAAGTGACTTTCACCGGCGGCTATCCCTTTGCGCCGGGCTCAACCGTGAATCTCGCAGTGGGCGATACCGAATTTGAGCTGTTCACAGAGGGTGAGTGGGCCTGGCCTGCAACGGCTGCGGATGACGCCAAGATCATCACCGCGATGAAACGTGGCGCGCAGGCTGTTCTGACAGCCCGGTCCGCACGTGGGACACAGACCAAGGACACGTTCTCGCTCCTGGGCTTTACCGCCGCGGTCGAGGACGCCGAAAAACGCTGTAACTGATTGCGCTCGGCGGTCGCTCCCAGAGCGTCGCGCACGTGCGAGGAGACCCGGCCTGCATCCGGGTTTTGAGCTGTCGAACGGGTCGGAGGTGTTTTGCCCGGCCCGATAACATCTGTCATGACACCCTAGGAGTTCCACATCATGCGGCGCCACATCGTCACACTCGCCCTGGCATTGCCGTTGCCGGTTCTGGCGGATCCTGCAATGGAATGCAGCGGTGCTGTTTCTCAGGTTGACCTGCGCAGCTGCCTTGAGGCGGATGAAACCCGCGCCAATATGGCTCTTTCACAGGCGTTTGATTATGCCCGCAATACGATGGCCGAACTTGATGATACCACCGGACGACCTGCCGCAATCCCTGCACTGGAGGCGGGGCAGGCATCCTGGGAGACGTTCCGTGACGATCATTGCACGTTTGTCGGGGAGACCTTTGCCGGCGGTTCGGGAACCGGTATCGCGGTTCTATCCTGTCGTATTGGCCTGACACGGGATCGGGTCGACGCGCTGATGGATTACGCCCGGTAAGAGAGTGCCGAAGCAAAATCGGGAGGATTCCTTTTGATCTTTGGCAAGAATCCTATATAGAGCCGCATCCACCCAAACAGACCGAGTCTTTTTGCCATGACCGCCAATGCGCCGATCACCCAGGACGTCCTGACCCTGCCTCGCAAGATGCCTGAGGGCGGCAAGATCAATCTAGTAGGTCTGACCCGCGACCAGTTGCGGGAAACACTGATCGCACATGGTACGCCGGAAAAGCAGGCCAAAATGCGGGTCGGGCAGATCTGGCAGTGGATCTATCAATGGGGCAAGCGCGACTTTGCGGAGATGACGAATCTCGCAAAGGCTTATCGCGCGCAGCTGGACGAGCATTTTGAAATCGCGATTCCTGAGGTGGTGAGCAAACAGGTCTCTACCGATGGCACGCGCAAGTATCTGGTGCGTATCGCTGGCGGCCATGAGGTCGAGGTGGTCTACATCCCTGAGGAAGGGCGCGGTACACTGTGTATTTCCTCGCAGGTGGGCTGCACCCTGACCTGTTCGTTCTGCCATACCGGCACGCAGAAACTGGTCCGTAACCTGACGGCGGCCGAGATCGTTGGCCAAATCATGATGGCGCGTGACGATCTGGACGAATGGCCAGTTCCCGGTGCGCCCAAGGATGAGACACGCTTGCTGTCGAATATCGTGCTGATGGGGATGGGAGAGCCGCTCTACAACTTTGACAACGTGCGCGACGCGATGAAGATCGCGATGGACCCCGAGGGGATCAGCCTGTCGCGGCGTCGCATTACCCTGTCAACTTCCGGTGTGGTGCCAGAAATCGCGCGCACGGCCGAGGAAATCGGCTGCCTGCTGGCTGTGTCCTTTCATGCGACCACCGATGAGGTGCGCGACAAACTGGTACCGATCAACAAACGCTGGAATATCGAAGCACTTCTGGACGCGCTCCGCGCCTATCCGCGCCTGACCAATTCGGAGCGGATCACTTTTGAATATGTGATGTTGAACGGCGTGAATGACAGCGACGAAGACGCCCATCGTCTGGTTGAGCTGATTGATGGGATCCCGGCGAAGGTCAATCTGATCCCATTCAATGAATGGCCAGGTTCGCCCTATACGCGTTCGTCAAACAACCGGATTCACGCCTTTGCCAACATTATTTATCAGGCTGGCTATGCCTCTCCGATCCGTACACCACGGGGCGAGGACATTCTGGCGGCCTGTGGTCAGTTGAAATCGGCTACCGAGCGTGCGCGCAAGAGCCGTAAACAGATTGAGGCCGAGGCGGGGCTAAACCCCTGACCTCGACCTCCAGGCAGGTCCCCGGCTGCCTCAACTGAATATGAAATCCGCTCCCGTGAGGGTGTCGGTGTAGTTGGTCAATTCCACTTCGAACCAATTGGAATAGGAGATGGTGGTGCTGCCGTTATCTTCGACGATGTCGAGCTGGTCGAGACTGCCGATCCAGAGGCCAGACACGTCAATCACATCTGCGCCACGGCCAAAGTCGGTGATCCGGTTGACGTCATAGGCATCTGCCTGATCAAAGACAAAAGTATCCGCACCGGAGCCGCCGGTCAGCGTATCGCTGCCATCGCCGCCGACCAGCGTGTCACGGCCGACCCCGCCCAGCAGTTGATCGTCGCCGGATCCGCCATGGAGCAGGTCGTGCCCACGCTTGCCGTGGAGGATGTCGCTATCGCTACCGCCGGAATAGGCATCATCAGTGGTGCCGCCTATCAAGAGATCTGCACCACTGCCGCCGAACAGCCGGTCTTCGCCCAAGCCCCCGATTATAGTATCGCTACCACCGGCACCGCGCAGGGTATCATCTGCCTCGCGCCCCTGAACATGGTCATTACCACCTCTGGCGTTGATCGTGGTGTTCTGGTCGGTGCCGATCACCGTTTCCGCCGCGTTTGTGCTTCGGATGATAATGGGATCACTGCCACCGCCGAGGATCTGCCAACCTGCGAAGCTGTCGCTGCTTCCATAAACGTGCTGCATCGCCTGAATGTCGAACGTACCCAGCTCCGTTACATATGTAGGGCTGTGATTGTATGTCATTACCGTGTTTTCAGGCGTGTCGGCGTGGTGGTCCAGCGTCAGCCCGCCATCATGCGAATGCTGCAAGCCAAGGGCATGGCCAACCTCATGCAAAAGCGTAACATAACCATAGGTACCCTTGGTCATGATGGCTGTGTCGATCGTCAGGTCACCGCGACCGGTGAAGCCATCCCCGGACATCGCAATATTGGCCCAGCCGCCCGCCGTGCTACCGGTCGAGCCAAAGGCATTGATCATGCCTCGGCCTTCGACTTCGATGAAACGCACCCCCGAAATATCTTCGTATTGAGACAGGCTTTCGCGAAACAGATCGCGTTGATCGTCATCAAAGGCCCAATATTCGGTCGCGCCATAGGGGTCGCTCTCAGCCGGATCCGCGAGGCTACCTGTTTCGGTAAAGCTGTAGGTGATGATGGCCTGCGTTCCCAGATCTGCCGGGGCATTCCAACGGAAGTGGTCGCCGTCGAGGTAGTATAGAAGGGCTGAATAATCCGAAACTCGGGGCATGCGACAACTCCACTTGGGTTGTCGTCAATCTGGTCAATGAATGTGGCGCTGATGGGCCGATTCTTGGGGAATTTTTGGGGCGCTCGACGCCGCTACAGATAGAATGGGAACGAACTGGGCCGGTCGGTACCCCAAGTTTCAGTTCTGTGATGCGCTTGATATTTCTGTTTATTCAGAGGCTTAACCTGATCGCCCTGGCTCCCTCTCGGATGTCGCTCCTAGGGGCTGCGAAAAATGGCGTTTCGGCGCCAAAGCCTCACATTGTGAACAATAGCATTAAATTTGACCGATTCTGATGATTGAGAACTGTCGCGACCGGGGAACAGGAGCGGTCACCGATTGAATCGTCACCAGTTGGTCTGATCTTGCGTTGTCGGCGCGTATTTACTGCTGCGCATACCAAGAATCGCGGTGCTGCCCAGAAATTTCCACAATCCGGGTACATTTCCGCCATTCCGACGGAACAGTTTCCAAATTGTAGACAGTCGATGGAAGGGAAAGAGATCATGGCAAGTCATACAGCGGCCGCTGCGCCGATTGAGCCCACCGTATTGGATCTGGTTCGCGAGGAACGTGGCAAGGCGTTGAGTCCGCGTGAATGGAAGTTTCGCCTGCGTGGCTATGGTTATGCGATCAAGGATATCGAAGGCGCGCAAGTTCTGACACGTCTGCCCCACGGCAAGCCACTGGGTGTTCTGCCGCCTGAATTCGCCTGAGTCATCCCTTTCTAGAGTCGGTTCCTTTCGGCAGGCCCCGCCACGCGCGCTTGGCCGCGCGACGGGGATTCCTGGGTAATCAGCCGTTACGACCGGGCAAGCTGTCACGGGGCGGTGCCGGCTCCCAATTGTCGATGATGTGAATCGCCTCCTCGGCGGTTTCCACGAACCGGAACAGGTCAAGATCTTCCTCCGAGATGGTTCCGGCATCCGCCAGAGCGTCCCAGTTGATGATTTTTTCCCAGAACTCACGGCCAAACAGCAGGAACGGTACGCGTTCCATGCGGCCGGTCTGGATCAGCGTCAGGCTTTCGAACATCTCGTCCAGCGTGCCAAAGCCGCCGGGAAACACGGTAATGGCCCGGGCGCGCATCAGGAAATGCATCTTCCGGATCGCAAAATAGTGGAAGTTAAAGCAGAGTTCCGGCGTGACAAATTCATTTGGCGCCTGCTCATGGGGCAGCACGATATTCAGCCCGACAGAGGCGCCGCCGGCGTCAACTGCGCCGCGATTGCCTGCTTCCATCACCCCAGGTCCGCCGCCGGTCACGATGACATCTTTCCTGCCACCTGTGGTCATTGATTTCTCGGTCATGAGCTTGGCGAACTTGCGAGCTTCATCATAGAAATGGGACAGGTCCCGAAGCGTCTGCGTGCGCGCTTGCGCCTTGTCTTTTGGCGCCGGGATACGTGCACCACCGAACATGACGATGGTGCTTTCGATACCATGCTCATCCAGCATCAACTGCGGTTTCAGCAGCTCAAGCTGCAACCGAACCGGGCGCAGCTCCTCGCGACAGAGAAAATCTTCGTCTGCAAAGGCCAGCCGGTATGCCGGAGATTCGGTCTGCGGTGTCGATGGCATATGCTCGGCGCGATCCCTGTCAGAATGTGCATCCCGGAATCGGCTATGGCGATCGTCATTCATTGCAAACCTGCTATGTTATTTCAAAAAATACGGAGTTCTATTTCTACCGCTTTGGCGGGCATGACGCTAGCCCGGATCCATCGCCTTGATATGAAGGTGATCCGGGGTGAAGCCCATCGAAGATGCAAGGAGGGCTTGCACAAGCTGGCACAGGGCTTACGGTCAGCGCGCCGACGGGAAAAGAGGACTGCTCATGCATTGGACACAAGATATTGGCGCCGCTGAAACGCGGATCCGCCCGTATATTCAGCGCACACCGATATTGGAAACCGTCGGCTTCGGCTTCGACCATCCGATCATGATGAAGCTGGAGCATATGCAGCACACCGGCAGCTTCAAGGCGCGTGGTGCCTTCAACACGCTTTTGGGCGGATCGGTGCCGGAGGCCGGGCTGGTGGCTGCATCCGGCGGCAATCATGGCGCGGCGGTCGCCTACGCTGCCAAGAGGCTCGGCTTTCGCGCGCGTGTATATGTTCCGGAAATGGCTGGCCCGGCAAAGATCGCATTGATCAGAGCCTGCGGCGCGGATCTCGAGGTTGTTCCGGGCGCCTATGCCAATGCCCTTGAGAAAGCGCAGGCCTACGAGCAGCGGACTGGTGCAATGCAGGTCCATGCCTATGACGCACCGGCAACGGTTATCGGGCAGGGCACCTGCTTTGCGGAATGGGACGCACAGGGGCTCGTGGCTGACACGCTATTGATTGCGGTGGGCGGAGGCGGGCTTATAGCGGGCGCCATGGCCTGGTACGGCGGATCGAAGAAGATCGTGGCGGTTGAGCCGGAAACCAGTTCGGCCTTAACTAGCGCGCTTGCCGCAGGCAAGCCCGTCGATGTTGAGGTTTCAGGCGTGGCTGCAAACGCTCTCGGCGCGCGGCGGATCGGTAATATCTGCTACGAGCTGGCTGAGACTCAATCACATGCGGTGACCTCGGTGACGGTGCCCGACGATGCAATCACCGCGGCCCAGACGGCGCTGTGGCAGGAACGCCGCCTGCTGGTGGAGCCGGCAGGGGCAACCGCATTGGCTGCTCTGACCAGCGGCATCTACCAGCCGGCAGCAGGTGAGCGGGTTGCGGTGCTGCTCTGCGGTGGCAATATCGCCAATGATCCAGTTGGAGGCACCTCATGATCCTGCATAGCGCTGGGCCGGGATCTGTGATCGAGCCCCGACGTCGGAGCGACGCTGCATGAGCGCTACGATCTCCGACCGAATTTACCACGCGCTGAGCGAACGGATCGTGACCGGCGCTCTGCCTGCCGGCGAAAAGCTGCGTCAGGACCATATTGCACGCGAGTTCAACGCCAGCCACGTTCCGGTGCGCGAGGCCCTGTTGCGACTGGAGGCGCACGGACTTGCCCAGTCGATTCCACGGCGTGGCATGCGGGTGACAGCATTGGACCCTTCGGAAATACGCGAAGTCATCGAAATGCGCGTCTCGCTCGAGCTGCTGGCCTTGCAAAACGCCTTTGCCCATCTGGGACCCTCGGAGCTGGAAGCGGCAGACGCCGCAAGACTCGCCTGCGATGCCGCAACAGACATGGCCGATTGGGAGCAAAAGAACCGCGCCTTTCACCGGGTCATCTTGTCGCCCTGTGCAATGCCGCGTTTGTTGGCGACAATTGACGACCTGCATATTGCCTCGGCTCGTCATCTTTTTGCCAATTGGAAACACCGCTGGAGCCAACGTGTCGACACCGATCATGCGCTGATCGTGCAGGCCATGCGACGTCGGGATGTAACCACCGCCTGCGATATTCTACGCCGCCATCTGCGGCGGGTCCGCTAGAACCACGCCGCTGCCGCCACGATTGGCCGCTGCGGGTGGGGATATTGACGCAATCCGCACATGACCCCGGAGTAAAATGAGGTTATGTAGCGGCGAAACCAACCACACGCCGGAGAAACCCCAGATGTCCAACGCCCAGCTGGAAACCGCAATCGAGGCCGCTTGGGAGGCCCGTGACACCATCACATCCGCCACCACAGGTGAGCAGCGCGAGGCTATCGAAGACACGTTGAACGCCCTGGATTCGGGTAAACTGCGCGTGGCCGAGCGCCAGGACAACGGGGATTGGCATGTCAATCAATGGGCCAAGAAAGCCGTTCTTCTGGGCTTCCGCATCAAGGATATGGAAGAGCAATCCGGCGGCCCCCAGGGTTCTGGGTGGTGGGACAAGGTCGATAGCAAGTTCAAAGGGTGGCGCGCATCCGAATGGAAAGACGCTGGATTCCGGGCCGTTCCCAACTGCGTTGTTCGCAAATCGGCCTATATCGCCCCCGGCGTGGTCCTGATGCCATCCTTCGTGAACCTTGGTGCCTATGTCGACGAAGGCACGATGGTCGACACCTGGGCAACCGTTGGCTCCTGCGCTCAGATCGGCAAGAATGTTCATCTTTCCGGTGGTGTCGGTATTGGCGGTGTCTTGGAGCCGATGCAGGCAGGCCCGACCATCATTGAAGACAATTGCTTTATTGGCGCGCGCTCCGAAGTGGTTGAAGGCTGCATCGTGCGTGAAGGATCTGTCCTTGGAATGGGTGTGTTCATCGGCCAATCTACCAAGATCGTGGACCGCGAGACCGGTGAAGTCATGTATGGCGAAGTGCCGCCTTATTCGGTGGTGGTCGCCGGCTCCATGCCCTCAAAAAATGGCGTCAACCTCTACTGTGCGGTGATCGTGAAACGGGTAGACGAAAGAACCCGATCCAAGACCGGGATCAACGAGCTGCTGCGCGACTGATCCCATCCCTTCAGTTCGAGCTCATGGAACGCGCCCCACAGGGCGCGTTTTTATTTGTGCTAATCGCCGGGGCCTTGCCCCGGTCCCCAGAGTATTCTTGGAAAGATGACAGGCAGGCCGAGCTGTCACTTTTCTCCAAATACTCCGGGGTGAGGCCGTTAGGCCGAGGGGCAGAGCCCCTTTGGCGTTAGAGGATACCGGGCAGGTTCAGCCCGTGTTCGCGCGCGCAGTCCTTGGCAATGTCATAGCCTGCATCCGCATGGCGCATGACGCCGGTGGCCGGGTCGTTCCACAGCACGCGGCCGATGCGGCGGTCGGCGTCCTCGGTGCCGTCGCAGCAGATCACCACGCCGGAATGCTGCGAGAAGCCCATGCCAACGCCGCCGCCGTGGTGTAGCGACACCCAGGTCGCGCCGGAGGCCGTGTTCAGCAGCGCGTTCAAGAGCGGCCAGTCGGACACCGCGTCGGAGCCGTCCATCATCGCCTCGGTCTCGCGGTTCGGGGACGCCACGGAACCCGAGTCCAGATGGTCCCGGCCAATGACGACCGGCGCTGACAGCTCGCCATTGCGGACCATCTCGTTGAAGGCGAGGCCCGCCTTGTGGCGGTCGCCGAGGCCGATCCAGCAGATCCGCGCCGGCAGCCCCTGAAAGGCGATGCGTTCCTGCGCCATGTCCAGCCAGCGGTGCAGGCCCTCGTTCTCGGGGAACAGCTCCTTCATCTTGGCGTCTGTCTTGCGGATGTCCTCCGGATCGCCCGACAGCGCGCACCAGCGGAACGGGCCGATGCCCTTGCAGAACAGCGGGCGGATATAGGCGGGCACAAAGCCGGGGAAGTCAAAGGCGTTCTCCAGCCCCTCCTCCAGCGCCATCTGGCGGATGTTGTTGCCGTAGTCGACGGTGGGAACGCCCATCGCGTGGAAATCGCACATCGCCTTGACCTGCACGCGCATACTGGCGCGGGCGGCCTTTTCAACCGCTTTCTTGTCCGTTTCGCGGCGCTCTTTCCACTCACCCATGGTCCAGCCCAGCGGCAGGTAGCCGTTGACCGGGTCGTGGGCAGAGGTCTGGTCGGTCACGATATCGGGACGGATGCCGCCTGCTTCGGCGCGCTTCACCAGCTCCGGGAAGATCTCAGCCGCGTTGCCCAGAAGGCCCACGGATTTCGCCTCGCCCGCAGCGGTCCAGCGCTCGATCATCTCCAGCGCTTCGTCCAGGGTTTCAGCCTTCTCGTCCAGGTATTTGGTGCGCAGGCGGAAGTCGATGCTGTCGGGGTTGCACTCCACCGCCAGGCAGCAGGCACCGGCAAACACGGCTGCCAGCGGCTGCGCGCCGCCCATGCCGCCGAGGCCGCCGGTCAGGATCCACTTGCCCTTGAGGTCGCCGCCATAATGCTGGCGGCCGGCCTCGGCAAAGGTTTCATAGGTGCCCTGCACGATCCCTTGCGTGCCGATGTAGATCCACGAACCAGCGGTCATCTGGCCGTACATCATCAGGCCCTTCTTATCGAGCTCGTTGAAGTGGTCCCAGTTGGCCCAATGCGGCACCAGGTTGGAGTTGGCGATCAGCACCCGCGGCGCATCCTTGTGGGTCTGGAACACGCCCACCGGCTTGCCGGACTGCACCATCAGGGTCTGGTCTTCCTCCAGGTTCTTCAGGGTCTCGACGATCAGGTCGAAATCCTTCCAGGTGCGCGCGGCGCGGCCGATGCCGCCGTAAACCACCAGCTCATGCGGGTTTTCGGCGACGTCGGGGTGCAGGTTGTTCATCATCATCCGCATCGGCGCCTCGGTCATCCAGGACTTGGCGGTGATTTCCGGGCCGGTGGGCGGGAAGATGTCGCGGGTGTTCTTGCGGGGATCGCTCATGCGGGCCTCCAGGTCTGAAGATCGGTGAGAATTTTGGTGAGATGGGCGCGCAGGTCTTCCGCGCGCTCCGGCAGGTAGGTCCAGGGCGGGCTTTCCTGGCAGTAGGTGGCCTGCGCCAGTTCCATCTGGATCGCGTGCAGCCCGTCCGCGGGCCGCCCGTAATGGCGGGTGGTCCAGCCGCCTTTGAAGCGCCCGTTGAGGGTGGAGGTATAGCCCTCCGCCGCCACGCAATGGGCCACGGTCAGCGCCTCGATTTCAGGGTCGCAGGTCTGTCCCATGTTGGTGCCCACGTTGAAATCCGGCAGGCGGCCCTCGAACAGGAACGGGATGTCGCCGCGGATCGAGTGGCAGTCATAAAGGATCGCAAAACCGTGGCTCGCCTTCACCCGCTCCAGCTCCGCCATCAGCGCCGCGTGATAGGGGGCGTGGTAGGCATCGCGGCGGCGGGTGATTTCCGCCTCATCGGGTTGCTTGCCCTCCTGCCAGATCGGCAGCCCGTCGAAATCGGTCATGGGCACCAGAGTGGTGGTGTTTTGCCCTGGATAGAGACTGATACCACCCGGATCGCGGTTCACGTCGATCACATAGCGGTGGCTTGGCGTACGGACGGTTGTGATGTCCTCTGCTAGCCCGGAATAGAGGTCATGGATATGCCAGTCTGTGTCCGCTAGCGCCTTGCCCGTCTCGTTCAGACACTCCCAGATTTCCGCTGGCACATCGGTGCCGGTGTGGGGCAAGCCTAGTACCAGCGGCGAGCTGCCTTGGGTCACTTCGATCATGCCGCCACCTTCACGCCAGCGGCCTCAGCAACCCGGCCTGCGCGGACCATGGCGCTGGCGGATTCAATTTCCGGCGCCAGATAGCGGTCCTCTGCCAGCGCGGGGATATCGGCCCGCAGCATTGCCAGCACGTCCTGCAGCCGCGCGGAGGTCTGCAGCGGCGCACGCGCCTCCACCCCTTGCGCAGCACAGAGCATTTCGACGCCCAGGATCACCGACAGATTGGCGTTCATCCGTCCCAGACGCAGCGCGCCATGGGCCGCCATCGACACGTGGTCCTCCTGGTTCGCTGACGTCGGGGTTGAGTCGGTCACGCAGGGGTTGGCCAGATGCTTGTTCTCGCTCATCAGCGCGGCGGTGGTCACCTCGGCGATCATGAAGCCGGAGTTCAGGCCCGGGTCAGGCGTCAGGAACGGCGGCAGGTCGTGGCTCAGCGTCGGATCGACCATCAGCGCCACCCGGCGCTGCGCGATGGCGCCGATTTCGGCCACCGCCAGCGCGATCTGGTCAGCCGCAAAGCCCACGTATTCGGCGTGGAAGTTGCCGCCCGAAACAATGCGGCCTTCTTTCACCAGCACCAGCGGGTTGTCGGTGACGGCGTTGGCCTCGATCTCCAGCGTCTTGGCAGCCATCCGCAGCACGTCCAGCGCCGCGCCCACCACCTGCGGCTGGCAGCGGATGCAATAGGGATCCTGCACCCGGGTGTCATCCTCGCGGTGGCTTTCGCGGATTTCGGACCCATCCATGATCGCGCGCATTTCGCGGGCCACGTCGATCTGCCCGGCATGGCCGCGCAAGGAATGGATGTCGGCGACCAGCGGCGCGGTGGAGCCCATGATGGCATCGGTCGAGAGCGCCGCAATCGCCATCGAGGCCTCTGCCATGCGCCAGGCGTCAAACAGCCCGGCCAGCGCGCAGGCGGTCGAGAACTGGGTGCCGTTGATTAGGCCCAGGCCTTCCTTGGGACCCAGCACAATAGGCTCTAACCCGGCCTTTTTCAGGGCATCAAGGCTGGACATGCGGGTGCCTTCGAACGTGGCCTCCCCTGCCCCGATCATCGCTGCCGCCATATGCGCCAGCGGCGCCAGGTCGCCGGAGGCGCCGACGGAGCCCTGCGACGGGATTACCGGGATCACGCCGCGTTCCAGCATCTGCTCGATCTGCTCGATCACCAGCCAGCGCACGCCGGAAGCACCGCGGCCCATGGACAGCAGTTTCAGCGTCATCATCAGCCGGGTCTTGTCCTCCGGCAGCGCCTCCCCTACCCCGCAGCAATGGCTGAGGATCAGGTTGCGCTGCAGGGTGGCGGTATCGGCCGGTGCGATCTTGGTCGAGGCGAGCTTGCCGAAACCGGTGTTGATGCCATAGACGGCCTCCTCCCCCGCTGCGGCGTCTGCCACCATTTTCGCGGCAGCCTCCACCGGTTCGCGGGCGGAGGCATCCAGCTTGGCCGGGGTCAGGTTGCGGTAGATATCTTCCAGCGTGGCTAGGGTCACTGTGCCCGGAACCATCTGAATCATCTCGATCATAGGGTGCCCTCATAGATACGGGTGTAAAGCGGGTTGAAGCCGATGCGGTAGGCGAGCTCGCCGGGCGTTTCCACGTCCCAGACCGCCAGATCGGCGCGCATACCGGCGGAAATCTCTCCGCGGTCCGTCAGCCCCAGCGCCCGGGCTGCGTTGCGTGTGACGCCTGCTAGCGCCTCCTCCGGGGTCATCCGGAACAGGGTGCAGCCCATGTTCATCGTCAGCAGAAGCGAGGTCAGCGGCGAGGAGCCGGGGTTGCAGTCGGTCGCCAGCGCCATCGGCACGCCGTGGGTCCGGAAGTGCTCAACCGGCGGCATCTGGGTTTCGCGGATGGTATAGAACGCACCCGGCAGGATCACCGCGACAGAACCGGAGGCCGCCATCGCCCTGGCATCATCCTCGGTGGCGTATTCCACGTGATCGACTGACAACGCGCCGTAGTCCGCGGCCAGCTTGGTGCCGCCCTGATGGCTCAGCTGCTCAGCGTGCAGTTTCACCGGCAGGCTAAGTTCCTTGGCAACCTTGAACACCCGTTCGATCTGCGCAGGCGCAAAAGCGATGTTTTCGCAGAAGCCGTCGACCGCATCCACCAGCCCCTCCGCATGGGCGGCGCGCAGGGCGGGGATGCAGACCTGATCAATATAATCATCGTCCCGGCCCTTGTACTCCGCCGGGGTGGCATGGGCACCGAGGAAGGTGGTTTTCACCGTCACATCCCGCAGTTCGCCCAGACGGCGGGCGGCGCGCAGCATATTCAGTTCGGTGTCCAGATCCAGCCCGTAGCCGGATTTCACCTCCACCACCGTGACACCCTCAGCAATCAGCGTATTCAGACGCGGAAGCGCGCCCTGTACCAGCTGCTCCAGCGACGCCTCGCGGGTGGCTGAAACGGTCGAAACGATGCCACCCCCAGCGCGTGCGACCTCTTCATAAGAGGCCCCATTCAGGCGCATTTCGAACTCCAGCGCCCGGTTGCCGCCAAAGACGATATGCGTGTGGCAGTCGATCAGGCCCGGTGTGATCAGGCGCCCGCCCATCGAGACACGGTCCCAGTTTTCATAGTCTTCTGGCAGCTGATCCTCTGGGCCGACCCACTGGATGCTGCCGTCTTTCACTGCGACGATACCGTCTCTGATCAGACCGTAGGGGGCGTCCCTATCGGCCATCGTGGCTAGCGTAGCGTCGCGGATCAGATAGGAACGGGGGCTGTTCATGGCATCCTCGCAAAAAGCTTGATGATATGAATGTATGTATATAACATTATTATGTCTATACATAAGAGGGGCAAATGCAGTCAATATTTGCACACCACGCGCGCCTGCCTCAGGGGTGGGTCACTGATCTGCGATTGACGGTTGCGGATGGTCGGATCGTCACGCTTGAACCCGGCGCGTTTGCACAGCCTCAAGATCATTGTGTCATGGCGCTGGTCCCGGCCCTCGCCAATCTGCATTCTCACAGTTTCCAGCGGGCCATGGCGGGCATGACCGAAACGCGCGTCTCGGGGAAAGAGAGTTTCTGGTCATGGCGCAAGCTGATGTATCAATTTGTCGATCACCTGACACCCGAACACTATGAGGCGATTGCTGGACTGGTCTTCATGGAAATGCTGGAGGCGGGTTATGCCTCGGTTGGGGAGTTCCACTATGTGCACCACCAACCCGGGGGACGGCCCTATGCCGCGCTGGGCGAGTTGAGCAATCGCGTCTTTGCGGCGGCGGACCTGACCGGGATCGGACTGACCCATCTGCCGGTTTTATACAGCTATGGCGGGGCAGGCCAGGTGCCTCTTTCCGGGGGTCAGCAGCGGTTTGGCAATGATGTGGCGCGCTATGCGGACCTTCTGTCCGATTGTCGTTCGATGGTGACGAAGAGCCTGCCGTCAGATGCGCGTGTCGGCATTGCGCCGCATTCGCTGCGGGCAACCGCACCAAAGGATCTGAAAGAGGTCCTGTCGCTGCGGTCGGGCGCGCCGGTGCATATACATATTGCAGAGCAACCGCAGGAAGTGACCGATATCAGCACTTGGCTGGGAGCGAGACCGGTAGAGTGGTTGCTGGAGAATTGCGGTGTCGGCGCAGATTGGTGCCTTATCCATGCGACCCATATGACAGCGCAGGAAACCCGCGATCTGGCGCAGAGCGGTGCCGTGGCCGGCCTCTGCCCGATTACCGAAGCCAACCTGGGCGACGGTCCCTTCAACGGTGCGGCGTTTCTGAGCCACGGAGGGAACTTCGGTGTCGGATCAGATTCCAACGTGCGGATTTCCCTGTCGGAAGAGCTGCGCATGCTTGAATATTCGCAGCGGCTGCGGGATCTGGCGCGTAATGTGATGGTACCGCAAGAGGGGTCCGTCGGAACGACCCTATATCTGGGTGCGGCCGAGGGTGGTGCGCAGGCGCTTGGCCGCGAGGCCGGTCGTCTGGAAGTCGGTGCTCTGGCGGATCTGATGGCTTTTGATACGACGCATGTCTCACTATGTGCGCTGCGCCCGGACCAGCTCCTTGATGGTCTTTGCTTCGCTTCCGATGATTCCGTGGTCAGCGATGTCTGGTCTGCAGGGCGTCATGTCGTCAGCGGCGGGCGCCATGCAAAGCGGGATCAGATCATCGCGGCTTATGCCTCAGCGGTTGCTGCGCTCCTTGACGCGCTTTAACAGAAGACACTGCTGCGCGCTGGCTGCTGGAGCAGTGGTCGAGCAGACTGGGGGACAGGTATGGTAGAACGGACAAAAATGGGTTTTCAGGATGTCCGTGACAACGTGCTGAAACGCATTCAGGACCGGGTCTGGGCGCAGGGCGACCTGTTGCCGACAGAGCAGGAACTGGCTGAGGAGTTCGGATGTGCCCGCGCCACTGTGAACCGTGCGCTGCGTGAGCTGGCGGAGCGAGGTATCATCGACCGCAAGCGTAAAAGCGGAACGCGGGTGGCAATGTTACCCGTGAAACAAGCCAAGCTGGAGATCACGCTGACGCGGCAGCTGGTCGAGGACCGAAATGCCACCTACCGTTACGCATTGGTCCACCGGAGAGAGGGTCCGGCGCCGGGCTGGCTGGCATCGCAATTGCAACTGGCACCAGCGTCGCCCGTTTTGCACGTGCGCGCCATGCACTATGGCGACAACCAGCCGTTCCAATATGAAGATCGCTGGATCAATATCGCCGCGGTGCCAAAGGTGACAGAGGCCGATTTTAGTGCGGTCGGACCAAATGAATGGCTGCTCGCCGAGGTGCCGTTTTCCACCGCCGAGCTGAGCTTTGGTGCCATTGCTGCGGATGCTGAATTGGCCGAGTATCTTGCCTGTCCGGTTGGCGCGCCACTGTTCCAGATGGAGCGGTCGACCTGGTTTCAGGCCCAGCCGGTCACCTTTGTTCGGATGAGTTTCCATCCCGGCTACCAGATGCGCAGCTGCTATTAGATCGCCCGACCAAGCGGCGATCCGTATTGACCAAACCCATGCCGCAGGGATATGGCGAGCGCATGGAAAAAAAGAAAATCTCCCGTCAGCAGGTCTACACGCTTGTGGTTCAGATCGGTCGCAAGGAAGGTGATGGTCTGCCCGTAGGGGCCACTGGTGCCGCCCTGATGATCTATGCCTCTGGCGTGGATGAGGCTGAAGCCGTGCGTGAAACCGTTGCAATTCTGAAGCAGGCCGATACCGCGCCGCTGGATGTCACCGGCTATGGCACATTGGCCGATCGCGAGGCCGAGGATCACGACATCTCGGATGAGGAACGTGAGCTGATGCAGCGTGCACTGGATGAGAATTCGGTGATCGTTGCGCAGATGACGCCCTTTTTTGACGACGGGCCTGCAACCCTGCACTAGCACGCAGGCCTCGCGTCTGCCGACCAGACTGCCGCCTAAACGGCGACGGGGTGCCGGGCTGTCAGGTCAGGGCGCCTTGCCGAACCACTTTCGATAGATATCGTCGTATTCGCCGTTTTCGCGTAGGGCCAGCAGCGCGCGGTTGATATCTTCCAGATGCTCGGAGCTATCGGGGAGCAGCAAGCCGTAGTCCTCGCGCAGGAATACCTGTCCGACGGCGCGGCCATGCAGACGACCTTCGCCTTCCATGTAGTGGTCCAGAACCGGGGCGTCGAAGACGACAACCCTGGTCTCACCGCTTTCG
Organism: Phaeobacter sp. JH20_08; assembly: GCF_048056635.1. Classification (NCBI taxonomy): domain Bacteria; kingdom Pseudomonadati; phylum Pseudomonadota; class Alphaproteobacteria; order Rhodobacterales; family Roseobacteraceae; genus Phaeobacter; species Phaeobacter sp. JH20_08. The sequence continues at coordinate 28,285 of NZ_JAYMVV010000012.1, read as the reverse complement.
AAATCCTTCAGCAAGGACGCCAGATCCGAATATCCGCGATAGCTGATGTCACGGCGTTCGAGAAACCGCGCCGCCGTAGAGCCGTCGAGTGTGCCGACGTCCTTGTCATAGAGGTCATTCACTGAGTTGATCGACCCGCTGATCGCCTCGACCGTCATGACGGCTGTGATCTTGGCCACGAAAAGCGACACTACGAACAGGGATGAGACGACGAGGATAACGCCAAATATGCGCCCAATCGGGGTGCGTGGGACGCGTTCCTCAAAGCCGCCGTTGACCACGAGGTTCAGCGCCCACCAGAAGGAGGGGAACCAGGCCTCTTTCAGTGGGCGGTCGAAATAGGGCTGGGCACGTCGCTCCAGGCCCCACATCAGCATCCCGCCCCCCATCAGCAGGACCACAGCGACTGCAATTGCAAGCATCAGGTCGGCGGAAAACAGCACGCGGATCAATGAGGGCGCACGGACATCGGCGGCCGCTACCATGATCCGCAGACCGCTTTCGAAGATCGGGTGGCTGAAGTCCATTTCGGTTTCGCGTGCCGAGGTGATCGAAATATTGGCCGCTGCCATATCCACCTGGCCGCTGCGCACCAGATCCAGCATTTCGCCGAATGTATCTGTCCGCACCAGCTGATAATCCCAGCCCAGCCGGTCGCTCAGGCTGCGCACCAGATCAATGGAAAACCCGGTGTCGCGATCACCCTCTGTCATCGAAAACGGAGGGCGCGTGACCGTGCTGACAGTCAGAGTCTCGGCGGCCGCTGCCAGCCCCCACAGCAGATAGATCAGGACAAATGGAGCAAGAAAACGGCGCAACGGAACGATAGAACCCCATGAGACATCATTCGTTTTGTCCTTAGAATGTCCCACAGGCTCAGGCAAGCGTCGTGGTCAGGCGATGCGTCGTTCTGCCAGAACTGCGGCATCAAAGCTGCGCAGCAACGGGGCCGGGTCCACTGCATGTTCGGGAATCGTATTGCGATCCAGATGCGCCAGTGCGCTGGCGTCATAGGCGGCGCGGTTGCGGCGCAAACGCCCCAGATAAAGGCTCTCGACCGCGGTGCCTGCCGCTATGAAACGCTCATGGCGTGGCAGGATGAGCTGCGCCAGATCGACCAGCGGGAAGGGAGCCTGAGGGTCATCGGTAGGATCGGTATCAGCTTGCGTTACCAGCGCAGTCCCCAGCATCATCGCCGCAGTCAGACGGACGTCTGGACGACCAAAAAGGTAGTCGACATCGGTTCCCGAGACCACCAGTGGCTGCTGCGGCGCCAGCAGCAGATCATCTGTCAGCCCGAAGAACGGTGCGCGCAGTCGCAGGGGCGTATCATGGCCAATCGCGGGGACGCGGCGATCTAGCCGATGCAGGACCGGAACAGCTTCTCCTTCGGGTGTCAGAACCAGATCTCCGCGTTGCAGCTGCCCCAAGGGTATATTGCCGTCCGGCGTGGCAACCTTGGTGTGTGGCTCCAGCCCGCCCAGTGGTGCCATCTGTACGATTTCGCTGCTGAGAGAGGCGGAAAGCAGGCCGCAGGCCTCGGCTGAGGCGGGCAGCGCTGCGAGAAGCGTTCTTGCATCGCCGATGCGCAGCGGTGGCGGCGCCTGCAGGTCGGCCGTTGCGATAGTGCTCCCCGAGGCGGTCATCAGCGCAAGTCGCCCCCAGCGTGCCAGACTATCCCAGGAATAGATCAGACGTGCCGCGTTGCTTTCGCTGCCCGAAGGGTTCGGGGCGAGGATGCGTTGGTCCAGATGGCAGCCGGGCTGGCTGAGCGTCAGGGTGACGCCGCGGCCCAGGTTGCGTCTGAGCCGCAACAGCAGCGGCCAACCTTGGCAATCATCCACCGAACGGTCCAGCAGCAGCAGGTCGCCGCTTGGCCTGGCCTCGTCCAGCGACAGATCCAGACACAGGCTGCCCCGTGTCATCAAAACGTCGTCGGGAGCGTTGAGGCAGGTCTCGCGTTCAGTCACCGCAACCGCGATGGACGCCCGTTCGATGCTGCGTGTTGCCAGCCAGCTCATCCGATCAGCGCGCTGCAAGCGTGGCACGCAGAAGCCGCGCTTCATAGCTGCGCAGGCTGGGACGCGCCGCGGGGCCGTACCCTTTTCCGGTGAGCGGATCCAGCTCCGGGAACAGCGCTTGCAACTCGGCCAGAACGTCAGCGTCGAAATGTCGGCTGGTCTGTGGTCCCGGCAGGAAACTCTCGGTCAACAGGCCTTCACTGATGACCAGCTGATGCTCATCGAACATCACATGCACATAGGTCACCCGACCTCCCGGGCGGCGGGTAATCGACTGATCGTTGATCAGATCTTTTGCTGCGATCAGTACCTCATGGGCGCCAAAGAGCATCTCTGCCATCCCGTCGCTGAGCAAGATGCGGTGCTGTGGCGAAACCCAGAGTTCTTCATGATCTCCAAGCGCACCCGCCTTGATACAGATCGGAGCAAACCGCCCCTCGGCCTGAACCTGCCTTGAGCCTATCCAACGTAGCGGCTGCAAGCCGTTGTCCCGCGTCATGACCAGATCGCCGGGCCGCAGGGTCTCGACAGGTTGCAGCCCTTTGTCGGTCAGCAGGCGACTGCCGGTCACGAAGCAGGGGATGCTGGTGGCCTCGACATAGCCAACGTCACTGTTGGTGCCGTTGCTGGCTGTATAGGTAAAGGCGAAGTCCTCGACGTCGCCATCGCCGATCAGGGTCAGCGTGCCGTTTGCATTCAGCTGAACCTGCTGGCCGGTGCCAAGGGTAACAACGTCCCCGGCGACAACCGCGACCCCATTGATATGAGTGATCGTCAGCGTGCTTGTGGAGGTGTTGGTGTCATTGGCCAGCACATTGACCACCCGGGATCCATTGGCATCAACACGGGCGAAATCGGTCTGCGCGATCACATCGGTTTGTGCCGAATCGGCAGCGATCAGAAGATTGCTATCGTAGCTGCCATCCGACACATCGGCGATGCCGATCCGGATGGTGTTTTCCACGCCCGGATCAACCTGCATGGTCAGCGTCATCGTGACGGTCAGACCATCCATTTCGGTGTTGTAGTCGTCGTTGGCGTTGTCGAGATAGATATTGGAGTTCGTATTGGAGTTCACGTTGCCGGGATCGGTATCGCCGTTACCAAACTCCAGGTTGACCATCTCGCCGTTGACCCAGACGCCCACAAAATCCTGAAAGACAGAATCCTGGTATTCCGGGTATTCCTCTGAGGCGAAGACAAATTGAATCGTCATCACCGAGCCATCGGGCACAAATGTCACATCCAGATAGGAGGCGTCGAAGGTCTGCGTGCCAGCGGCGGCATTGAACGTGGGATCTCCGTTGGGGCCGTCGCTTGCGGTGGTCTGATTGGTGGACTGGTTGGCCTCTCCGGTTGAGTTGGTATAGGCGCTGGCCTGCCCGGTGGAGAGGATGATTCCGGTGTCCGACGGCGTCGCACCGGGCGCAATAGAGTCACCGTTGGAATAAATAGCCGACGCGCGGGTGTCACCGGTGTAGCTTGCGCTGATCACCTGCACGCCATCGCCAAAGATGGTCTCGGCCATCTGCACCGCAGTGGCGTTTATGTCATATGTCAGCTCGGATGCTGCAACCATTGTCTTGTCCCACCTCTTCACGATGAGGCAGCGCATGGTCTGGAACATGACACCTTTGAAAGGGGTGCCCCTGCGCCGCCTTAGGGCGACGCGATGTCCGATCTGCTCTGTGGCCCCGCTGTTACGGTGGATCCACGGCGATTGATGCTCTGCCTCGAGTCGTATTTTAAGGATTTATTAACACTCTCACCTCCCGCTTGTCCGGTTGGCGCAGACGGGCGTTGGAAATAATGCTGATCTGCGCGGCATTTGCGCCACAAACCGGCGTTTGGATTTAGCCGCTGTGTGGCAGGGGACGTGGATCCGCAGTCTTCTCCCTCTCCGGCAGCAGGAGATTTGCACCGCCGACAGAACCGAGGTAGCCAGAGGTCATGGAAGGGGGCCAGCCATGTCCGGCCCGAGAACCGGAGGACCCAAATGATGCAGCCGCCCGCGCATTCGCCGCTTGACCCGCAACAGCTCACCGCTGACCTGATCCGCTGTGCCTCGGTGACACCGGAGGAGGGCGGCGCGCTTGTCCTTCTCGAGAAAATCCTGACTGCAGCGGGGTTTTCCTGCAGCCGGGTTGATCGCGGCGAGGTCAGCAATCTGTTTGCCCGCTGGGGGCAAAAGGGGCACCCGCGCACCATTGGCTTCAACGGCCATACCGATGTGGTGCCGGTTGGCGATACCGCCGCTTGGACCGTCGATCCCTTTGGCGCAGAGGAGAAAGATGGTTTCATGTACGGGCGGGGGGCGACCGACATGAAGTCTGGTGTGGCGGCATTTGTAGCGGCTGCCGTCGATCTGGTTCAGACCGCGCCACCCGAGGGTGCCATTGTCCTGACCATCACCGGCGATGAAGAGGGTGACGCAGTCGATGGCACCACCGCGTTGCTGGATTACATGGACCGGGCGGGTGAGCAGATGTCGGTTTGCCTCGTGGGGGAGCCGACCTGCCCTAATGAAATGGGCGAAATGATCAAGATCGGTCGTCGCGGCTCGCTGTCAGCTTGGTTCACGGTGACCGGTGTGCAGGGGCATTCGGCCTATCCGCATCGTGCCAAAAACCCGTTGAGTGCAATGGCGCGCCTTATGGATCGTCTCGCCAGTCATGAGCTGGATCAGGGAACCGAACATTTCGACGCCTCCACCCTCGCCGTGGTCACGATCGATACCGGTAATCCTGCGACCAATGTGATTCCGGCAACGGCCCGTTCGACGGTGAACATCCGGTTCAACGACGCCCATTCCGGTGCCGGTCTCAGCGACTGGCTGCGGGCAGAAGCGGATCGCATCGCGGAGGAGTTCGGTGTTGAGATCGGTTTGGAGATCAAGATTTCGGGCGAGAGCTTCATCACTCCGCCCGGCCCGCTGTCGGATCTGGTGAGCACAGCGGTTGAGGCCGAGACCGGGCGCAGACCAGAGCTGTCCACGACGGGCGGCACCTCTGATGCACGTTTTGTGAAACACCATTGCCCGGTTGTCGAGATCGGGCTGGTTGGCAAGACGATGCACCAGGTTGATGAACGTGTGGAGATCGCCCAGATCCATCAGTTGAAATCGATTTATGGCCGTATCCTGCGGGATTACTTCGCCGGGAAGTGACCGGCAGGTGATCTGGCACATGAAGAGCGCGCGCGTCGGACAATGACATCCGGCGCGCGCTTTTCACGATGACCTTGGAGAGCGGGCGTGGTAGCTCAGACCTATGACCCGTATTCCTTCCAAGGCAGAAATCCTCGAGTGGATCTCAGCCCATCCGACCCATAACTCTAAACGCGACATCGCCAAGGCTTTCGGCATCAAAGGCTCCGACAGGATCGACCTGAAAAGGATCCTCAAGGAGCTCGAGGCAGAAGGCCATCTGGAGAAGCGCAAGAAAACCTACCGCGACCCGGAGCGCCTGCCGCCGGTCAGTGTCCTTCAGGTTAAGGCACCGGACAGCGATGGCGATCTTTTTGCGCGTCCGCTGGAATGGCACGGCGAAGGCGTAGAACCCATCGTGCTGGTGATGCCGCGTGCGTCCGACCCTGCGCTGGGCGAGGGGGATCGGATCCTGGCACGTCTAACCCTGGTTCAGGACGCCGAATATCACTATGAGGCACGGCTGATCCGCCGTATTGGCACGAACCCGCGCCGGGTCATCGGGATCTTCCGCAAGGGTGATGAAGGCGGTCGTATCGTGCCTATCGACAAATCGGCATCGACGGAATGGGCGGTCGCGGAAAACGCCACCCATGGTGCGCGCGACGGTGAACTGGTTGAAGCCGAGCAGGCCGGACCGAAATCGCGTCTTGGCCTGCCGCGGGCCCGCGTTGTCGACCGTCTTGGTGATCCGTCAGCGCCCAAGGCGGTCTCGTTGATCGCCATCCATCAGCACGGCATCCCCGACCATTTCCCCGATGAGGTAATTGCGGAGGCCGATGCGGCCAAACCCATGGGGCTGAAGGGGCGCGAGGATCTGCGCGATCTGCCGTTGATCACCATCGACCCGGCGGATGCACGGGACCATGACGACGCCTGCTATGCCCATGCGGATGACGACCCGAAGAATCCCGGTGGCCATGTCATCTGGGTCGCGATTGCCGATGTCGCGGCCTATGTGCGCCCCGAGTCGATGCTGGATCGCGAGGCCCGTAAACGCGGCAATTCCAGCTATTTCCCGGATCGTGTCGTGCCGATGTTGCCTGACCGTCTGTCCGGCGATCTCTGCAGCCTCCACGAAGGGGTGCCGCGCGCCTGTATCGCCGTTCGGATGCAGATTGATGCGCATGGAAACAAGATCGGCCATCGCTTTGTGCGCGGGTTGATGCGGTCTGCGGCATCGCTGCACTACGGGGAAGTGCAGGAGGCCATGGATGGGACGCCGAATGATCGCACGGGCCCCTTCTTAGAGCCTGTTATCAAGCCGCTTTATGCTGCCTACGCAGCCTTGGTCAAAGCGCGCGCAGACCGTCAGCCGCTTGATCTCGACCTACCCGAACGCAAGATTGTTCTGGACGAGAAGGGCACGGTCGTCTCGGTTAATTTCCGCGACCGGCTGGATGCGCACAAGCTGATTGAGGAGTTCATGGTGCTTGCCAATGTGGCGGCCGCCGAGACCCTGATCAAGAAGCGCACCCCGCTGTTGTTCCGCGTGCATGAGGAGCCGGCACCAGAGAAGCTGGAAGCGCTCCGCGAAACCGCCCGCGCGGCCGGGCTTTCGCTGGCCAAAGGGCAGGTGTTGCAGACCCGTCATCTGAATGCACTGCTGCATGGGGCTGCGGGCACCGATGACGCTGAGTTGATCAACATCTCGACTCTGCGCTCCATGCAGCAGGCCTATTATGCGCCTGAGAACTTTGGGCATTTCGGTCTCGCCCTGCGCAACTATGCGCATTTTACCTCACCGATCCGCCGCTACGCCGACCTTATCGTGCACCGGGCGCTGATTTCAGCCCATGGCTGGGGCGACGACGGTTTGGCGACCTCCGAAATTGAGCGGCTGGAGCAGATCGCCACCCATATCTCCGAGACTGAGCGGCGGTCGATGATGGCGGAACGGGACACCACCGATCGTTATCTGGCGGCCTATCTGGCCGAACGGGTCGGCAATGAATTCGAAGGCCGGATCAGCGGCATCGCGCGCTTTGGCGCTTTTGTGAAACTGGACGAAACCGGGGCTGATGGCCTGGTGCCCGTCCGGTCCATCGGCCGGGAGTTCTTTCACTTTGATGCCGAGGCGGGAACCTTGATGGGCTCCGATACCGGGTTGATCATCGCCATCGGCCAGCGGGTGAAGGTGCGATTGGCACAGGCGACCCCGGTGACCGGTGGGTTGGAGCTTGAACTTCTGTCTATCGACGACAAGCCGATGCCTGCGGGGGGCGGCAGCGGACGCCGCAGCCCGGCCGGGCGCTCGGTGAAACGCAAATCCGCCAAAGCAAAGGCCAAGCGCAGCAAGATCAAGCGCAAGGTGGAGAGAAAGCGCCGCAGCTGACAGCGGCGCGCCCCTTGTTAGGCTCTAGTTGAAACGGTCCGGGTCAACCCGGGTCTCACCGGCTACGGTCGTGGAGGCATGATAGGTCAGCGCGTGACGGATCAACCAGCCGTGGCGCAATGGCTCCACATCTTCGACCCGGTCGAACAATACGCCGCGGGTCCCGTCGAATTTGTCCCAGGCTGGATAGCGACTGGCAAAATTGTCGATCACTCTGCTCTGGCAGTGAACCAGCAGGGCGAATCGCGCGTGCTTCGATGGTCCCAGCCGCAGCGGTGTTCCAAGCCCGGAGCGCGCCGCCGCATATGACGGCTGACCCCATTTCAATGTCTCGGCCACCGCCCCGACCTCCGGGGCATTCTCTGCAACCTCAAAGATCAGCTCCCGCAGACGCAACAGGCCTTCGCGCGCGTCCGGGGGGGCTTGATCAAAGACGGCAGCGACTTCGGCGCTGGCAAAGGGGCGTATCATATCCGTTTGGCTCCTTGATGAATGGTCTCTCTGTTTTAGCGGCGCGTGATGACAGAAACTGTCATTAGGGTTAGAGAGTATGAGACATGTCTCGATCTCATCGTCTCTTTCAGCTTATGCAGTTGCTGCGCCAGGGTGCCGGTCCTCATACCGCCGCCGGACTGGCGCAGGATCTGGGAATTTCGGCCCGCAGCGTGCACCGGGACATCGCAACCCTGCGCGAGATGGGGGCGATTATCGACGGAGAGGCAGGCTATGGCTTCACCCTGATCGAAGACAACGCATTGCCGCCCATGGGGTTTCGCGACACTGAATTGGAAGCGCTGGTTCTGGGACTGCGCGAAGTTCAGCAGATCGGCGATCCGGAACTGGCGGATGCCGCCGCCGAGGCCTTGCGAAAGTTGCAGGCCAGATTGCCGGACCGGCAGGCCCACAGGCTGCGCCATGCTGTCCTGTCAGCCTATCGCTTTCAGAGACCGGAGCCGCCGGGTATTGCGCTGGCGGATCTGCGCCGTGCCACATGGGACGAGGTCGAGGTACTGCTGGACTACTGCGATGCCAAAGGCGCCGTCACCAAGCGGCAGGTGAAACCGCTCGGTCTGGTCTATTTCGATCGCTCCACGGTGCTGATCGCCTGGTGCGGGCTGCGCGATGATGTGCGGGTGTTTCGGGTGGATCGGATTGCCGGGTTCGAGGCGACAAACATCAGTTTTCGCCCGCAACGCGTCCCGATGCTGCGGGATGCGCTGGCCCAGATGCGGGCCGACCGTGTCGCCTGCGGGCCAGTCCAAACCGCAGCCCCGGATCCGCCCGAGGCTTGATCCCGGCAGATCGGCAAACCTCCGCACATCCCTTCAGCGGCGCTTTGTGGGAACCTGCGATGCGGGTAGACTGGCAGCGAGCAGAAAAAAATGAGGTGTAAGATGCGATACGATCTTGGCGCCCGAAGGCAGATACTCCTGAAAACGGCGATGGTTGCGGCATTGATGATGACCGCTGTTGGCGCGCAATCCAGCCCGCCGGCTGCAACCGGACGACAGGTGGTAGAGGGGGCGACGTCGCAGCCGCCGCAGGTTTCCCTACGACCGATTGCCCGCCCGGTGGCTGTTTCGGCTATGACGGAGCCGCGATTGCGGCCTCGGACGCGCCCGCTACAGCAGACAACGGCAGCGGAACAGCCCAGCGTTTCGGCCGCCAAGCAGCGCGCCTTTCAGGGCTGGATAACGGCCTTTCATCCCCGGGCACGGGCCGAGGGGCTGTCGCAGGCCACTTTGGACCGTGCGTTTGCCGATGTGAGTTTTGACCCGGATATTGTGCAGCGGGATGGCAATCAGTCAGAGTTTGTCACTCCTATCTGGACCTACCTTGAGCGCGCGGTTTCCGAGGCGCGGATCGACAACGGCAAGGCGGCGCTGCTCGACCATGCGCAGACGCTGGCACGAATCGAGGCCCGCTATGGCGTCGACAAGGAAGTCGTTGCGGCTGTTTGGGGCATGGAAAGCAACTATGGCCGGTTTCGTGGGGAGCGTGAAATCATCCGTTCGCTCGCCACATTGGCTTTTGACGGGCGGCGCGGGGCCTTCTTTGAGAGCCAGCTGATCGCCGCCTTGAAGATTCTTCAGGCTGGCGATGTCTCCCCGCGTGCAATGACGGGCAGCTGGGCAGGGGCCATGGGGCATACGCAGTTCATGCCGACATCTTATCTGGCCTATGCGGTGGATTTCACCGGGGATGGCAAACGCGATATCTGGTCGGATGATCCCACAGACGCGCTGGCCTCAACCGCTGCCTATCTCAAGCGGTTTGGCTGGGTAAAAGGTCAGCCATGGGGGCTGGAGGTCCGGCTGCCAGCCGGTTTCGACTATGCGCAGGCGGATCGCAAGATCACCAAATCCGCAGAGAGCTGGCGCAGGCTCGGCGTTACCCGTGCAGATGGCAGCCCCTTGCCCGACCATGGCGAGGGAGCGCTACTGCTGCCCGCAGGCGCGCAGGGCGCGGCCTTCATGGTCTATCGAAATTTCGCGGCCATCGAACGTTACAATGCAGCTGATGCCTATGTTATCGGCGTGGGTCATCTGAGCGACCGGCTGCGGGGCGGTGGTCCGATTCTGGCCAGCTGGCCGCAGGACAGCCGCCCCCTGACCTACAAGGAGCGGCGCGAACTCCAGCAGCGGCTGACAGGGGCGGGATATGGCACCGGCGGCGCGGACGGGCGGATCGGGCCAAAAACCCGCGCCGCCCTGCGCGCCTATCAACTGGCGATGGGTCTGACACCCGATGGTCACCCCTCGCTCACGGTATTGAATCGGCTGCGCTGACGGCCCTAGCCGAGCGCAGCCGTTGCAAAGGCAATGGCCAGTCCCAGCCCCAATCCGCAAAGACCGGGCACAACCCAGCCGGACGCCCCTTGGCGGCGTCGGCTTCGGTCGTCGTTTTCATGGGTCTGCGCGATCAGCGCCTGTTCGACCAGTGCGGGCAGGCGGGGGCCGAAGCGCGCCATCACCTTGGCGGTGCTCATCAGATCGCCGACCACCGCGCGCGGGCCGATGGATTTTTTGATGTAATCCTCAACCACGGGGCGCGCTGAATTCCAGATATTGATATGCGGATCCAGCGACCGCGCCACGCCTTCCACCACCACCATGGTGCGTTGCAGCAGAATCAGCTCGGTGCGGGTCTCCATGCCAAAACGTTCGGTCACCTCAAACAGGTAGTTGAGCAAGCGACCCATTGAGATATGGGTGGCATCCATGCCAAAAATCGGCTCGCCCACGGCGCGCAACGCACGGGCAAATTCATCGACATCGCGGTCGGCCGGTACGTAACCGGCCTCGAAATGCACCTCGGCCACCCGCTTGTAATCACGCTTGATGAAGCCAAAGAGGATCTCGGCGTAGACGCGGCGGGTGTATTCGTCGATGTGCCCCATGATGCCAAAATCATAGGCGATGATATCGCCATTGGCGGCGACCTTCAGGTTGCCCTGGTGCATGTCGGCATGGAAATAGCCGTCGCGCAACGCATGGCGTAGAAACAGCGAAAGCACGCGCTCCGCCAACACCCGGCGATCGTGGCCAGCGGCATCCAGCGCGGCATTGTCGCCAAGTGGGAGCCCATCGGCCCAGCCCAGTGTCATGACCCGGCGGGCCGAGTGATTCCACAGGATTTCCGGCAGCTGAAATCCGTCGTCATCCTTGGTATTGGCGGCAAATTCCGAGGCTGCCGCGCTTTCCAGTCGCAGGTCCAGCTCACCCTGCACCACGCCGTCGAAATGCTTGATCACATCCATCGGCTTGAGCCGCCGCGCGCCGGGCGCAAACAAATCGGCGATCCGTGCGGCAAAATAGAATGCGTCCACATCCTTGCGGAAGGCGCGTTCGATGCCGGGGCGCAGAACCTTCACCGCCACTTCGCGACCGCTCTCGACGAGCCTTGCGCGATGGACCTGCGCGATGGAGGCAGCCGCAATCGGTTCGCTGAATTCGGAATAGATATGCTCGACCGGCTGGCCCAACTCGTGTTCGACCTGTGCCATGGCTTCGGCTCGGGAAAACGGCGGCAGCTTGTCCTGTAGAACGCGCAGCTGTAGCGCCAGATCGTCACCGACCACATCGGGTCGGGTCGATAGCACCTGACCGAACTTAATGTAGGCAGGCCCCAGCGCGGTCAGCGCTCGGGTGGCGGGCGGCATCGAGGGATCGCCCTTGTAGCCGAGCCATTTGAACGGCCAGCCAAGGGTGCGGGCCAGAATACGCAGCGGTTTCGGCGCCTCGAAAGCATCAAGCACCACGTTCATGGCGCCAGTGCGCTCAAAAGTGGCGCCTGTGCGGATCAGGCGGATAATATTGTGGGGTCCACGCATGGATCAGATCTTCCAGCCGGAGTGCAGCGCAGCGATTCCCAACGACAGGTTGCGGTATTTGGCATTGGCAAAACCAGCCGCGCGCACCATCGACAGAAAGGTCTCCTGATCGGGGAAGTTGCGGATCGATTCGACCAGATACTGGTAGCTGTCATAATCGTTCGCGATCATCTGCCCCATGCGGGGAATCACGTTGAAGGAATAGAGGTCATAGGCCTTTTGCATGGCCGGGTTCGGCAGCTGGCTGAACTCCAGCACCATCAGGCGCCCTCCCGGCTTCAAGACACGGTAGGCTTCATTCAGGGCTTCCTGAGGGCGGGTGACGTTCCGAATGCCAAAGGAGATGGTGTAGACATCAAAGCTATTGTCCTTGAACGGCAGCGCCATGGCATCGCCGGTGACCCAATCCAGGCTATCGGCCATCTGCGCGGCTTCAGCGCGTTTGCGTCCCTCTTCCAGCATCGGGGCTGTCAGATCGAGCACCGTAGAGTGGCCATAGCCTGCGCGCTTCAGAAACCGGAAGGAAATGTCACCGGTCCCGCCGGCAACATCCAGCAGTCGCTGGCCGGGGCGCGGCGACAGCCAGTCCATCATCGCATCTTTCCAGATACGATGAATTCCCATGCTCATGACATCGTTCATAACGTCATATTTTGAGGCGACCGAGTTGAACACGCCCTGCACGCGCCCTGCCTTCTCCGACTCGGGCACGGTTTCGAACCCGAAATGGGTGGTATCTTCAGATCTCTGGGTCATGCGGCTTGCCGTTTGTTGTGTGTCGCCCCAGTTATAGGGCGCTGGAAGGGCGGTACAATGTGGCCCTTCGGCCCCATGTTGGTGCAATGTGTCAGGAGGGATGTAATGCCAGAATTGCCCGAGGTCGAGACGGTGCGCCGCGGATTGTCCCCCGCGATGGAGGGCGCGGTGATCGAAAAGGCCACTGTAAATCGTCCGGATCTGCGCTGGCCCTTCCCGGAGCGTATGGCGGAACGGCTGACAGGCCGCCGCGTCAATGCGCTTCGGCGGCGATCAAAATACATCCTGGCCGACCTCGACAGTGGCGAGACATTGCTGGTGCATCTGGGCATGTCGGGCCGCATGACGGTATCTGGGGATCCCTTGGGACAGTTTGTTCATGATCATCCGCAGGCGCAGAAACATGATCATGTGGTTTTCGATATGGATAATGGGGCGCGCATCACCTTTAACGATCCGCGCCGGTTTGGCGCCATGGACCTGCTGGATACGGCCACGGCGGATGAGCACAAGCTGCTGGCAGTTCTGGGACCGGAACCGCTGGGCAATGCCTTTCACGAGGATCATCTGATTTCTGCCTTCAGGGGGCGCAATACGCCGGTGAAATCGGCGCTGCTGGATCAGGGAATCATCGCGGGTCTCGGCAATATCTATGTCTGCGAGGCGCTTTTCCGCGCGGGAATATCGCCGCGGCGCAAGGCCGGGCAGATCGCCGCGCAGCGGGTTGCCACCCTGGTCCCGATCATCAAGGAGGTCCTGGCAGACGCCATCAAAGCGGGCGGATCATCGCTCAAGGATTTCCGACAAGCTGATGGAGAACTTGGATATTTTCAGCACAGCTTTGATGTATACGGCCGCGAGGGAGAGCCCTGCCGACGCGCCGGATGTGACGGGAGCATTGCGCGGCTCGTCCAGTCCGGGCGATCATCCTTCTACTGCGGCAAATGCCAAAGATAGCTTGATCGCGAGGTGTCGCGTGATAATGACTCTTCCCTGAACGGAACAATCGAAAGCGAATACCATGGCCTATGAGACGATCAACGTCGAAGTGCAGGACCACGTTTGCCAAATTAAACTGAACCGGCCCGAAGCGTTGAACGCGCTCAACTCCGAGCTTTTGAGTGAACTTTGCACCGCCCTGGAAGAGGCCGATGCCAGCGACAAGGTGCGCTGCATTATCCTGACCGGGTCGGAAAAGGCCTTTGCCGCGGGCGCCGATATCAAGGAGATGTCGGAACAGAGCTTTACCGAGGTTTTCTCGAACAATCTGTTTGCCGATGTGAACGACCGTATCAGCGCGATCCGCAAGCCGATCATCGCAGCTGTGGCCGGCTACGCACTGGGCGGCGGCTGTGAGCTGGCCATGCTCTGCGATTTCATCATTGCGGCAGATACTGCCAAATTCGGTCAGCCCGAGATCAATCTGGGCGTGATCGCCGGCATTGGTGGCACCCAGCGCCTGACTCGTTTTGTGGGCAAATCCAAATCCATGGATATGAACCTGACCGGTCGTTTCATGACCGCCGAGGAGGCAGAGCGCGCCGGGCTTGTCTCTCGCGTGGTGCCCGCCAAGAAACTGCTGGATGAGGCGACGGCCGCTGCCCACAAGATTGCGGAGAAATCCCTGCTGACGGCGATGGCCGTGAAAGAAGCGGTGAACCGCAGCTACGAGCTGCCGCTGAACGAAGGCCTGCTGTTCGAACGTCGTGTGTTCCACTCGATGTTTGCCACCGAAGATCAGAAAGAGGGCATGGCTGCCTTTCTTGAAAAACGCGAAGCCCAGTTCCGCGACAAGTGACCGACAGCATCGAATGAATGAAAACGGCAGGCCCTGGGCCTGCCTTTTTCTTGCTTAACCTTATGCAGAATGACTGCGCGTGTCCGTGCAGATGCGGATATTCCGACAGCCACTCACCAGCGCGGACGAGGTGGCTTGCATTCCGTCGGTTTTGACGCTACTACCCGCCGCCATACATGCGCGTGCAGCCCGCTTGGCTAGAATCACACCGGTGGATCGGAACCGGGTTCGGCTGGCATTGCGCCTATTGAAAACACGAAACCAAAGTTAGGTCCTACACCATGGCAAATTCGCCTCAGGCAAAAAAGCGCGCCCGTCAGAACGAGAAACGCTTTGCTGTCAACAAAGCCCGTCGTTCGCGCATCCGTACCTTCCTTCGCAAAGCTGAAGAAGCTATCGCATCCGGCGACAAAGAGGCAGCCGCCGCAGCCGTGCGCGCAGCTCAGCCCGAGCTGATGCGTGGCGTGACCAAAGGCGTCTACCACAAGAACACAGCAGCGCGGAAAATCTCCCGCCTGACAGCGCGCGTCAAAGCGCTGGGCTAATCGGGTCTTTCGTAGGCGCCTGCTGATTCCATCGCACCCGCGTTCAGCTGCCCCTCGACAAGCCGGAAAAAACACAAAGGCGTCGCGTTCAGCGGCGCCTTTTGCATTTTGGTCACAGCTGGTGCGGTGGTTGCGGGCGCAGGGGATTCTTTGTCCCCAATCCCTGAGTCAACATCATAGTTTCGTTGCTGCCACCCCTCCCGAATTGCTACCACTGTTACAGCGATTCACTCGCTGGGGGGACAGGCTGCTCGCGGTATCCTTGATGGGACTCAAGGAGGCTGATTGTGCTGGTACACAGGTATTTCGATACACCGTGCACCGCGCTCCTGCTGTGTTTCTGGATCTATCCAGACGGCGGGCCTGTTCCAATTGTGTATGTATTTGGTTCGACCATTCGACCGCTGCAAAGCGACTTGCCGGTTGATTTAGACGCGATCCTGAACTTTGCCTTCTGCAAGGCAGTGCTGCCCAAACTATGGGTCAGTACACACATCCGTTGTGCGTGAACGTCGTCTGGGATTGGGCCAGACTGGGGATGAAACAAGAGGCCAAATAAGGGCCGATGCTATTGGGACGCGTGAGGCGCAGAATGACGGAAGATAACTGGGGACGGTTGAGACAGCGTTTGTTGAAAACCGTGGGGCAAAACAACTTTACAACTTGGATCGAACCTCTGGAGTTTACCCGTGTTGATAATGGCGTTGCCATCTTCAACGTGCCGACGAACTTCATGGGCAACTACGTCAGCCAGAACTTTGCTGACCTGATTCTGCATGAGCTGAATATGTCGGGTGAACCGGTCCAGCGCCTGGCTTTCAAGGTTGCGGCCAATACGACGGCGCGACCGGCTGCCACTGCGACCAAGGGCGCTGCCGATGATCTGCCGCTGGACCTGGATGACGAGGCGCTGACCGAACTGCCGCGCGCCCGTGCTGCCACAGGTTACGCTGCCAAGGATCAGGGCGACACGCTGCAGGCTGCGCCTTTGGATCCGCGCTTTACCTTCGACAGCTTTGTCGTCGGCAAGCCGAACGAGCTGGCCCATGCCGCCGCTCGCCGCGTCGCCGATGGCGGTCCTGTTACGTTCAACCCGCTGGTGCTTTATGGTGGTGTTGGTCTGGGTAAAACGCACCTGATGCACGCGATTGCATGGGAACTGACAGCGCGAAATCCAGAGTTGAATGTGCTCTATCTGTCGGCAGAACAGTTCATGTATCGTTTCGTGCAGGCCCTGCGCGAACGCAAGATGATGGACTTTAAACATCTGTTCCGCTCGGTGGACGTGCTGATGGTCGATGACGTCCAGTTCATCGCCGGCAAGGACAGCACGCAGGAAGAATTCTTCCACACGTTCAACGCGCTGGTTGACCAGAACAAGCAAATCATCATTTCCGCCGACCGCGCCCCGGGTGAGATCAAGGATCTTGAGGATCGTGTCCGGTCGCGTCTGCAATGTGGTCTGGTCGTTGACCTGCATCCGACCGACTATGAGCTGCGTCTGGGCATTCTGCAGTCAAAAGTGGCGCAGCAGATGCAGACCTATCCGGATCTGCGCATCGCGGACGGCGTGCTGGAGTTCCTGGCGCATCGTATCTCGACCAATGTGCGTGTTCTCGAAGGTGCGCTGACACGTCTCTTCGCCTTTGCCTCCCTAGTCGGTCGCGAGATCGACATGGAGCTCACCCAGGATTGTCTGGCCGATGTTCTGCGCGCCTCCGAGCGCAAAATCACGGTCGAAGAGATCCAGCGCAAGGTCTCCGAGTATTACAACATCCGCATGTCCGATATCATCGGCCCCAAGCGTCTGCGTTCCTATGCGCGCCCGCGTCAGGTGGCGATGTATCTGTGCAAGCAGCTGACCAGTCGCAGCCTGCCGGAAATCGGTCGGCGCTTTGGTGGTCGCGATCACACCACGGTCATGCACGGTGTGCGCCGCATCGAAGAGCTGAAGACAATCGACGGCCAGATCGCCGAAGATGTCGAAATGCTGCGCCGCTCTCTGGAGGCGTAAGGCACTCCTGTTGTTCTGGCAGATCGCGCGTTGATCATCGCCCCAGGCGGTAAACCCAATAGTCCCACAATGACCCCGGCCCGTCCGGGGTCTTTTGCCCTCCGGGTCAGGACAGCTGGGCGCGCGCGGCGGCGGGTGAAACCGGCAAACCATGCCAGAGCGCCACGTTTATCGGGGATAAATCGAGCCCGGGGTCATCCGCCCTTGACGCTGCGGGCAATCCCTTGGACAAATCCATAAAAAGCCTTGTGCCGAAGGGGTAAAGCGTTACGTTGCTTCTCCCGGCCAGACGTTAGAGGACTTAGGGACATGAAGATCAGCATCGAACGCGGCACCCTGTTGAAAGCTGTGGCTCAGGCCCAGTCTGTGGTTGAGCGTCGCAATACCATTCCGATCCTGGCAAATGTGCTGATTGAAGCGGAAGGGGACATCGTTCAGTTCCGTGCGACCGATCTGGATATCGAGGTGGTCGACAAGGCCCCGGCCCAGGTCGAGCGGGCAGGCGCCACCACCGTGGCCGCCACCACGCTGCATGAAATCGTGCGCAAACTACCGGATGGCGCTCTGGTCACACTCACAGCCGATGCCGCAAGCGGCCGTCTCACGGTTGAGGCAGGCCGATCAAATTTCTCGCTGGCGACGCTGCCGCGTGAAGATTTCCCGGTCATGGCTTCTTCGGAATATCATTCCAATTTCACGGCCAACGCCGCAGTGTTGCGTCGGCTGTTCGACAAGTCGAAATTCGCCATCTCCACCGAGGAAACCCGCTATTATCTGAACGGCGTCTATATGCATGTGGCGGATGGGGTTGAAGGCGGCAAGGCGCTGCGCTGCGTGGCTACCGATGGCCACCGCCTGGCGCGTATCGACGCCAATCTGCCGATGGGGGCAGAGGATATGCCCGGCGTGATCGTACCGCGCAAGACGGTGGGCGAGCTGCGCAAGCTGCTGGATGACGACGAAATGGATATCGCGGTTTCGGTGTCCGAGACCAAGGTCCGGTTTGCCACGCCCAGCATTACCCTGACATCAAAGGTGATCGACGGAACTTTCCCCGATTACACACGCGTCATTCCGGCAGGCAATACGCGCCGTCTGGAAGTGGACGCGGCGGAATTTGCCCGCGCTGTTGACCGGGTTGCCACGGTTTCCTCCGAGCGGTCGCGTGCGGTGAAGCTGCAACTGGATGAGGATCGGCTGATCCTGTCCGTCAATGCACCGGACAGCGGCGCTGCCGAGGAAGAACTGGCCGTGGCCTATCGCGATGAACGGCTGGAAATCGGGTTCAACGCCAAATACCTGCTGGAGATCGCCAATCAGGTTGATCGTGAAAATGCGGTGTTCATGTTCAACTCCTCCGGCGATCCGACCCTGATGCGCGAAGGCAGCGACGAAAGCGCCGTTTATGTCGTGATGCCGATGCGTGTTTGACGTGGCCGATGGCACGGCCTGCTCTCCTGGCGGCTGAGCCGCCCGCCGCAACGGGCGATTTGAGTATTTTTGGAAAGATGACATCGGATCCCGCCCCATGCTGGCGCTGACTGAGCTGACACTGTCGCACTTCCGCTCGCATCTGCGGGCGGATTTGCATTTGGACGGGCGCCCGGTTGCCATCCATGGTGCCAATGGTGCCGGTAAGACCAATATTCTTGAGGCTGTCTCGCTGTTTTCGCCGGGGCGGGGCCTGCGGCGGGCCAGTGCCGCCGATATGGCGCGGCGGCCGGAGGAGCTGGGATGGAAGCTGAAAGGGCAGCTGACCGTTGCGCGCCGGAGCTATGAGGTCGAGACCTGGTCCGAGGGCGGGAAGGCGCGACAGGTCAAGATCGACAACAAATCTGCCAGCCAGATTGACCTCGGCCAGATCTGCCGGGTGGTCTGGCTGATTCCTGCGATGGACCGGTTGTGGATCGAGGCCGCCGAAGGGCGCCGCCGGTTTCTGGACCGGATCGTGCTCAGCTTTGATCCCGGCCACGCCGAGGCGACGCTGCTCTATGAAAAGGCGATGCGTGAACGCAACCGCCTGCTGAAGGAACAGATCCGCGACCCCGCCTGGTACCGGGTTCTGGAAACACAGATGGCTGAGAGCGGGCATCGCATACATGCAGCGCGCACCGCGGCGGTCGATCGGCTACGTATGGCGCAACAGGCTGCAGAGACGGCTTTTCCTGCGGCGGAACTGGAGTTGATACAGTCCGACGGCGGTTTGCCGGACAATGCGTCGGATCTGCGCGAGGCGCTTGAGGAAGGGCGGTTCCGTGATCTGGCAGCGGGGCGGACCTTGCTCGGACCTCATCGCACCGATCTGCTGGGCACCTATGAGGCGAAGGCGCTGCCCGCGCGCGAATGTTCGACGGGCGAGCAGAAGGCGTTGCTGGTATCGCTGATCCTCGCCAACGCACGCGCGCTCATTGCGGAAGGCGGCGCGCCTCCTATTCTGCTGCTGGATGAGGTTTCGGCGCATCTGGATGTGGGACGCCGCGCAGCGCTCTATCAGGAAATCGTCCTGCTCGGGGCGCAGGCCTGGATGACTGGCACCGGCCCTGAATTGTTTGAAGAATTTGAGGGGAAGGCGCAGATGCTTGCCGTAGAGGAGGGCGCCATGGGCTCCGAGGTGGTGGCGGGATGAGCATCTCTGTCTGGGATCTGATGCTTTATGCGGGTGGGCTATTCGTTCTGTTCCTGACGCCGGGTCCGGTTTGGCTGGCAGTGATTGCACGGGCCATGTCGGGCGGGTTCCAGGCGGTCTGGCCGCTGGCCCTAGGCGTGGCCTGCGGCGATATTCTGTGGCCGCTGGTTGCGGTGGCGGGCGTGTCGTGGATTGTGTCTGAGATTGCCGGGCTGATGGAGCTGCTGCGCTGGGTCGCAAGCGCGATGTTTCTGGTTATGGGGGGTATGTTGTTGCGACATGCAGATGCCCGGATCGAAAGCGACAGCGCCCTGACCCGTCCGGGGCTCTGGGCCGGATTTATCGCCGGCATCGCCGTCATTCTGGGCAACCCAAAGGCGATCCTGTTCTACATGGGTGTCCTGCCGGGGTTCTTTGACCTGCGCGCTGTGACATGGCTCGATATCCTTGCCATTGTGGTGCTGTCGTTCCTGGTGCCATTGGTGGGGAATCTATGTGTGGCCGCTCTGGTGCACCGGGTGCGCTGGCACATCACATCCCCGCCGACGTTGCGCCGGATCAATATCGTGTCGGGCTGCCTGCTGATCGGTGTCGGCTGTCTTATTCCCTTTGTCTGATCAGTTCCGCCCTGCGTTGCTCACTGCTGTGGGGCCAGCCAGGGTGTGAGATACAGCAGCAGATCCTCGCGGAAGCTGCTGGGCGTATCATGCGCTGCACAGAATGACAGGGCGAGCACATGGTTGAGGAACGCCTGCATCCCCTCGGCCAGGACATTTGCGGGCTGATCCTGGCGCAGGGCGCCGCTGGCTTGCAGCTCTGCCACCCATCCCGACCACAAAGAGATCTGGCGGAAGAAACTCTGGGTGATCACCGCATCGGTTTCGGTGCCGGTGGTGCCTGAGTAGCGCAGCAGCAGATCGAAAATCACCCGATCCTGCGCCACGAACTGAACCACCGGCAACAGACGATCAATCAGCGCGTCTAGAGTGTCGGGGGTAGGGAGGGCTTCGGTTTCGTCGAGCACGGCCATTATGCGCGGGCCGATCAATGCGGCGAGCAGACCGTTCTTGTCGCCGAAATGCGAAAACAGCGTGCCCTTTGCAACGCCGGCCTCAGCCACGACATCCTCGACCCTCAGCCCGCTGTAGCCAGCGGTGAGGATCTGCGCGTCGGCGACCTCCAACAGGCGGGCGCGGGTTTCCAATCGACGTTGCTGCGGAGGGCGGGACATGGCGACCTTTCATAGAATTTGACCGTGGTCATTTTATATATTGACCACGGTCAGTTTTTGAATAAATTGACCTTAGTCAGTTTTAGGATTCAGAGGTTCTCATGTCCACGCGAAAAATCATCATCCTCAATGGCCACCCAGCGCCCAGCTCACTGTCGCAATCGCTCTGCCAAGCCTATCAGGCCGCAGCTGAGGGAGAGGGGCACGCGGTCCGGTATCACGAAGTGTCCGCGATGCGCTTCGACATGGACTATGGCCAGGCGGGGTATCAGAATGTGAAACCTCTGGAGCCGGATCTGGCAGCATTTCTGACCGATCTCGAATGGGCCGATCACGTTGTGATGGCGACCCCGATGTGGTGGGGGGCCGTTCCGGCAAAGCTGAAGGGCGTTTTTGACCGGGCGCTATTGCCGGGGCGGGCCTTTGACACGCGAAACGTCAACTTCATGGGCGTACCTGCACCGATGTTGACCGGCAAAACCGCGCGGGTGCTGCTCACTTCGGATACGCCCGCTCTATGGCTGCGGCTGATCTACGGCAATGCCATCAAGCGGATTATCAGCAGTCAGATCCTTGGGTTTGTGGGCATCAAGCCGACCCGGTTCTCTTCCTTTGCCCCGGCCACGGACGCCTCTGAAGGGACCGTAAATTCCTGGCTGAGCAAGGTTGCGTCCCTGGGCGCCAGAGCGGCTTGATTCAACCAAGAAAAAAAGGGGCTTGCGCGTGACATTCCCGGCCAGACTTCGTATAAAATCCTGAAGCAAAGACAGGAAGATGTGAATGTCCGGAAACGAGCAGGCCCCCGCAGAATATGGCGCGGATTCCATCAAGGTTCTCAAAGGGTTGGAGGCGGTTCGCAAACGTCCCGGCATGTATATCGGGGACACCGATGATGGCTCTGGGTTGCACCATATGGTGTATGAGGTCGTCGACAACGGCATCGATGAAGCCCTGGCCGGTCACGCGGACCGGGTGGTTGTGAAAATTCACGCCGATTCCAGTGTTTCGGTGCACGACAACGGGCGCGGTATCCCGGTCGATATTCATGCCGAGGAAGGCGTCTCAGCCGCTGAAGTCATCATGACGCAGCTACATGCCGGTGGTAAGTTTGACAGCAACTCCTACAAGGTGTCTGGCGGCTTGCACGGTGTGGGCGTGTCTGTGGTGAATGCGCTCTCCGATTGGTTGGAACTGCGTATCTGGCGTAACGGCAAGGAACATGTCGCCCGGTTTGAGCGGGGCGATACCGCGGAACATCTTAAGGTGGTCGGCGACTGCGGGGATCAGACCGGGACCGAGGTCCGTTTTCTGGCCTCGACAGATACCTTCTCCAACCTGGAATACTCCTTTGAAACGCTGGAAAAGCGCCTGCGCGAACTGGCCTTCCTGAACTCTGGTGTGCGGATCGTCCTGATTGACGAGCGTCCGGCCGAACGGCTGGAAGTGGAGCTGTTCTATGAGGGGGGCGTCAAGGAATTCGTCAAATATCTCGATCGGTCAAAATCCCCTGTTATGGAGGCGCCGATCTATATCACCGGTGACCGGGATGATATCGGGGTCGAGGTCGCCATGTGGTGGAACGACAGCTACCACGAAACCGTGCTGCCGTTTACCAACAACATTCCACAGCGCGATGGCGGAACCCATGTTGCGGGTTTCCGTGGCGCCTTGACCCGGACCATCAACAACTATGCGCAGTCGTCCGGCATCGCCAAGAAGGAAAAGGTCTCCTTTACCGGCGATGATGCCCGCGAAGGGCTGACCTGCGTCTTGTCGGTCAAGGTGCCGGATCCGAAATTCTCCAGCCAGACCAAGGACAAGCTGGTCTCCTCAGAAGTGCGGCCCGTGGTTGAAAGCCTCGTCAATGAGAAGCTTGCCGAATGGTTCGAAGAAAACCCAAATCAGGCCAAGCAGATCGTCGGCAAGATCATCGAAGCCGCCCTCGCGCGGGAGGCTGCCCGAAAGGCCCGTGAACTGACCCGCCGCAAGACTGCGATGGATGTCAATTATCTGGCAGGCAAGCTCAAGGACTGCTCAGAGAAAGATCCCGCCAAAAGCGAAGTCTTCCTGGTCGAGGGTGACTCGGCCGGCGGTTCCGCCCAGACCGGCCGGGACCGGATGACACAGGCAATTCTGCCCCTCCGCGGCAAGATTCTGAACGTCGAACGCGCACGGTTTGACCGGATGCTGGGCAGTCAGGAAATCGGCAACCTCGTTATGGCGCTTGGTACCGGCATTGGGCGCGATGAATTCAACATCGAGAAACTGCGTTACCACAAGATCGTCATCATGACGGATGCTGACGTTGACGGCGCCCACATTCGCACGCTGCTGCTCACCTTCTTCTATCGTCAGATGCCCGAGCTGATCGAGGGCGGGTATCTCTATATCGCCCAACCGCCGCTCTATAAGGTGTCGCGCGGCAAATCCGAGGTCTATCTCAAGGATCAGGCTGCGCTGGATGAATATCTGATCAATCAGGGTGTCGACGGCGCGGTTCTGAAACTGGGCAGCGGCGAGGAGCTGGTGGGTCAGGATCTGGCCCGTGTGGTTGATGAGGCGCGCCAGCTGAAGCGCGTTCTGGATGCCTTCCCGACGCATTATCCGCGCCATATCCTTGAGCAGGCGGCAGTCGCCGGTGCCTTTGTACCCGGCGCCGTTGATGCCGATCTTCAGGGAGTCGCCGACAAGGTTGCGCAGCGTCTTGACCTGATTGCGCTGGAATATGAACGCGGCTGGCGTGGTCGTATCACTCAGGATAACGGTATTCGCCTGTCGCGTATCCTGCGCGGCGTCGAAGAGCTCAGGACACTGGACGGTCCGATGCTGCGCTCTGGTGAGGCACGGAAAACAGGGAGCTTTACCAACAGCCTGCAAGAGATCTACGGCTCAACTGCCACGCTTGTGCGGCGTGACCGCAGCCAGGCCATCCACGGCCCGCTCGGTCTGCTGAAGGCGATCCTCGATGAGGGTGAAAAAGGTCTGGCGCTACAGCGTTACAAAGGCTTGGGAGAAATGAACCCGGATCAGCTGTGGGAAACCACGCTGGACCCCGACGCGCGCACCCTGTTGCAGGTGCGGGTTGAGGATATGGTCGAAGCGGATGATCTCTTTACCAAGCTGATGGGCGACGTCGTGGAACCTCGCCGCGAATTTATCCAGAAAAACGCGCTCAGCGTGGAAAACCTGGATTTCTGATCGCATGTAGAGATCCGATAGCGCGGCGGGTTTACCCTCGACGCGCGTTCCATTCTTCGGACTTTGATGCCCCGCAGGTCACTGCGGGGCATCTTCCTGTTGACAGGCTGGATGCTCCGGCCGCGCGGTTCAGCGCCGACAGGAGTGCCCTTTGCGCCCTCAGGTCCACCCTGACCGAGGAGTCATTGTTGCGGATATTGAGTGCAGGCAGTTCGCACCTAGCCATTCAGGTTTGCTTTCGACAGGCGCAAGCCGCAGGGACGTTCATCTTATGATTGCATATCTGAGAGGCTGCGATCATCGCAACACCTCCGCGCCGACGCCTTTCCTGCGGTCAGAGGTCTGCCTATCGCTCGGGGCAGCATGTAGCGGAAGCGATGCGCTTTACTCTCTATATGGGCGGGTTCATCGCAAGTTCTGTGGAAGTTTACCATTCTACCGCAGAATGTTGACGCAGAATCGCTCGAAGGTTAAGAATCGGTTAACAAAACGCGGCTGGACCGCGATTTTCGGAGCAGCCGGGGGTAGTTTGAGCCGATGTTGAGCTTAAAGAAAGACAGTGTAACAAGTTCCGAGGCCGCAGAGGCCGGTGATCGGTCTGCCCGCACGGTCAGGATTGATGGTGTGATTACCTCTAGCAACAGTGCGCTTCGCTCGCCCCAGACGGGAAAAACCCGCAACACGGCAAATATTGCCGCAGTGTCTTCGGTCGCCACGGGTCAGGCCCGATCAGGCGGTGCTGCCAGCTCGACCGCCAAACCGGGCACGCACGGAAACCATGCGGCAAAGCCAAAGGTAAGAGGGCTTGGCACCGGGATGTCCCCGATTGCGAAACTTGGCGCCGCTGCGGCTGTTCTGGCGCTTTTTGCCGTTGGCCTGGCCGTGTTGCAGTTTGGATCTGATGACGTGGCAGAGCCTGCGGCTGCCAAGCCGCGTGTCGCCCAGCTGCTGACACCGCAGGCATTGGCCGGGCTTGATCCCACCGCGACATCTGCCGAACGTGCCGCCGCCGAAGAGCTGCTGACAGCAGCTGTTGAAACGGCGGCCCCCCTCAGCGCCGAGGATGCGTTGGTTGCGCAGATGACTGCCGGGACATTGGCGGCGCTGCGCCGTGGCAGCCAGACCGCCGCTGCCGCACAACCGGCGGCCCCGGCTCCCGCCGCATCACAGGCGCACACGGCCCTTTATAGTATGGTACTGCGTGCCGTTGGGCAGGGCCAATCGCCCGCCTATATCGACCAGATGGTGAATGATGCCTATCGCAGCCAGTCGATCACGGTCCCCGCAGCTTTGATAGGGGCCGATGGGCGCGTTGACACGGCAACCATCCTGGCGCTGTTCGTCGGCCAGTAATACCGGCGCAAGGCGCCCGCGATTCCCGGTTTTCTGCATTGGCCGCAACGGATGCTTTGCAGAGATGCCTGCTTTCCACAAATCACGAGACAAAGAGGCGGCGCCCATCAGTGGCGCGGGACGCCCAGTTAAACCCAAGAGGGACAAGATGAGAAAACACCTGATCGCGGCGCTGTGTTGCGTCGCAGGCCTGCTGGCCAAACCCGTGGCGGCGGAAACCTGCGGCGGCACATATAAGGTGCGCCCCGGCGATAGCCTGTCGCTGATTGCCGACCGGCTTTACAAGGATGTGGGCATGTGGAGCGCAATCCATAGCCGCAATATCGACGCCATCGGCCCGCGCCCAGACGCGATCCGCGTCGGGATGGAATTGACCATGGCCTGCCTGAACGGGCTGCCCACCGGATTGCCCGGCGGCAAAGCGGTGGCGGATGCACAGCCCGTCGTCGCGGCGCCGGTCAGGGTGAAGCCCGGTACCGCCGCCGTGCGCAGCAAGATCAACCTGCTGACCGGCGACGACTATGCGCCTTTTACCTCCAAGACGGCACATAACGGCGGGTTGATCACCGAGGTGGTGAATGCAGCGATGACCGATGCGGCACCTGCGCAGGGGTTTGCGATCCACTGGGTGGATGACTGGGCGTCCCATT
The DNA here is from genome assembly GCF_048056635.1 of Phaeobacter sp. JH20_08. Lineage (NCBI taxonomy): Bacteria > Pseudomonadati > Pseudomonadota > Alphaproteobacteria > Rhodobacterales > Roseobacteraceae > Phaeobacter > Phaeobacter sp. JH20_08. The sequence continues at coordinate 2,220 of NZ_JAYMVV010000012.1, read as the reverse complement.
TCGACCCACTGCTGTCGAACGCGCTGCTGGACCTCGGCTTTCCCTGGTACCGCCCGGATTGCGATACCATGCCGGAGAGCTATCGCTGCGTGAACTTCCTGTTCTCGGACCCGATGTTCGAAACACTGATGCTGCTGTTCGTGGATAAGTCACGCCCCTTCACCTTTGAGAGTGACGCCGATATCGAGGGCAAGACCCTGTGCCGCCCGGCTGGTTATCTGACCTTCGATCTGGATGGCTATGGTCGCCGCTGGATGGAAGACAAGAAAATCACTCTGAAGCAGCCGCATAAGGTGGCCGACTGCTTCGAGATGGTCGCCCGGGGAGAGGCCGACGCCGTCGCGATCAACGAATTCACCGGGCGCAGCGTGATGAAGGAAAACGACCTGCTGGACCAGTTCGATGTGCTGCCGCTGCCCCTGTCCGTGCTGGGGATCCATGTGGTGGTTCACAAAACCCACCCGCAAGCTGACGATATGCTGTCGATGATCAACACAGGCCTGCGCAATATTCGCGGCAATGGTCAGTATCAGGCCATCATCGAAGACCACATGGCCAGGATCTGGGCCGGCTTCTGAGGGAGGGCGCCATGCTGAGACATCTTTCAACACTGGCGGTCGCATTGGTGATGGCCACAGGGCTTGCGCCCGGCGCGGCCCATGCCATCTGCAACGTCGATTACCGGGTTCAGCCCGGCGATACGCTCTTCTCGATTGCCGAAACCCACTATAATGACCGCAGCCGCTGGACGCTGATTTATTACAGCAACCAGCATGTGCTCGCAGGACCCAGCGTCATCCCGGGCAAGACCCTGCATATCCCTTGCGCGCAGCAGGCCTCGGAACCCGATGCCACACCTCTGCGTAAGGATGATGCCGAAATGAAGCTTCTGACCGGTGGCGGTTTTGCGCCTTTCACCGATCAGGCGCTGCCCGGACAGGGCATGGTCACCGAACTGGTGAACGCGGCGCTGGAGCTGACCCCGGCACCGGTCTCCTATTCCATCACCTGGGAGCAGGACTGGTCAAAGCATCTGTTCCCGATGCTGGATGAAAAGCAGTTCGACATGGGTTTTCCCTGGCTGAAACCGGATTGTTCGGCGACGCCTGACGACAAGCGGTGTGTGAACTTTCATTTTTCGGAACCGCTGATGACCATTCCGATCATGGTCTTTGTGCGGGCGGATGCACCCTTTGCCTTCGACAGCGACGCCGACATGCTTGGCAAGAGGCTCTGCCGCCCCGAGGGCTACTACACTCATGATCTGGAACGCAGCGACCGCAAGTGGTTGAGCGGCGGTCAGGTCACTCTTGTGCAGGCGGCTGATCCTGGCGCCTGTTTCCGCAAACTGATGGCGCGCGAGGTGGATGCCGTCTCGCTGAACCTGTTCCTCGGGGCCAATACGCTGATTGCCGAAGGGCTGCGCGATCAGGTGATCCCGCTGGAGCGTCCACTGTCAGAAGAAGGGCTGCATGTGGTGATCTCGAAACGCCATTGGCGTGGCACCTCCCATCTGTACCGCATCAATGCGGGGCTGAAGGCGCTCAAGGCGGATGGCCGCTTCCAAGAAATCGTTTCACGTCATCTCGAGCTGTTCTGGGCTCAACTGCAATAATCGGCGGATGCTGTCGGCGGGTTATGCCTGCCGCCTCGCAGAGGCCTCCCGCCCGAATTGGAAAGAGCTCCCAATTCCGTTGGGCCAAGCGCCGCGTCCCCTGCCGGGGGCGCGGCGTGCGCATATTGAGGGGACAGCATATTGCGCTGTCCGTGTTCCGCTCGACTGCAAGGACTGTGCCTTTCGACCCGGCTGCGTGGCTCACACATCTGACACATATAGTAGACACATATGACGAACGGGCTGCGGCAGGCACCGATAGGCAGGGGGATGTCTATCCAGGTGGCTCGATATGTCCGACCCTCATCTGCGCGGCGGACTTACCCCGCGCGGCCATGTACCCTCATCGAGCGGCGCATCACCCCTTACTTCTGGATTTTGCCTCGGGTCCTCCTGAAACCGTCTGAGTTTGACGGTGTTAGGTGTGATTCACGGGTTTTGGGTGTTCTGGGGTGTGGATATGTTTGGTGAGTCTGTGGGTAAGTGGCTTATGGGGGTTTCTGTGGGTGTGGTCTGGCGGTTTTCTGCGGGATTTCGGGTCAGGTCTGCTGACTTTGTTTCCATGTAAATCATTGTAAATGTTGAGTTTCGTGTTTTTCTTAGCG